>JAGGTJ010000038.1 GCA_021163815.1 Deltaproteobacteria bacterium | reverse complement strand
CCTCACTGCTGCCTCCCGTAGGAGTCTGGACCGTGTTTCAGTTCCAGTGTGGCTGATCATCCTCTCAGACCAGCTAACCATCGTAGCCTTGGTAGGCCATTACCCCACCAACAAGCTAATGGTATGCGAGCCCCTCCTTAAGCGACAACTTTCTTGAAGAGGTCATCTTTCACCTCAAGAACCGTAGTCCAAGAGGCTATATTCAGTATTAGCTCCGTTTTCACGAAGTTATCCTCAACTTAAGGACAGGTTACCCACACGTTACTCACCCGTGCGCCACTCTACTCCCCCGAGCAAGCCCGGGGTTTCTCGTTCGACTTGCATGTGTTAGGCACGCCGCCAGCGTTCATTCTGAGCCAGGATCAAACTCTCCACTTAAAATATCTAAACCTTAAAAGTGAAGGTTTAATCTTTAATTTTAAAACCTTAAAAAAATAACTAAGGGCCTAAAACGGCATCACTATTCAGTTTTCAAAGAGCAAACTTGAATTTTACTATTATAACAACACAAAAACCTGCTGTCAAGAAAAAAACAATAAAAAACTTTTTAACACAGCGCCTGTTTCAAATAAGCGTTGATTACTGAAACAATAATTGTATCAAAAGAAAAATAATTGTCAAGATATTTTCTTATCTTTTTTAAAAAAACAATATATCCTGTCCACCACGTATTCCATCTGTTGCCTGGTCAATTCAGGATACACAGGCAAAGCCAATGTTGTCATTGCCGCCTCTGCACTCACAGGGAAACTGTCTTGTCTATAACCCAGGTACGAGAAGCAACTCTGCATATGCAATGGAACAGGATAATAAATTTCGCAACCAATATCATTATCATTGAGAAACTTCTTAAGTTCATCTCGTCTGTTTCCAACTTTAATGATGAATTGATTATATACATGCCTCACCGTTTTGTCAAGAGGTAATTCTATTTCATTTGTCAAAACTTCACCAAAAAGCTTTCTGTAGTACCCCGCATTATTTTTTCTTTTTTCGGTCCAATCATCTAAAAAATTTATCTTTATCAAGAGCACTGCCGCCTGCAACGCATCCAGTCTGAAATTCCCCCCCACAACCGAATGATAATATTTGGGCTCCGATCCATGAACACGCATTCTCTTCAAAAAATCATAGGCAGATTCTTCATTGGTAGTAACCATTCCCCCATCCCCAAATCCTCCAAGATTTTTAGAAGGAAAAAAGGAAAAACATCCGAACTTCCCCATGGACCCAGCCCTTTTAACCTCGCCATCTTCAAACTGATACTCAGCCCCTATGGCCTGAGCGGCATCTTCGATTATGGGCAAATCATACAAATCTCCCACACGAATTATTTCTTCCATATCGGCACATTGCCCAAAAAGATGCACGGGGATTATGGCCTTCAGACGTGCCCTATCGCTCTCCTTCATTGACGATATGGTTTCTGCAAGTTTTGCAGGGTCCATATTATAGGTTTTATCATCAATATCAACGAAGACAGGCAATGCCCCGAGCCTTGCGATAACTCCTGCTGTAGAAAAAAAGGTGTAGGGAGTTGTAATAACCATATCCCCATGACTTACACCGATGGCCATCAAGGAAATCAACAGTGCATCCGTACCAGAGGATACTCCAACAGCATACCTGCAGCCACAGTAATCAGCTACCCTGTTTTCCAGCTCCATCACCTTTGGCCCGAGAATAAACTGCTGAGAATCAAACAGTTCCACAACTGCAGACATCACCTCGTCCCGAATCCCATTATACTGTTCCGTTAAATCAAGTAGGGGAACCTTCACATCTTGTCTCCTGTTAGTCATAATGTTTTCTGCCTGACAACAGCAAGCTACAGAAACTGATCCCAAAACCGGCATGGCCGGATCCAAGACATTCTGACCATTCACGGATAAAAAAATACGGCCTGCTTTTTCAGTACGGTTTTATGTTTTTTCACGGTAACAAACTGAAAACATCAAAAAAATCGTAATAGCTCAATATCTTGTGGTGAGGGGGAACACTGTATTGCCCCAACTTATTGAGAAGTTACGGTAATAGCTCAATAATAATTAGGGGCAAGAGGGTTTTTCTGACGCGACTGTCGGGAGGGCGCCGTATCTTCGTGACTTATCAGTGGGGGAAGCCGCAGCCCGGCACTCAACTCTCCAAAAACCCTATAGAAAGTATAGTCCTTCATCAGGCGACCCAAGCCTCTCGGCAAACCATTTTCTGATTAATAGTTGAGTGCCGGGAATGCGGAGGGGGCCAGTGTCCCCCGCAGATAAGTCACTGAAGAGACCAGCCCGGGAGACCCGGAGCGGAAGAAAAATTCTCTTGTCCCCATAGTACATTCGCTGTTATCCCCCTAATTACTGAGCTGATACTACATAACTTCCTTTTTGAAAACAGTTCATGTGGATTTCAGACAAAAATCAGCTACCCTCCCGTGAATTTTTCATATCAATAATCCTGGCAACCTTTTGCTCAAGCCTTGAAGTTTCATCGAGAATTATTTTTACATATCTGTAGTTAGGATCAGTCTCAGGAATTTTTTTCTCTAACCTATGGGCAAATCCACCTATAACCGTTAATGAGTTTCTAAGGTCATGTGCCACCCTGTCGGCCATTTTTCCAATAATAGCATGACGTTCTGCCCTCATAAGTTTTTTATGGGCCTCTGCAAGCTGCAATGCCTTTTCATTGACAATTTTTTCAAGATTCTGACTGAAATAAAAAATTTTATCATAAAGCTGAGCTATCTTTATGGCCATACCAACCTGATTTACCACGATAAAGAAGGCAGCAAAATAACGCTCATGAAAATATCCCTTTTTTCTTGAGGCAGTAATAAGTACTCCCATGGTTTTTTCTTCTGCCATAATAGGGGAAACGGCAAAGGATTCAAGCTGTTCTGCCTTCATTGAAGGTGTTCTCTCTTCAAATACAAAATCATTTTTGACTATTATTTCCCTTTTTACAAGGCAATCATGCATACACTGCCTCACAACGGGGCTGTTTACCGCCTTTTCCACAAACTCATCGCTTATGCCGGTCTTGCTCATAAGCTTAAGGTTTCCACCTGTGTCACACAGAAAAATTGCACATGCATCAAATGTGTACTCCCTTGCAAGAAAACGAACTATGGCATCCAGAAAATTGCTGACATGAGGAAAGGAAGAAACCATCCTTGTGATTTCAAAGAGTATCCTAAGCTTTTTTTCATCCTCCTGCTGCCTTTTTTTTAATCTTTTTATTATGTCTTCACAGTCTTTCATATGGTTATCCTCACACCAGAGGTTCTTCTTACCGAAACCGGCATGACTGGATTCAAAAATATCCCGGGCACCCATGGATATGAAAATACAGCCTGGTCATTCAACACGGTTTTGTGTATTTTTACGGAAAATAAAAACAGGCAGACATTCCCCCTGTTTTATTTTTCTAAACAGGAGACCTTTTATTTAGTCCTTATCAAAATCAAAACAAAAACTAAACCTTAATTTGAGTTGAAGTTTTATTTTTTAATCTTATAATTAGGGGTACATATTATTGATTCTTCAATATCCACAGAAAAAACGTCCTTCTACCACAGGCTATCCTAATTTATTTAGCCAACACCAAAAACCTTATCAAGGAGGAAAACGAACATGAATAATATTACATCCGCACGCCCCACAATGGCAGTAAAAGTAAACGAGTTTGTCAGAAGCGTATATAACTGGATGACCATAGGTCTTGCCCTCACAGGTTTTATTGCCTATTACGTTTCCACAAGCCCGTCTATAATGCGCCTTGTTTTTGGGAATCCCCTCATCCTGATCCTGCTTATAGTAGCAGAACTGGGTCTTGTATTTACGATAAGCGGGATGATCCCCAAAATGAGCGCCAGCACTGCTACAACTCTTTTCGTGATATATTCCGCCCTGAACGGAATCACCCTTTCCGTCATATTCATTGCCTATACCCAAACATCAATTGCAAGTGTATTTTTCATCTGCGCAGGTACATTTGGTGCCTGCAGTCTGTATGGCTGGACCACCAAAAGAGATCTGACATCCGCAGGCGGTTTTTTTGCCATGGGCCTGATAGGTATCATCATTGCCTCCGTTGCAAATATCTTTATCAAAAGCAGTGCAATGGATATGATTATAAGCTACATTGGTGTAATTGTATTTGTGGGATTGACTGCCTATGACACACAGAAATTGAAAAACATGGCCATTAGTCAACCGGAAGGCCTGTCCGGGGATACTGTCAGAAAGGGGGCTATTCTTGGCGCACTGTCCCTGTATCTCGATTTCATAAACCTTTTCCTGATGCTGTTAAGGATATTCGGCAACAGTCGGGAATAGCACTCCCCTTTATAAAACTTTAACATCTCTTCATATGCGGATGCCCTTTTTTTAACATGCCTGTACAGAGAACTCTAATTATAGGAGACATTCACGGTTGCCTTGGTATGCTCAGGCAGATGATGGATAAGATCGCATGGAACAAAAAAAAGGATCGGCTGATATTTGTAGGAGATTATATTGACCGCGGAGAAGACCCATACGGCGTGGTAGAATACCTTATCCGTCTTGCCCGGCAATCAGGACATGTTGATTTCCTTCTTGGCAACCATGAGGCCATGCTCATGGATTATCTTAACGGCATAAGAAGGGAGATGTACATGTACAACGGCGGCAGGATTACCATTGCCAGTTATAAGGCACATATGCAAGGGGAAGGTAAACAGATCATTCCTGAAGATCATATGGCATTTTACAAAAGGCTGAAAACCTATATAGAACTGGAAGATTATTATGTGGTCCATGCCGGTTTCAGACCGGGTGTACCCATAGAGGAGCAGACTACGGAAGACATGATATGGATACGGGACGAATTTATATATTCTGATTATGATTTTGGAAAGAGGGTGATCTTCGGTCACACCTGGTTCAAATCCCCCTTCATACAGAAAAACAAGATAGGGATAGACACAGGTGCTGTATACGGCAACCAGCTTACCTGCCTTGAACTTCCCGGGCTCAGGTTTCACCATGTCCATGCATAACAGGATCGTAGGAATAACAGCTACCCTCCCTGCAGAAATTCTGTTTGCAGCCGGGGTGCGACCAGTAGATCTAAACAATCTCTTCATTACAGACAGCGCCCCCAACAACCTGGTTTCAAGGGCAGAAGTCCACGGCTTTTCCCATAATATCTGTTCATGGATCAAAGGCATCTATTCCGTTGTATTTGCAAAAGATATAAAAGAGGTAATAGCAGTCACCGGCGGAGACTGCAGTAACACCATTGCACTAAGTGAGGTGTTGCACCATGCTGGTATAAACGTAACGGCCTTTGAATACCCACAGGACAAAAACAGGGACAGGTTGATTGCGCAAATGGAAAAACTGCAGAAAAGTCTTTCGGTAACATGGCCGGAAACCAAGGCCGTATGGTCACGGTTCAAACAGATAAGAAACAAGCTGAAAAGGCTTGACAGGCTAACATGGGAAAAAGGCAAGGTCACAGGATATGAAAACCATCTGTTTCTCGTCCAAAGCTCAGATTTCAACGGTGATCCTGACACATTTGAGAAAGAAATAGACAGCTTTCTTAGGGAGGCAGAGGCAAGAGAACCAAAATCCCCGGATATCAAGCTGGGTTATCTCGGGGTTCCTCCCATTTTCAGCGGTTTTTATGAATTGATTGATTCCCTTGGGGCAGGTGTTGTCTTTAACGAGGTACAGAGACAGTTCAGCATGCCGTTTGATTGCAATAATATAGTTGATCAGTATCTCACATATACATATCCCTATGATATAAACGGCAGATTAAGGGATATCCAGGCCGCAATAAAAGAGCGGAACATAGACGGGCTCATTCATTATACACAAACATTTTGTTACAGGCAGATATACGATATCATAATACGAAAAGAGATAAATATTCCTGTACTGACTCTTGAAGGAGACCGTCCAGGCCCCGTAGACAGTCGGATCACCCTGCGAATTGAAACCTTTATTGAAATGCTACGTCAAAGAAAATATGGGGATATCTTCTGAAACTACCAGTCTGACAGGAAGATATTCATTCAACATCGTTCATTCCGTAATCTTCCTGATTGACTCATAGGTTATTGTACAGATCTTTTCTATCTCTTCTTTACTAATCGCAAGGGGCGGCATTAAAACAATCACATCGCCGAGAGGCCTGATAATCAGCCCATGCCTGCGTGCCTCCATTATAACCTGGTGGCCTATCCTCTCTCCTGCAGGAAACATCTCCTTTGTATCCCTGTCTGCCACGAGCTCAATTCCTACCATAAAACCACACTGCCGCACATCACCAACATGATCAAGAGATGAAAATGGCCTCAGTCTGTCTGCAAAAAAATCTATCTTCTCCTGAAGGCCATTTATGATGTCTTCCTCCTCAAAGAGTTTCATGCTTGCAACGGCAGCAGAACAGGCCAACTGGTTACCCGTAAAGGTATGCCCATGAAAAAAGGTCTTAAAGTCATCATAATTGCCTAAAAAACCGTTATAGATCCTCTCCGTGGTAACGGTTGCTGCAAGAGGCAGATATCCTCCGGTAATACCCTTTCCAAGTGTCATAATATCAGGACGCACACCTTCATTTTCACATCCGAACATCCTGCCGGTCTTTCCAAAACCAACCGCAACCTCATCAGCTATCATTATAATATCAAACCTGTCGCACAACTCCCTTACCCTCTTCAGATAACCGGCAGGATGAACAATGATTCCTCCCGCTCCCTGGACCATAGGTTCCATAATCAGTGCGGCTGTTTCGTGGGCATGCTCTTCCATGAGCCGTTCCATCTGTCCAAGACATTCAAAACCGCATGAAGGAAAAGACAGGGAGAACGGACACCGGTAGCAGTATGGCGACTCCGCCTTTATGGTATCGAACAGCAGTGGTCTGTATATCTCATGAAACAGGTCTATTCCACCGACACTGACAGCGCCAAGGGTATCTCCATGATAGCCATTGGTAAGACACATAAATTTGGTACGTTTCGGATCCCCGTCAGGAGCCTGTCGATGAAACTGAAAGGCCATTTTAAGGGCAATCTCAACAGAGGTGGAACCACTATCAGAAAAAAAGACCTTGTTGAGTCCTTCAGGTGTAATCTTTACCAGCTCCCTTGCACATTCTATTACAGGGATATTGGACAACCCGAGAAGGGTGGAATGAGATATCATATCCACCTGCCTTTTGATCGCCTCATCTATCTCAGGTTTTCTGTGGCCATGAACATTGGTCCACAGGGATGCAACACCATCTATATACTCACGGCCATAAGTGTCCTTAACAATGCAGCCCCTGCCCTCTTTGATAATAAGAGGTTTTTCCTCTGCATACTCTTTCATCTGTGTAAAGGGATGCCAGATATACCTGACATCGTCTTTTTCCAATGCATCTATCTCTTTTCTTGACATTTTTGCTGTATCCATCTCTGATAAACCCGTAAAGTAGATAACCCTCTCAAAGAGAAAACGCCCCTATCCCCTTATTGAAGCTGTTATTTTACCGTAAAAACATACAAAGCCGTGCTGAAAAACCAGGATGTATTTTCATATCCGGAAATAGCCATGATATCTTGCAGTCAGGCCGGTTTAAGTCCCATCTGCCGGATCATCTCCATGTCCATACCTGCATTCCGTCCCTTGGTCGTAAGATAATCCCCTATCATAATGCCATTAGCACCGGCCAAAAAGATCCAGGACTGAAAATCCTTAAGCACAACCTCTCTGCCACCACAGATGGTAATATCCTTATCCGGATTTATCATGCGGAAAAGGGCAATTGATTTTATTGCCTCCATGGGAGGAAGCAATGATCTTGTCTCCATTCTGGTTCCGGGTATAGGGTTCAGAAAATTGACAGGAATGGAGTCCACATCCATCTCCTTCAGGGTAAAGGCCAGTTCCATACGCTGTTCCCATGTCTCGCCAAGCCCCAGTATTCCCCCTGAACATGTCCTTAACCCAGCGGAGCCTGCTATCCTGACTGTTGCTATATCCTCATCATAGTCATGCGTAGTGCATATTTTGGCAAAATACGATCTCGCAGTCTCCAGGTTATGATGATAGGTATCCACCCCGCTTTCCTTAAGTCTGCGTGCCAGGGATTCAGTCAACATACCCAATGAGGTGCATACCTTAAGGGGCGTTTTTTGCCTGATCTTTTCAGTGGCCCTGCATATGGTATCTATCTCCCTGTCTTTCAACATATAACCGCTTGTAACCATGGAAAACCTGTCGGCGCCGGCGTTGTACATGTCAACCGCCCTGCTTACAATATCTGCTTCATTCATAAGGGGGTATGTTACAGCGCCTGTTTTATTATAGGCAGACTGGGCACAAAAGGCACAGTCCTGGGAACAGGATCCTGACTTGGCATTTATTATTGAACAGGTAAAGGTGCCCTGCCCCTTATAGCGTTCTCTGATCTTGTTTGCACATATCAAGATCTCATACACATCCTCTCCCGTAAGGCTTACCATATCATCGTAAGAGGGAGAAAACTTCCTGTTATTAATGATTTTTTCTGTTATACTTATAAGTTTTTTATTAAACACATCGATAACCTGTTTACCCAATGCTCAAACCTAAAACCTGCATAAACTATTTTCAAATATGGAGACCTTTTACAACGCCATCAAAATTAATCTGTTGACAGAGAATTACCTATTCTCCATCGTCAGGCCATTTAACGCCGTCTTTCTCTTCTGTTTTATAACAAAAGTGATCCCACTCAAACTCCCTCAAAGATACGGGACAGCGTAACCTGACCTTCCGGTCACTAACTCCTATGACTTCCCAGTCTCCCTTTCTCGGTCCATTTTTTATATGTATTTTCTGCCCTGTAACAAAGGGGTATGGCTCAAAAAAAACAACCTTTTCCAAACCCATGACCTTAATATCCTCCATTTTATGGGTTTAAACATGATGGCGTCGTAAAAAGTCGAAAATCAGAGAATTGACCTCAACATACAGGGGGATTTTGCTAAGTCTCGCAATATATTGTGTTCAAGGTTTTTGCGACGGACTTTTTACAGGTTCATAAAACATAAAAAACGGGCATAAAATCAGTTTGATCCAAACACTGTTTTTAAAAGATGAGTTACCCTTGCCCGCAGGATCTCTCCTTATCCTTTTTTCTAGTATCTCCCCCCTTAAGGATTTTTACAGCATCGCTGATTGTCATATGCTTTATCGCGTCAACAAAGAGTGGAACTGCCTCAGGAACCGCTTTTTCAGCAGCCCTGTTCATACTGAGGACAAATGCATCAACCTGATTTTTGAAACCTACCTGGCTTAAAAGATTTGCCACTGTCTGCATCTTTTCCGGCATTAAAATTTTTACAGCATTTTCATGAAAATACAGCCTGGCCTTTCAGTGCGATATACCTTCACGGTAAAATCTGAGCATGTCCTGTCTGCCGTAAGGCAGGCACAGAACCAAAGAACAGGGAACGTTATGTAAAACCTCTATGTATCCTATATCTTTTATAAATGGAAAACAGATCAGTTTTCAGGTATTATACGGTGTTCAGTCCTTCGCTCTCCCTGAGGGCCCGATCTGCACTGAATAAAGACGGGTTCTCATTTTCAAAGATCATTACACCCGTTAAAGCTGACTTTCAAGGTAAAATCTTGACAGGATAAAGTCAAGTTGATGTTTTACCTGTTGCACAAAAAGACAAGAGACGAAAAACAAGACGAAACAGGGAGGATCCTATAATGCATGCACCATCATTTACCGACAGAGATATCAAACAGATTAATGAAATGGGGATAACCTTAAAAGATGTCCTGTCTCAGATAGAGATGTTTAAAAAAGGAGCGCCTTATGTAAAACTGATACGGCCCTGTACTGTAAATGACGGAATAAAAGTTTTTGATGAGGAGGAACAAAAAAAACTGAAAGATATTTACAACAGATATGCTCCAGAAATGGAGATAATCAAGTTTGTGCCTGCATCAGGAGCAGCCAGCCGCATGTTCCGGACATTGATCAAATTTAACAACAAGTACAGGGAAATAAACAGATATGATATAGAATCAACTGCAAAAAGCGGAGACAAAGAGGCACAATACATACTTGAGTTCATGGATGGCATTTACAAATTTCCATTCATAGAAGACATAGATTCAGTAATGTCAAAAAACGGCCTTGATATGGACGCCCTTATTAAGACAGGAGAATTCAAACAGATTATCGACTTTTTTATAACGGAAAAAGGGCTTGGGTATGCAAATCTTCCAAAGGGATTGATCAAATTTCATCGCTACAGAGACAGAGCAAGGACGGCCTTTGAAGAACACCTTGCTGAATCATCAGGGTATATAAAGGATAAGCGCAAACAAAGCTGTTTACACTTTACCGTATCTCCTGAACATATGGAAAAATTTCACCGGTTGTTAGACGAAATACAGGAATACTATGAAAAACTATTTGAAATGAGGCTCGATGTGAGCTTTTCCATACAGAAAAAACAAACAGATACAATTGCCGTAGATATGGATAACAGGCCATTCAGGTTAGATGATGGTTCCCTGCTCTTCAGACCAAGCGGTCACGGTGCCCTTATTGAAAATCTGAACAGCATTGACAAGGATATCATTTTTATCAAAAACATAGACAATGTAGTGCCGGATAGACTCAAGCATAACATATTCTTATGGAAACATATCCTTGGAGGAAAACTGATACAGACACAGCAGAAGATATTTTATTATATAAAAAAATTAAAAACAGATAACATAGACAAAGTTATTCTGAATGAAGCCGCAGAATTTATAAGAACGGAACTCTCCGTCCTTCCTGAACCAGGCAACGACCTGACATTGGAAGAAAAAAGGGATATCATCCTTGAAAAGCTGAATCGTCCCTTACGGGTCTGCGGCATGGTAAAAAATGTAGGAGAACCTGGAGGGGGTCCTTTCTGGGTTGAAGACAATGGGAGCATCTCCATTCAGATAGTAGAAGGTGCTCAGGTCTCTCCCTTTTCCGAGGAACAGCAAAAGATACTTGCCTCATCAACCCATTTCAATCCCGTAGATATTGCCTGCAGTATCAAAAACTGGCAGGGTAAGCCTTTTGACCTTAAAAAGTACGTTGACAGTCGGGCGGTATTAATTTCGCAGAAATCAAAAGAAGGCAGGGATCTGAAGGCACTTGAATTGCCCGGCCTGTGGAATGGAGGAATGGCATACTGGAATACCGTCTTTGTAGAGGTTCCTCTTATCACATTCAATCCTGTCAAGACAGTTAACGATCTGCTCAGAAAAGAACATCAATAGACAATAAGATACCAAAAAATGGAAACTGATCATACACCACGGCCAATGGATCGCAGGCATTTCCTCAAACTCTTCAGCATAACTGCAGCAGGATTTGCCACAGGGTGTGCCGTAAATCCGGTTACAGGCAAACCGCAGCTTATGCTTGTTCCGGAAGAAAGAGATGTCGAGATAGACAGAAAATATGCTCCCATGCAGTTTTCAGCCGATTACGGGCCATTGCAGAACAAGGCCCTTAACAGGTACATTAACAGGACAGGCCTGAAAATTGCGCGCCATACCCATCGTCCCAACATGCTCTATTCCTTCAGAGGCGTCAATGCGGTACACATGAACGCCTATGCCTTTCCTGGTGGAAGTATAGCAATAACACGGGGGATGCTTATAGAGCTTGAAAATGAGGCCCAGTTGGCAGCAATCATAGGGCATGAACTAGGGCATGTAAATGCACGTCATACAGCACAACAGATGACAGTCAATATAATCAGTCAAGTCGTGGTAACAGGTGCTTCACTGTTGGCTGCATCCGAAGGATACGGAGACCTTGCCTCCCAGCTCGGCATGTTTGGTAAGAGTATTTTCCTTGCTTCATACAGTCGTGAGGATGAACGCGAGGCAGATAAACTTGGCATGGAATATATGGTTAAGGCAGGATATAATCCCTATGGGATGGTAGAAGTAATGGATATATTAAGGCGACACTCACACCACAAAGGAGGGATCGCCGAAACACTCTTTGCAGACCATCCCATGAGTGAAGAACGCTATGAAACAGCCCTTAAACGGGCACGAACCAGGTACTCTAATACCACCAACCTGGGATTTTACCGCAAAGGTTTTATGTCTCACACCGTTGACCTGCGACGCAAAAAACATGCTATAAAAGAGCTGCAGCAGGGACAGGAGTATACTGCCAAAAAACAATATGTAAAGGCTGAGTCCATGTTCATACGCGCACTCAAAGAAATGCCCCGGGATTACGCAGGCCTTTTGATGATGGCAAAACTGCATCTAATAAGGGAAGAGCCGCGATTGGCCCTGCCATATGCAAAAATGGCCAAAAAGGTCTATCCCCAGGAGGCCCAGGCCTATTTTATAAGCGGCTATACTGAATTACAGTTAAAAAGATACAAAGACGCTTACAATGACCTTGACCGGAATGAAAGAATCCTGCCTGGGAATCCCACCATTATTTTTTTCAAAGGGTATGCATTGGAAGGCATGGGCAAATACAATGAGGCCGCAAGATACTACTACCGTTATCTGCAGCAGGTAAACACCGGAAAATTTGCCCAATATGCCTATAACCGTTTATTGCAGTGGGGCTATCTGCATCAATAATGATGGCGTCGTAAAAAGTCTCCATCCACAAATCCAGGACACAGCAGGGTTTCCAATTCTTTACACCCATTGGGAACCCGCTTTAACTGTATAGGACTCTGGAAAAAAATATATTTTCATAACATCGAGGAAATCAAAAAAATATGAATAAGGAAAAAATAAGAAATATTGCAATTATTGCCCACGTAGATCATGGAAAGACCACCTTGGTAGATCAGATGTTCAAACAGGCTGGAATGTTTAGAGAAAACCAGCACATTGCCGAACGCTTTATGGATTCCATGGATCTGGAACGGGAAAGGGGTATTACCATTACCTCTAAAAACGCATCCTTCCGTTACAGCGGATACAAGATAAATATAATTGATACCCCCGGGCATGCAGACTTCGGTGGACAGGTAGAAAGGGTACTGAAAATGGCAGACGGCGTCCTTCTCCTCGTTGATGCCCAGGAAGGGCCCATGCCTCAAACCTATTTTGTACTGAAAAAGTCACTCGCCCTCAACCTGCCCACAATAGTGGTAATCAACAAGATAGACAAGCCTGCCGCCCGCCCGGAATGGGCAGTGGATCAGGTATTTGATCTGTTTGTAGAATTAAACGCACCGGATCAAATATTGGATTTTCCGGTCATTTTTACCTCTGCCAAGGAAGGATACATACTCTCTGAGGAGACAGGAGAAAAAAAATCCATGGAGGATTTATTTGAAAAAATAATCTCATACATACCCGCACCAGAAGGTGACCCTGATGCACCACTCCAGATGCTGGTAAGTTCTATAGAGTATTCCTCATATCTCGGACGCCTCGGTGTTGGCAAGATAACCGGGGGGACATTAAATATTAATAAAAACATAGCAGTGGCAAAACGTGATGGGACATTGGTCCCTGCCCGTATAAGCAAGGTCTACACATTTGAGGGAAACAGGAAGGTTCCCACGGATATTGCAGGTGTTGGAGAGATAGTAGCAGTTGCAGGAATGGATGATGTTACTCTCGGAGTAACTTACACCGATCCCGATGATCCAAGACCCCTTCCTCCAATGCAGATTGATCCGGCCACAATTTCCACCAACTTTCTTCCAAACAATTCTCCTTTTGCAGGCACAGAAGGAAAGTTCTCCACATCAAAACATCTTACGGAACGTCTAAAAAGGGAGGCGCTTTCCGACCCCTCCCTTATTGTGGAAGAGCTGGAAAACGGGAGAGGCTTCAAGGTCTCTGGCAGGGGAGAACTCCACCTGTCAATACTGATAGAAAAGATGAGACGGGAGGGATACGAGTTCGAAGTCACAAGGCCACAGGTTATTATGAAAAAAATCGATGGCAGGCTGATGGAACCATATGAAGAGCTTACAATAGATGTAAACAGTGATTACATGGGCACTGTTATTGAAAAACTGGGCAAACGTAAAGGCAAGCTTGTGAAAATGGACCAAAACAACAACACAACCCGACTCATTTACAAGATTCCTACACGCGGTCTGCTTGGATTCAGATCCGAATTTTTGACTGATACCAAGGGAACGGGTATAATGAATCATATTTTTCTCGAATATGGCCCGTTTGCAGGAGACATAACTACACGTAACAAGGGTGTAATGATCGTCAAGGAGACATGTACAACAGTGGCCTATGCCCTGTTTAATCTCCAGGATCGCGGAAAACTCTTTTACGGACCGGGAGTAAAGGTCTATGCAGGCCAGATAATAGGTGAACACTGCAGACCCCAAGACATGGTAGTGAACCCGGCAAAGGGGAAAAAACTGACAAATATGCGGGCATCAGGATCAGATGAAAACGTAATTCTTACACCTCCGACTCAAATGAGCCTTGAAGAATGTATATCATATATCAATGATGACGAATTAATGGAGGTAACCCCCAAAAATATTCGTCTGCGTAAGTAGCTTACATATGTAAAAGTATCCGTTTTTCGTATCAGCTCAACAAAAGGTGGGCAAACCGCAGTAGAAGGATTTTTACTTAGCCATTAGTTTTACTTTTTGCGTATCAATAGTGCCCAAATCTATTTGTAGACCGCTTATAGTTCGTGTATATTGGGATGCTAAACCGGCATAGCCGGATCCAAACCTGCCTGTGCGCCAACGCACGCAGACAGGCGCAGACAGGCGCAGACAGGATATCCTGGCCACCCACGGATATGAAAATACAGACTGGTTTTTTAATATGGTTTTGTGTGTTTTCATGGTAAAAGGATCTTATAAAAATCTTGAACTGCTCAGACATGGGCATTTTTAACAACATCATAAATATCATATACCCGCCAAGGTGTATCCTCTGCCATGGATTCATATCTACGCATAACACGTTGGGATTATGCTCAGACTGCTATTCAGGTTTCCATAGAATATCATCTCCCTTTTGTCCGATATGCGGGATCCCCTTTAATGGTTCCGGGGAAAATCATCTATGTGGCCGATGTTTAAAAAAGCGACCATTTTTCGACACCATAAAAGCACCTTACATATATGAGGGGAAAATAAAACAGGCTATTTATACCCTCAAATATGAAAAAAACACCCTTGTAGCAGATATCATTGGGCCTATTGTTGCAGAATTTGTCTGCAAACAAATCGGCGAAAATAAAAATATCACTGTAGTGCCTGTACCTCTTCATCCCAAAAGGCTGCGTAAACGGGGTTTTAATCAGAGCCTGCTTATTGCCAGACATATAGCGGATGCACTTGACGCCAGAATGGATTTTCTATCCCTGAGAAGGATACAGAATACCATGCCCCAGGCCATGCTTGATAAAAAGGACAGGCGCAAGAATATACGAGGTGCCTTCCGTGTAAAGGGGCATGAACCATTTAAAGAAAAAACCGTCTTGCTTGTAGACGACGTGGCAACAACGACCAACACCCTAAACGAGTGTGCCAGGGTATTAAAAAAGGCAGGGGCACAAAGGGTCATGTGTGCTGTTATTGCCAGGACACATAATACCATATAAAACCGATATTTGGCTCAAGGTTATCACTATGAAATCCTATCGCAAAAAGATAAAAGACCTCGAAGAGACAAAAAAAGAGATAACAGGGCTTAAGCAACAGGGGAAAAAGATAGTATTCACAAACGGCTGCTTTGATATTATCCATCCCGGCCATATCCGCTATCTGTATGCTGCAGGCAGGCTGGGAGACCATCTGATTGTGGCAGTAAACAGCGACAGGTCCGTAAGAGCCATAAAGGGTGAAAAAAGACCGGTACTTAATGAAAATGTGCGGGCAGAGATACTTGCAGCAATCGGTTTTGTAGACAGCGTCATCATCTTTGATGAAGAGACGCCTTACTCGGTTATAGATTTTTTAAGACCTGACATCCTTGTAAAGGGAGGAGACTGGGCAGAAGATATGATAGTCGGTTCAGATCTGGTAAAAGGCAGGGGAGGAAAAGTCATAGCTCTCCCATTTGAAAAAGGTTTTTCAACAACAACCATAATAAACAAAATAAACAGGTTATCATAGATCTGTATGTATCCCCATAAAGGGCCAATGCTGTCCAATATTGATGGCATCGTAAAAAATCCGGAGAACAGTAGATGATAAAAAAAACAGATCCTTATCCACATATCAGCACTAAGGAGATTTATATACTGAGAAACGCTCTTAACAGTACACATGAGGGGTTTGTTACTATTGACCAAAATCACAAGATATTTTTTTTCAATGAGGCAGCTCAGAAGATTTTTGGTTACAGGGCTGAAGATGTCCTTGGTCGTGACCTTGACACCATAATGACACCTGAGTGCAGCAAAAAGCACCGCATGGCAGTAAAACACTATCTTGAAACAAAAGATACAAAACACCCTGAACATATTGCCCATTCCAAGGAAATGACAATTGTCCGTAAAGATGGCACAAAAATCCCTGTTAACATATCGTTTTCCAGTTTTGAATACAAAGGGATAACATATTTTACCGCCGTTATTACCAATATTACTGTAATCAAGGACCTTCAGTCACAGGTAGTAAGGACAGAACGGCTCGCCGCTCTTGGAAAGGTAGTGGCAGAAATAGTCCATGAAATACAGAATCCCTTAATGATAATTGGCGGATTTGCTCAACAGCTTTTACGAGAACACAAAAATGATAATGACACAAAAAAGCTGGAGATTATTACCGATGAGATAAAAAGGCTTGAAAACCTGCTGAAAACAATCCGGGCACATTATACACCTCCCGCAATGGTATACAAAAAGGTTGATCTTAATATGTTGCTAAGGGATGTTTTTTTTGAAGGAGAAGAGGTATGTAAACAAAAGGGAATAGTTACTCGGTTAGATCTCAACAATGGCCACTGTTATGTGGAAAGTGATACAGATAAGCTAAAACAGGTATTGCTGAATCTTTTAAAAAATGCCATAGAGGCCATGGATAACGGAGGAGAGCTTTACATAGGGACCCGCATGATAAGAGGCGACAAGGTAGAAATAATTGTTTCAGACACCGGTTGCGGTATCCCCGATGAAATTAAGGACTTAATATTTGATCCGTTTTTCACTACAAAAGCAGACGGAACAGGTCTTGGTTTAGGAATCTGCAAACAGATAATAGAAAATCACAGGGGAGGCAATCTTTTAGTCGAAAGTGAAGAGAACAAGGGCACAACATTCAAGGTTCAGCTTCCCCTGTACAAGGAATAAAAAGACGCAGACACATCTTTTGTGTGCAGACAAAAAACAAATCTTATCCCTGAAAGACCAGGGATTTTTATTCCAGACCTTTCCAGTACACAGACTGAATTTGAATGACCCTGGGAACAGCCCGATCCAGCTTGTTCCCATCTGCCTGTAAGATCACCTTTTCCGTATCGGTTGTTGATGTTCCCGACATCTCCTCAAGAACTGCCTTGACTGAATCTCTAAGTCCCTTAAGAGAGTATCCACCTTCAAGGGTCAACACCACTTTCCCACCGCAACATCTGTCCGCTATATCAATTACAGACCTTGTTAAGGCTGCAAACCCGGCAGGAGAAACCCTCATACCACCAAGTGGATCATCCATGTATATATCAAAACCTGCTGACACAAGAATCAATTCCGGTATGAATTCAAGGGCTATTGGCACCAGAATCCTTTTGAATATAGCCACATATTCACCATCGCCATATCCTGGTGACAGCGGGACATTCACTGTAAAGCCTTCTCCCTCGCCAATACCGGTTTCATCAGCGGCGCCACTTCCGGGATAATATGGAAACTGGTGAGTCGAAAAGTACAGGACAGAAGAATCATCTTTAAAAGAGTGCTGAGAACCATTGCCATGATGAAGATCCCAGTCAACTATAAGTACTCGTTTGAGACCAAGTCGTTTTTGTGCATACCTGGCACCAATTGCCACATTATTGAAAAGGCAGAAACCCATAGCCCTTGCCTTTTCCGCATGGTGTCCAGGTGGCCTTCCCAAAACAAAGGCATTATCAAGCTGTCCTGAAACAACAGAAGAAATGGCCCTGTTAATTCCTCCTGCCATAAGACATGCCGCCTCATAAGAGCCAGGAGATGTGCTTGTATCCGGATCAAGGACCGTATACCCCTTTCCTGCTGTATCTGCAATCCTTTTAATATATTCCTTAGAATGTATCCACGAAAGCTCTTCTTCGGTAGCACGTTCAGGCGAGATCTTCTCAACAATATCTTTTACACCCTGCTGTTCTATCATATCATAAATGACTTCCAGCCGTTTTGGGCTTTCAGGATGGTATGCCCCCATATCATGAGCAAGGTACCGTTCATCCATAACAACGCCTGTTTTCATGGGAGTTCTCCTATCTCAAATACTCTTTGCATATATTCATACAAATGTTTTGAAACAGCCTCAGTTACAAAAGGAAAAATACCGCCTAATTTTTCAGCACGATTTTGTGCGCTTTTACGGTAAAACCTGCACAAAGCATTTTTCAAAAAAGGCGTTATGCCTTTAATATCAGGCTGTTATTGGAACGTTGTGTTTACATGATACACATCAGTTTGAAGACACTCATACAAAATCACTCAAGAGCCTTTACATAACGCCATTTCAGATCTGCAATTACAGTAGTAATAAACTTGTCTTCTTCATCTGTCAGGTTACCTTTTGTTTTATCCTTCAACATTGAAATAGTATCTATTGTATGTTTGGCAAGAGATAAATCCTTTTTTGGCTGATTTGTCTCTGGATCAGCTACTTCGCCCAAATAGAACAGGGCAGATGAGCTAAGGCTGAAAACAAGCGAGGTAAAGTTGACCTCCGGCAAAGGTGTTGTACTCTGCCGTTCTTTTCCTTTATCTGCCTTTTTTTCCTTTGGTGCCTTTTTTTCCTTTGGTGCGTT
Organism: Deltaproteobacteria bacterium; assembly: GCA_021163815.1. Classification (GTDB taxonomy): domain Bacteria; phylum Desulfobacterota; class DSM-4660; order Desulfatiglandales; family Desulfatiglandaceae; genus JAGGTJ01. The sequence goes on along the minus strand of JAGGTJ010000038.1, from coordinate 15,790 downwards.
TTCACCCCCTTTGGCATCAGAACTATGCATAGATTCAGGGTTTTCTTTTAACTTTCCATCCTTGTCAAAAGCACGCCTGTCTTTAATTACAAAGCCTTTTTTTTCTTCATCCATATCTCTCTCCTATAAGTCTATTCTCCTTACAGAAAAAATATTGTCCAACTTTTCAAGCTCCTTTAAGGTATCATCATCAACCACGGTACTGGTAGTCAACAAAATAACATTTTGGCCTTTTTCCTTTTCTTCTCCTACCTGCATACGATTGATATTGATTCCATGGCTTCCGATAGTTGTTCCGATTTTCCCTATTGTGCCTGGAATATCCTCGTTGTATATAAGCAGGTTATGTCCTTCGGGGATTGCTTCAAGACGAAAATCATTTATGCTCAAAATCCTGTGCATGTCTTTACCGAACACGGTACCGGAAACAACATTTTCATCTTCCAGTGTCTTTACCTTCAATGTGATCAGGCTTGAAAAATCTTCAGAAGTCTGGCTCTTTGATTCTATAACCTTTATACCACGATCAGCAGCTATAAAAGGGGCATTGACAAAGTTTACATCATCGCCAAGTATTGGAGCCATAAGACCTTTAAGCATGGAAGTGGTTAAAGGCGCTACATCCTGTTCTGTTATTGAACCGGCATAATCAATTATAACTTCAATGATGGCACTGTTTGAAAGTTGGGCCTGGAGACGTCCAAGCTTCTCTGTAAGAACGGCCCAGGGTCTGAGCAGATTCATAAGTTCAGAGCTGATGCTGGGCACATTAACGGCATTCTTTACAGTACCATGAAGCAGGTACAGTATGATCTGATTCGCGACATCCTTAGCCACATTATCCTGGGCCTCTTTAGTAGATGCCCCCAAATGTGGGGTACAAATAAAGTTGGGAAGGGTCATAAGCTTATGTTGTCCAGGGGGTTCTGTTGTAAACACATCAAAGGCAGCCCCTCCAAGATGCCCGGATTTAAGTGCCTCGTAAAGATCATCTTCATTGACGATTCCACCACGGGCACAGTTTATTATCATGGCGCCCTGTTTCATCTTGCTCATAGCATCACGGTCGATCAGGTTGGTGGTTTCATCCGTCTTGGGCGTATGAACTGTTATATAATCCGACTCTTTAAGCAAATCCTCAAAGGAAACGGATCTTATCCCCAACTTTTCAATGGCCTCAGGTTTTATGTATGGATCATACACAATTACCTTCATTTTCATTCCCTTGGCCCTGTCTGCCACAATCCGGCCGATATGTCCAACACCAATAAGACCAAGTGTCTTGTTAAAGACCTCACGGCCCTTTAATTTTTTCTTTTCCCACTTACCTGCCTTAAGAGATGCAGTAGCCTGGGGGATATTTCTCGATAAGGCCATTATCATGGCAATGGTATGTTCTGCAGTAGTAATGGTATTGCCGTCCGGTGTGTTCATTACCACAATACCCTGTTTGCTGGCAGCAGGAATATCTACATTATCCAGACCAATACCCGCCCTGCCGATCACCTTGAGTTTTTTTGCTGCCTTTATAATATCCTCAGTAACTTTGGTGGCACTGCGAATAACAAGGCCATCATAATCACCTATAATTTCCTTGAGTTCATCATGACTTAACCCTGTATTGACATCTACCTCTATTCCTTCTGCCTCATTTAAAAGTTTTACTCCTATATCAGAGAGCTGATCACTGACAAGAACCTTCATGTAACATCTCCTTTTTGCTATTCTGTGTATATTGTGTGTAAAATCTATCCCAAAACCATACCCACAAACCTCATAAAAATCAGCACAAACTCATTCCCTTGAAATAAAAAACATAGCTTGATGTGTCAAACAGGCAAAAGCCTGGAAGCAAGCAAAAACCTACCTAAGTTCAGGTATTGTTTGCTGTAGAGACAATTGGCACTGAGGGGAATAAAGCCCTGTCAGTATGAGGAATAAATTTTGCCGCACTGAAAAGATTCATAAATTCCTGGTTCACATTTAATTCAAGATAGGCAATCTGATCACGTATTTTCTCTGTTTCCTGTTTTGCATCTGCTGATAAAAGTACCATTTGGGCCCCCTTTAGAGAGGTATTACCCAAAGATACAAATTTTTCAATGGGAATGTCCGGTAACATACCAAGTATTATAGCAGATCTGGGATTAATATAAGAGCCAAATGTTCCTGCTACAAAAAATTTTTTGATCTCATTCATTGAGATTCCGACTGTATTGCTGATAGTTGTCAATATGGTATACATGGCGCCTTTTGACCTGATAAGGGCATCTATATCCGGCTGACTTAATGTCAGAGGCCTTCCTGTACCAGACTCTTCCGCCGGAACAATGATTAGGCACATAATGCCATCCTGTTCCACCAACCTGTCTCCGCACCGCTCCGGCACAAATTTTCCCCTGATATCAATCATACCTGCCAAAAACAATTGAGCAACCAGGTCTATAAGCCCTGACCCACATATGCCTACAGGCGGATCTCCTGAAATTGTAGATACATCTATTTTTAATGTATCAGGATCTATTTTAACCTTGTCAATAACTCCAGGGCCGGCCATCATTCCCATACTGGCAACACCTCCCTCAAGTGCAGGCCCTGCAGCTCCTGCACAGGCCATCAGCCACTCAGAATTACCTATAACCACCTCAGCGTTAGTACCTACATCAACAAGAAAACATGGCTCCTTTTCATGTGTAATCTGTGAGGCCAGTATTCCTGCTATCAAATCACCACCAAAGTAACTCCCGATATTAGGAAAAACAAAAACAGGGGCATTCCGGTTAATACCAAGGCCTATTTCTCCAGCCCTGATAACAGGCGGTTTATTTACTACAGGAATATAGGGTTCCCTGCATATCCAATAGGGAGTAAGCCCCAGAAAAAAATGAGTCATCGCTGTATTTCCGGCTATTGTCATGCCCACAATATAACGGGAAGAGATAGCATGTTTTTCCGTAATCTTAAGCAGTTCCCTGTTTATAGTACTCATCACAAGATTCTGGAGTTCTTCCAACCCTCCTTCTTTGCTGTTTGCATAGTGTATCCTTGTAAGGATATCAGAACCTATAGCTATTTGGGGATTGTTAAAGTGCATTTCATCTACAATGCTTTTTTTGTTCAGGTCAATCAGCCGCCCCACCACTGTAGTGCTACCCAGGTCAACTGCAAGACCATAAAACCTGTCATCCTGATCAGACGGAAAAACATCTATTAAGTTCCATATGCCTTCGTCCTCATAACCACCTGCCTTAACTGCGTAGTTATACTGTCTTAAAAGATGCGGCAGTTTTTTTATAAGAGAAAGGTCTACTGATACGTTTTCAGAATCAATACTTTTTTTTATCCCTTTAATTAAGCGATCTGTATCCGCAGTGTTGTTTTTTAGGCTAGGCGGCGTTATTTCAGGTATGCAGATATTTATCCATGATCTGCCTTCAGATATATTTTCCATAACTTGAATCCTCGAATATTTTTAAGACATAAGATGATCTTTCCAGACGTAAAACCCGCATAAACTATTTTCAAAAAGAAAACCATGCTGTTAATGTCAACGAAAATTATAGGAAGGTTGTGCTTGCGTGACACGCATCGCTTTGAATGCGGCAGTTTTTGGAAATAGTTTACCCTTAGGGCAACACCTAATTTTACTGAATTCGCAGTGTTGACAGTAAGTTAAAATATCGCAGTACGTCTACACCCTTGCCGCCTTAAATCTTCGGCAAATTCGACGCGCAAGATTTAGGTTAAATATCAAATAACATAAAGTGGTTGTATGACTTCCTGTGAATTAAGTTCGTTGGAAGTCTTCATTAAACCGTAATACCGATAGCTGATCGCTTCGTATCTTTTACGGTGAGAACAATGGTTTTGTCAACAGGGTTTTACGTTTTTCATCAAGGTCTTTTTCTCAAACTTCATAAACCCCTATCAAAAAATCCATCTTACCTAAGGGCTGAAAAAATTATTCATAAATAGAGAGTTATGACGTATCAGCTCAATAATTAGGGGAATAACAGCAAACGTAGCGCTGGGGGAGGAGGCCTTTTAAAAAGAGTTCATCCCCCTACTGTCTTGACCCATCTCAGGCTGGTTTTCGATAAACTTTATGTCAGCAGGTTTCAGATTGTATGTTTTCACGATAAAAAATTACATGCAGGGATCTTGAGAGCAACAAAAACGCCTGCTTACTACAATTTTGTCTTTTTATAGACTGATATTCTACAAAAATGTATTAACTATGAAAGATGCATACAATATTAATTTTTGATGTTATATATATATTTATGCCACTTAGCGTACAATTTTTCTTATGGCATATGTATTGCTGTATATCCTTTCACAACACCATCGACTCGACTTTTTACAGGTTTATCAATTATTTGTCATGAAAGATGCTATGAAAATTTTAGAAAAAGATCGAACTTCCCTGATATCAAGTTTTATGAAGGGAGAGGAGCTTGGTTTTTTCAGGCGTTACAGCAATATTCTGGATAACTATTTCCGCAGAAGTTTTGAGGAGAGCCCCGTTGGTTCGGCCATAGATATACGAAAAAACCCTTATGCCATTGTTGCCCTTGGGGGATATGGCCGGGGGGAAATGTGCATACATTCCGATCTGGATATCCTGCTGCTTTTTGATAAAAGGGTTCCAAAAAAGGCCAAGGCAATTGTAAGGGATATAATTTATCCCCTTTGGGATATCGGTTTCGATGTCAGTTGTGCCACTCGTTCGATAAAGGAGTGCATAACACTTGCGCTTCGTAACAACCAGGTTTTGACCTCTTTTCTTGATGCCCGTTTTATCTGTGGACAGTCAGCCCTGTATACGAGCTTCACACGGCGGATGAAAACAGGAATCACTCCGCAAAGGGCAAAAAAAATTGTTTCAGCCCTTGTTAAGGACAGTATGATTCGTCATGCACGATATGGTGATTCAAGTTTTCTGCTTGAGCCTAATCTTAAGGAAGGCCGGGGAGGGCTAAGAGATTATCATACAATTTTGTGGCTTGCCAGGCTCAGATCGGAAATAAAGAGATCAAAGGACCTGAAATTTCTTGGATATCTTTCATATGCAGGTTATGAAACACTGAAGACAGACCTTTCCTTTATATGGAAGATAAGAAACCATCTGCACTGTATGGCCGGCAGAAGGTGTGATCAGCTCTATTTTGAATATCAGACAAAACTCGCCGATATTCTGCATTACGACAGTTCAAACGGACAGTTTCCTGTAGAGAAATTTCTTGGGGATCTCCATGGACATATGGAGTCCCTGAAAAATATCTATATGACCTTTGTCGTTGAACATGGTTACTACAGGAAGAAAAGATCCCTAAAAAAACTGCCTCAACAGTCCCATGTAAGGGGTATCAAGGTAAAGGAAGGAATGCTTACGTTTTCTTCCTCTGAAGATATTGCAAAATCTCCATCCCTGTTGATGAAGATATTTGAAGAGAGTCTGCGTCTTAAGATGCCTTTAAGTTCCGAGGCCAAGCTGCTTATAAGGGATATGGCATATCTTTTTGACGAAAAGCTGAGGACATCTGTATCCACGGTTAAGACTTTTGAAGATATTTTGAGGGCATCTGAGACCAGACACAGTGTACTAACCGAGATGTTGTCTTCGGGATTTCTCCAACAGCTTATCCCCCAGTATAAATTAATAACGAACCGGATTCAGCATGATCATTATCACATACATCCTGTGGACAAACATTGCCTACTAACAGTCAAGGCGATCAAGGAATTTGGAAGAATCTCTGATGATCCCCGGACCCGATTATGTCACCAGCTTTATAGGGGGTTGAATAAAAAGAAACTGCTGTTATGGGCGGCTCTTCTGCACGATATAGGTAAGGGCGAAAAAGGACAAAACCATTCGGACAGAGGGGCCGTTATTGCAGAGCGTATACTCAGGGAATTTCATTTTGAGAATAGTGCCATAGAGACAGTGACATTTTTGATTAAAGAGCATCTTACTCTGGCAAAGATTGCAGCAAGAAGGGATATAAATGATGAAGAGACTGCCATAAGACTGGCCAGGAAGGTCATGCAGATTGGACGCCTGAAGATGCTATATCTGTTGACCGTTGCCGATTCAATCGCTACAGGGCCTGCTGCGTGGAACGACTGGACAGCGGCATTGATGCAGAATCTCTTTATCAAGGTTCTGCATATCTTAGAAGGGGGAGAACTTGCTTCCGGAAAGGCAGTAAACGGTGTGGCGCAGAAAAAGCAGGATGTTCTGGCTGTTTTTGAAGATAAAGAAGAAAAGGAGGAAGTGAAAAAGATATTTAAATTTATGTCACCCCGTTATTTCCTTTACACCTCAGCTCATGATATTATAAGGCATATACATCTGTACAGAAGCATGAAAGATGCACCTGCTGCATGGGAGGTGACAAAAAGCCCTGAATCAAACACAAGAGTTGTAACCATATGCGCATATGATCAACCCGGACTGTTTTCAAAAATTGCAGGCACATTCACCCTGAACCATATTGATATACTTGAAAGCCAGGTCTACACCTGGCGTAACAATATTGCCCTTGATGTGTTCAAGGTCAAGCCGCCGCTGGATTTGATACGTGAGGATGAAAAATGGAGAAAAACAAAACAGTGCCTTTTATCTGCCATTTCAGGCAAGATTGATCCTGGTGTGATTCTTGAGAAAAAATCATCCCATGTTTCACTTGATAGCTCCTTTTACAAACGTCCCTCCAAGGTGAATGTGGACAATGAAAGCTCCAGTTTTTTTACAATAATTGAGGTTATTACATATGATTTTCCCGGTCTTCTTTTTAGTGTTACCAATGCCCTGTTTGAATGTCATCTCGACATCTGGGTGGCAAAGATAGCCACAAAGGTGGATCAGGTGGTTGATGTGTTTTATGTAAGGGATTTTGATGGACAGAAGGTGGATGATCCAAATCAGATAGAAAAAATAAGGACTGCTATCCTGTCTGTACTGACTATTTGATGATAATCGGGAAAACCATTGATAAGGAGGAAAAAAGGTATGAAAAAAATAGAGGCTATTATAAAACCTTTCAAGCTTGATGATGTCAAAGAAGCATTAACTGAAATAGGTATTCAGGGAATGACGATTTCTGAAGTCAAGGGGTATGGGCGTCAGAAAGGACATAAGGAGATATACCGGGGCGCCGAGTATGTGGTGGATTTCATCCCAAAGATCAAGATTGAGATAGTAATCGAGGCTGAAATGGTAGAAAAGGTGATAAAGATCATGCAGCAGGCAGCTAACACAGGAAAGATTGGAGATGGCAAGATATTTGTTTCCAATGTGGAACAGGTCTTGCGTATACGGACAGGGGAAACAGATAGCGACGCACTTTAGCCTTGATGGCATCGCAAAAAGTAAAACGCCTGCATAATGTCCCTTCCGTACTGTTTTTGCGAACAAAAACAAAATATTCTGCAAATGTTCCATAGTATAAAAACACAGAGTTGGAATAGTAAGATTATTGTACGTCTGCGTCCTTGCCAACACCGCAGATTGTCCTCGTTTCACTCGGACTCCCCACCCTTCGGGCGGATCCCCGCCTATTTCAGTAAAATCGGTGCTGTCCTAGGGGTAACCTGTTTCCAAAAACCATAACCTTTACCATAAAAACACACAAAACCATGTTGAAAAACCAGTCTGTATTTTCATATCTGTGGGTGGCCATGATGTCTTGGATCCGGCCATGCCAGTTTAGGCCGCGTTCAAATCGATGTGTGCCGCGCAAGCACAATCTTGCTATAATTCGTTGATATTTCGGTTTTATTTTTTACGAGCTCATCATTTTTTTAAGGAGGAATGTTTTTGTTATGACTGAGAAAGTCTTTAAAATAATTGAAGAAAAGGGGGTAAAGGTAGTTGATCTGCGCTTCCTCGATTTTGTGGGTATATGGCAGCATTTCTCTGTGCCTGTAAGCGAATTGGACGAATCAAGCTTTGAGGACGGATTTGGCTTTGATGGCTCCAGTATCAGGGGATGGCAACCAATTCATGCAAGTGACATGCTGGTAGTGCCTGATCCCGATACTGCAGTGATAGATCCCTTTTTTAAGGTCCCGACCCTGGTCCTTATAGGGAATATTGTGGATCCTGTTACATATGAACCATATACCCGTGATCCCAGGAATATTGCCAGAAAGGCAGAAGAATACCTTAAAAGCACCAGTATCGGTGATACGGCATTTATAGGTCCGGAAGCAGAGTTTTTTATATTTGATGATGTCAGGTTTGAAACGGCAACAAACCGGGCTTCCTACTTTGTTGACTCCATAGAGGGGATATGGAACAGTGCCAGGGACGAGGGCCCTAATCTGGCCAATAAACCAAGACACAAGGAAGGCTATTTCCCCGTTCCTCCCATGGATAAGTTTCAGGACCTGAGGACTGAAATGCTTCTTACTCTTGAATCTGTAGGAATAGATGTTGAGTGTCAGCACCATGAGGTAGCAACAGCAGGCCAGGCAGAGATAGATATGCGATTTGCCCCATTGCTAAAAATGGGTGATCAGCTTATGTGGTTTAAATATATCATAAAAAATGTGGCGCACAGGGCCGGCCGCACAGTTACCTTTATGCCAAAACCGTTGTTTGAGGATAATGGAACAGGCATGCATACACATTTGAGTATATGGAAGGAGGGACAGCCTCTCTTTGCCGGAAACAAATATGCAGGCACTTCCGATATAGCAATGTATGCTATTGGGGGTATACTTAAACACTGTCGAGCGGTATGTGCATTTACCAATCCTACAACAAATTCCTACAAACGATTGGTACCCGGATTTGAAGCACCTGTAAACCTGGCATATTCCAGCCAGAACAGAAGTGCTGCGATTCGTATTCCCATGTACTCATCTTCGCCAAAGGCCAAAAGACTTGAATTCAGAACACCGGATCCATCCTGTAACGGTTACATGGCCTTTTCTGCCATCTTGATGGCTGCCCTTGACGGTATTGAAAACAAGATAGATCCTGGTGATCCGCTTGACAAGGATATTTACGGCCTTTCACCGGAGGAGCTTGCCGATATCCCATCTGCACCGGGATCTCTTGAAGAGGCTATTGATGCACTGAGTGAGGATCATGATTTTCTGCTTAAAGGTGATGTCTTTACACAGGATGTTATAGATATGTGGATAAAGTACAAGACTGAGAATGAGATCAATCCCCTCAAATTGCGACCGCACCCACACGAATTTTTCCTCTATTTTGACATATAGGTGTTGCGGAATAACCGTGAAATATGCATTTTGGTATCGCCTAAATCCTGCAAACTCGATGCTTGCAGGATTTAGGTCTCATAGCATGCGGCGAAGCAGCATAAAAACCAGCTTTTTACTTAGCCATCTACTCGACTTTTTACAGGTTCATCACGAATTCAGATTCAGAAATCAGGTCCCTCGACACTGACGAATCATTCCCTTCACAAAATTCATCTCCCATAATCAGGCCATTTTCCGATAGTGACCAAAATATTAGGCCTCGCTATCCATTAACAATCACATAAGGCATTAAGGTGTATTATGTAGACTTGATCCCCCATAATATGCTGCCTATCAAGTTCCTGTCATGCGATTTTATCAGAGCGTCAAATACTTGTCTGATGTAATGTATGATGGCGTCGTAAAAACACACAAAACCGTGCTGAAAAAACAGGCTGTATTTTCATATCCGTAGGTGGCCAGGGCATCCTGTCTGCACCTGTCTACGCCTGTCTGCGTGCGTTGGCGCACAGGCAGATGCATTGACACACAGACAGGTTTGAATCTGGCCATGCCTCCCATAATACAGGATCATACTTTTTTGCCTGTATCCTCTCCCTCTGCCTGTATATGCAGGCGGCAATATCCAAATATGTTGCATAAGAAAATGTCCCTTTGCAGACAACCAAGGGCTGGCATAATACTTGCTCACTATAGCAGGTAATTAAAAATAATCTGACATAACTACAGGCAGCAGTCTGTTCACAGATCAGTTTTTGAGTAATGTAGGGTTAGTCCTGATAAGAGGAGCCGCTGTTGGACGTATCTACACTTATTGGCATACTCGTTGCCAGTGGTCTTGTAATTGTTTCTATATCCATGGGCGGAAGTGTAACCTGGTTCATCAACTATCCATCCTTGATGATAGTCATCGGAGGAACCATGGGGGCAACCCTGTTGGCCTATCCTCTGTCCGAGGTTATGAGTGTTTTTGGTGTTGCCAAAAATGTTTTTTTACACCGTTATCAAAATCAGAATGAGCTTATATCACTATTAGTCAGGTTCGCAAGAAAGGCCAGGAAAGAGGGAATACTGTCTTTTGAATCGGAGCTTAAAAATGTTGACAATCCATTCATGGTAAAAGGCCTGAATCTTGCCATAGATGGTATGGATTCCGGTGCCATAGAAGATATCTTGAGGACTGAAATATATGCCATAGAAGAACGTCACAGACTGGGAGCCGACATATTTCTTACAATGGGTAATTTTTCTCCTGCTGTAGGCATGTTAGGTACCATTATAGGGCTTGTACAGATGCTGATGCAGATGAATGATCCAAGCAATATAGGCAAACCAATGGCCGTTGCTCTCTTAACCACTTTCTATGGGGTATTTTTGTCCTATCTGTTCTTTCTGCCTATTGCCGGCAAACTAAAGACAAGGAGTAAAAAAGAACTTATTATCAATGAGATGATCATGGAAGGGATAATATCGATTCAGGCAGGAGATAACCCTCGTGTAGTAGAACAAAAATTGAAGGCATTTCTTTCTCCGAGAGAAAGAAAATTAAAAAGCAGGTCAAAATGATACGCTTAGGGAAAAAACCGTTGTTTATATCAGAAAAAGAATCTTCTCCCCATAACGCTGTAGGATGGCAGATAGTATATTCAGGTTTTGTCCTTATTCTGCTGTGTTTTTTTATAATGCTGACGTCCTTTACATCAATAGAAGAATCAAAGGTTTTTAAGTTTGTAAGATCTTTTGTTCAGTCAGTAAGTATATTGTCAGGTGGGGTAAAAGTTGATCCTGGCAAAGAGATACTTCCCAAGTCACCGGATATAGTTGATAAAAACAGTGACCTTGCAAATCTCACTGAAGACATGGAAAGGGTTATAAAAGGCCTTGGAATGGGAAACAAGATTGGTTTTTCCTATTCCAAAGAAGGTCTTGTCATGAGACTCTCTGACCTTGTGCTGTTTCATCAGGGAGAGGCAAAAATATCCCCAAAATCATTACCTGTACTGAACAAGATTGCCGCCATAATCCTGAAAACAAAAAATCATATCCGCATAGAAGGATATACGGATAATGTTCCGATCCATACATACAGGTTCCCATCCAATTGGGAGCTTTCTACATTACGGGCAGTAAATGTCCTGCGCTACTTTACAGAACATCTAAACATCCCATCAGAAAGGTTTTCCGTAGTAGGTTATGGACAGTGTCACCCGATTGCCCCTAATGATACCCCCTCTCACAGGGCAAAAAACAGGCGGGTGGAGATTGTCTTTGTAAGGCAAAAACCGTAGTGCCTTAATTCGATAATTGCAAGACATGTCTGAATTGAAAAGTTGCAGGTATTTCTACAATCAAGCTATTTTTTACCACCCAAAACCGTGCTGAAAAACCAGGCCGTATCTTCATATCCGTAGGTGGCCACGGACATTTTCCGGTTATGCCGGTTTGGGTCAAACATAAAACACCTGTCAGAGAGGTATATCCTGTATAGTACAACCCGCTTTTTATGTCAAGGTTACGTTTTTTATAACACTTTTGCCATAAGACAAGTTTTTTTAAACGAAATATGAACAGGCGTGTAAGAGCACACTTAGAAGAGCAAGATACGAACGGAGCAAGGTGGCTTACTACATTTAATGATCTGATTACCCTTCTTATGGTTTTTTTTGTCCTAACCTTTTCCATGGGTACAGTAGACAGAAAAAAGATGAAAGAATTCAGCTACAACCTGCAGTCAGGTATTGGTGTGCTTGAGGCAGGAAACAAGGTAGGGATATCGATAAAACCTGAAATCAAACAGAAAAAGGCAGTTCAACCCACTTCAATTCATAATAAAATTTTGAATAAGATAGATGATTCCATTACCAGTATTGCCTCTGAAGATGGAGTAAATACAAACAAAACGGATGAAGGAATAATCATAAGGCTTAACAGCTCTATATTGTTTGATTCCGGGGTAGCAAAGATCAATGGAAGGGCATTTGCAATTCTAACCAAGATCTCAGAAATTATAAAAAGGCTAAGCTGTCTTGTTCGAATAGAGGGTCATACCGATAACGTGCCTATAAGTACAGGACGGTTCCCATCTAACTGGGATTTGTCCGTTGCCCGTGCAGTAAATGTCCTTAAATATCTCGTAAGGTCAGGAGGAATTCAGCCTTGCAGACTTTGTGCGGCAGGATATGGAGATTCAAGACCCATTTTTCCTAATGATACCCCTTCTCACAGGGCAAAAAACAGGCGGGTGGAGATCATATTGATAACAAAGGGAGGGAAAACGGAATGTCAAAAAAGGTGATTATTATCATTATTATTGTTGCTGTACTGGTCCTGGGGATTATAGGTGGAGGTTTTTTTATGCTCTCACAGCAGATAAACAAGATTGCAAGTCAGGTAGGACAGCCAGTTGTACAGCAGAAGATTGAAAAACAGAGTGAGACTCCGGGTGTAATGTACTCATTAAAGAAGTTTATTGTAAATATTGCAGATCCTGGCCAGGATAGATTCCTCAGTGTCAAAATGGACCTCGAGGTAAGAAATAAAGCTGCTGCCGAGAAGATTGACAGTCAGCTTCCAAAGGTACGTGATGCAATCCTCACAATATTGCCTACAAAGAGGTCTGAAGAACTACAAAGTATCAAAGGAAAAAACATCCTGCGTGATGAGATTATCAAAAAACTTAACACACTGCTTAATGGAAACCTGGTTGAAAACATATATTTTACCGAATTTGTTATTCAGTAAATCTTGATAAACCCGTAAAAAGTCCGTTGCAAAAATTTTAGACACAATATATTGCGACGCCAAGTAAGATTATCCATATATATATTGAGGTTAGATTTCTAATTTTCGACTTTTTACGACGCCATCATAATTCGCTGATATTAAAAGCATAAATTCCTTTTTGAAAACAGTTTATGCAGGTTCTATGTAGTATCTTATATTGAGGAATACTTGCCATGTCTGACATATTGTCTCAGGAAGAAATAGATGCCCTGTTGACATCCATGAATAATGGTGAGGTCGATATTGAGCAGGATAAGGACGATGAGGTTCATGTAGAGCCCTATGACCTTACATCAAAAGATATCATGCTGCATGATCAGTTTCATGCACTTAAGGAGATCATTGACAAGTTTACAAAGTTGGCTCGCTCTTCCATCTCTTCTGCCTTGCAGAAAAGGATAGATGTAAAGACCTCTGCAACTGAAATGATAAAATTCGGTGAGTTTATAAACGGTTTTTCAGGAACTGCAAGTTTTACCGTGTTTGACATGGATCCTTTGAGTGGTTCTGCCCTGCTTGCAATAGAACCCAATCTGGTCTTTAGCATGATTGATTGCATGTTTGGCGGTGATGGCAAGGAACTGGGAAAACCAAGGGATTTTACCTTGATTGAACAGCGATTGATTCAAAAGATGGCCATGTCAATAATAGGGTGTTTCGAAGAGGCATGGGCACTTGTGTGTCCTATAAAGACATCATTGAAAAAGAGTGAAACAAGACCTGACTTTGTAAATCTCTATTCGCCGACGGATTTTGTCTTAATCATGGTTTTTTCTATAGAACATGAGGCGTTTACAGGGAACATAAACTTTTGCATCCCCTATTTTATGCTGGAACCTATAAAAGAAAAACTGTCGGCAAGGTACATTGTCGGTGCTACAACGGAAACAAAATGGAATGCCCAGTTTTACAGTCTGCTCAACAGCGTAAAGGTTGATGTAATTGCTGAGCTTGGAAGGGCAAAGCAGATTACAGGCAATGACCTTTTGGCCTTGAAGTCAGGAGATATCCTGCAACTCGATACGCGTGTTTATGATCCACTGACTGTAACCGTGGAATCCGTTCCCAAGTATTTGGGCATGCCGGGAATAGTAGGGGGAAACAGGGCCATACAGATTACAAACAGGCTTGAAAGGGAGGAATAGACAATGACGGCCTCAGAAAATGATAAAACCGGCATGAATGGGCCGGCTCAGGACGTTGATTCCCCTGAGCCCGAGGATAAAACTGCTCCACAGCAGCCTCCGGAAGAAGCGGCATCATCTGAAGCAGAAACCGCTCAATCACAGAAAGAAACCCACGAATTTTCTGAGTTGAAGCAGGATACAGGTTCTGTAAGCACAAAAGATATAAATTTCATCCTGGACATTCCCCTGAAGATATCTGTTGAACTTGGCCAGACAACCATGTTGATAAGTGAACTGTTGAAACTGGGACAGGGATCGGTGATCTCTCTGTCAAAAGCTGCAGGAGAACACCTTGAAATTCTTGCGAATCAAAAACTTATTGCAAAAGGAGATGTAGTGGTTGTTGATGGAAAATATGGGGTGAGATTAACAGAGATAGTTAGTCATACTGAACGTATAGAGAAGCTAAGATGAATTCTGGTGTGGATATCGTTTCCTCGGGCCTTAAGATATTGCTTTCCCTTGTTATTGTCCTTGCTGGATTGCTTGTCCTTTTTTATGCAGTGAAAAGGATGTTAAAAAATAATACCGGAGGATTTAATGGGGGTAATGTTGTTAAGGTATTGGGAAGTACATGTATAGGCTTTAAAAGATATATCTCCTTAATAGATATCCCTGGGTGCATCCTTGTTATTGGGATATGCGGGGACAGCATGTCTCTTTTGGCAAAGATCGAAGACAGGGACCTGATAAATCAGGTCAGGGAGAAAAGCAAATCCGCCACAGGCTTTTTATCTCATCTGAAAAAGGCCTCAGATGATGCAAACTCTTAAGGTTTAATCATGGCATTAAGGCACTGCTCAATACTTATAGCAATATGTTTCTTGCTGATATTTATACCGAGAGACTGTCTTTGCAGTGTTCAATCCAAGGCTATGCCTTTTATCACTATTGGAACAGGGAATCTCAAAGATCCGGCACAGGTAAGTGTCCTTGTCAAGATATTTCTCCTGTTGACGGTCTTGTCCCTTGCCCCGGCAATCCTCATCATGCTTACCTCTTTTACCCGGATTGTCATTGTATTGTCAGTGCTTCGTCAGGCAATAGGGACACATCAGATGCCTCCAAACCAGGTGGTACTGGGGATATCGCTCTTTTTGACCTTTTTTATAATGACACCAGTCTGGCAGCAGATCAACAGGGATGCAGTTCAACCATATATGCGAGGTGAGATAGGTAATCAGGAGGCCATAAAAAAGATCATAGTACCACTGCGAAAGTTTATGTTCAGGCAGACGCGCAAAAAAGATATTGCCCTGTTTACAGATATCGCGGGCAAGGCAAGGCCAAAAAACGTTGATGATGTACCTACATCCGTTTTGATTCCCTCTTTTATAATAAGTGAGCTTAAGACCTCTTTCCAGATTGCCTTTATGCTGTATATTCCTTTTTTGATTATCGATATGGTTGTAGCAAGTGTACTCCTGTCCATGGGTATGATGATGCTGCCCCCTGTAATGATCTCCCTGCCGTTTAAATTAATGCTGTTTGTCCTGTCCGACGGCTGGTTTTCTCTTGTTGTAACTTTGCTCAACAGTCGGAGATAGAGGTTGTACCCAGAACTTTTTCAGAAAGTG
>JAGGTJ010000174.1 GCA_021163815.1 Deltaproteobacteria bacterium | reverse complement strand
GGTTATTTCATCCAGGATAAGCGTACCACCATCAGCCTGTTCAAATTTGCCTTTTTTCCGGTTTACAGCTCCTGTAAATGCCCCTTTTTCATGACCAAATAATTCGCTTTCCACCAAGGTCTCGGGCAGTGCCGCACAGTTAACAGCAACGTATGGCCCCTTATCCCTGCCACTGTGTGCATGAATATAGGAAGCCAAAAGCTCCTTTCCCGTTCCGCTTTCACCTGTTATAAGGACAGAAGAGTCACTTGGAGCAATCTTCTTGGCAAGTTTCATTATATTAAGAAGTCTCTGATTGGCAGTAATAATGGTTCTGGACTTATGTGCATTTTTGGGATGATAAATAACACAACCATTATCGGCCCTGTGAATCATCCTGGACTGAACCTTTTTTACAGCAGAATCAAGGACATCTGAAGAAAAAGGTTTGATTATATAATCTGATGCCCCCTCCTGAATGGCTTCCACGGCATTGTTTATTGTCCCATATGCGGTTATCATTATTACAGGAACCTCTGGAGAAATCCTTTTAACATTCTCCAAGACCTCCATTCCTGACATCTCTGGCATCTTAACGTCTGTTATAACCATGCTGAAACAGTTTTTACGGAACTTATCTATGGCCTCCATGCCGTTTTTGGCCGTTTCCACAGAAAAACCGCTTCGGTTTAATGCATGCCTCAGAGCCACTCTCATATCAGGTTCATCATCAACGACTAAAATTGGTTCAATTCCCATTCTTATGCTCCTTCGCCTGTCTATACAAATGGCCATTTAACCGGTGTCCATCTACAAATCCATCCCTGAAATCTGAAGAGGTTCCCATACCCTTCCAAACAGGCAGCCTGATAACACAAACTGTCCCTTTTCCTTTTGTACTGGTAATATCAATGGTGCCATTGTGAAGTTTTACGATATTATGAACAATGGCAAGGCCAAGCCCTGTTCCCTTTTTTTTCGTACTGAAAAAAGGATCAAACACCATAGGAATATCAGCTTTGGAGATACCTTTACCAGTATCTGCAAACTTGATCTCTGCCAAATCAGGATCGCCCGCCCTTGTTTTTATTCTGTTTACAGAGATGACAAGTCTGCCTCCCCCTGGCATAGCCTGAATGGCATTAAGAACAATGTTCAGCACAACCTGCTTCAACAGTTCCCGATCACCATAGACCGTAAGAGAAAACGGCAAAAACTCAGTAACTACGTTAATAGAGTTGATAGATCTGATCATATGATCTGTAAAGTACAGAGAATCATTGATAAGCTGTTCTATATCCAGCACCTTAAAATCGGGCATCTGCTGTGGCTTAATAAACAGCAACATATTGGATACAATGTTGTTTATAGATGTAACTCCGGAAGATATATGTTCCACAAGGGCTTTGGCATCCGGTAAGTTCTCTAGATCCTTTTTGAGTAATGAGGCAAACAGCTCAATACTGCCAAGAGGATTTCTTATCTCATGGGCTATATTTGCCGCCATTTCCCCCATTGCGGCAAGGCGACCTGCCCTGTTTGCACGTTCCTCAAGTCTTTTCATTCTTGTAATATCCTGGAGCGTCAAGGCGATACCATGTTTTTCTCCTTCCTTGTTTTGTAACGGAGATATACAGACACTGACATGCCTGTTTCCTTTTTTCACATGTATCTCTGTTTCAAACTGTACGGCCTCTCCGGTTTCAGCAACAGATAGCAAATGCAGGTCAAGCTCTTCAAAAAAATCTGATTCAAAGACATATTTTAAAGTCTTTCCCATAGCCTGCATGGCCTTAAAACCTGTTAACTGTTCAGCGGCCCTGTTAAAGCTGGTAATACGATTTTTCCTGTCAATCACAATCACTCCTGCAGTCAAACTGTTCAATATACAGTGAAGGTAACTTTCAGAAGCATCCTTTTCCTTTAGGTTTCTTTCCAGCTCCTCATTTTTATATTTAAGTTCAATGTCTAACGCCCTTACCTGATTCTCAAGATTCTGGTAATATTTTTCGACACTTGAGGCCGCACTGTTAAAAGACTTAATCGCATCATCCAACAGACTGAGTCTTGCAAACTGATTATCACCAATATTTGATTGTTGTGTTTCCATTTATCCCCTCAAATCATTCCAATTCCGTAAAAACCAACTGATATTTCCTCATAAATCGGCATGAGCAGAATCAAAATATTCTGGTCACCTACGGGAAAATACGACCTGGTTTTTCAACACAGTCTTGTGTATTCTCACGGGAAACGATACAAATTCTTCAAGATCAACGCATCCGACACACAGAGAAACAGCGGAATTGCAAAAGAACAATCTTTTGTGGAAGAAGACTATGCACATAGAAGATACGGCAAAAATTATGCCAGGGATTTTATGAAGAAAACAAAAGAGGGGGAAACTTGGATTTAGAATGATTATTCAGGCAGTTAAAGGATAGAATCATTACATGTGGATATAGATATAAAATGCAACTCCCAGTTTGTTTGTCGTCAGCCATTTGACACAAAACGTAATAGCTCAACAAACAAGGGCAGGAGGTTTTTTCCTCCGCTCCGGGCCTCCGGGCTGGTCTCTTCAGTAACTTATCTGTGGGGGACACCTGCCCCCTCCGCATTCTCGACTTCGTCGAGCTGCGGTTTCCCCCACTGATAAGTCACGAAGAAACGGCACCCTCCCGGCAGTCGCGTCAGAAAAAGCCTCCTACCCCAGCGCTACGTTCGCTGTTATTCCCCTAATTATTGAGCTGATACCACAAAACAATAGTACTCTGGAAGGCCTAAAGCTGCGATTCATCATCTTGTTGCTAAACCGGCATGGCCGGATCCAAAATATCCTGGCCACCCACGGATATGAAAATACATACTGGTTTTTCAACATGCTTTTGTGTGTTTTCATGGTAAAACGTAAAAAACCTGTATAGGCTATTTTTTGTTATTCCTCCTTTTCCCCCCCAAAAAAAAGCTCAACCAAGAAAGAAAAGAGCACCAATGGGCAATAGTGCCGTTTCCTTCCTGGCTGAGCTTTATAGTGGAAAAATCCTAAGTACAGGGGGAAGTATTATTTTATCTGTCTTTCATCCATGATGAACCTGTAAAAAGCCGAGTAGATGGCTATCTTCAAAAATCCCATCTCTTTTATAGCAAGGCCTAAAAAAAGGCAGATGATATCTGGGGATGTTCTTGAGTCAACTTATATCTCTTTATCTTTTCTACCAAGGTAGTTCTATTTAAATGCAATAACTTTGCGGCCCTGTTTTTGACCCAATGCGTTTTTTCAAGGGATTTATAGATTAGGGCCTTTTCAAACTCACTGACCGCTGTATTCAAACAAATTCCATCTCCGGAAAATTCTATATCAGAAAACAGGACATCCTTTGTTCTATGAGTTAATTTGTCTGGTAAATCTTCCGGGGTTATTTCTCCGTCTCCTTTCAGAACCACTATTCTTTCCATCATGTTCTTCAGTTCCCGAATATTCCCTGGCCACGAATAAGAATAAAGAATCTGAATTGCCTCTTCTGAAATACCGGTTACAGTTTTACCCTTTTTCTCGTTAAAGGTCTTTAAAAAGTGGTTAACAAGAAGTGGAATATCGTCTCGTCTTTCTCTCAGAGAGGGAATGTGAATGGGAATAACCTCGAGACGATAAAAGAGATCTTCCCTAAATTCTCCCTTTTGGACGGCCTTTTCTAAATCTTTGTGTGTGGCTGCAACTATTCTGACATCCACATTAATTGCCCTTGACCCTCCCACACGGTAGAATTCCCTCTCTTCTAATACCCTGAGGACCTTAACCTGCAAATCGTGACTCATATCACCTATCTCGTCCAGAAAAATGGTCCCATTATCAGCCAATTCAAATTTACCTGCCTTTGCACTCGTTGCTCCCGTAAATGCACCCCGCACATGTCCAAACAACTCACTTTCAAGAAGATTGCCTGGAATGGCCCCACAGTTTATCGGTATCAATGGCTTACTGTTCCTATGCGAACAGTTGTGGATTGCCCTGGCAACCAGTTCTTTCCCTGTTCCGCTTTCTCCGTATATAATCACATTGCTGTCACTGTCTGCCACCTGCGCTATCAACTTAAATATCTTTTGAATCTTCTCACTTTTTCCGACAATACCCATAAAGCCCTGTTCCCCGTTGGGGTGATTGGAACAACTGGTTTCCGGCATAATTTTTCTCGCAGCTAAATCAGACATAAGCATTTCCCTTATATTTCAGATTATACCTAAAACCTGCAAACGTGCCAAAGACCTGCCTGCACCAGACAGATTTAAAAATAGTTTATCCAGATTTCAGGTAATAAGTAAAAAGTTGCACATATGATTATATGACCTGTCTCCTGTTTTAGACACCAACATTGCAAAACCTGTTCCGATTTATATATCTTTCACATAAATCAACAAAAGAGATCCTGAAAAGGTTAGCAGAATAAAACAAACAATACAGAAATAAAGGATAAAAACAAGACTCATACCACAACATATACGGTACATCTTTCTATTATTGAAAAACACACATAAAGTATACATGGAACTATAAAGACCAAAACAAACAATACAGAAAGGGGAAACTACGCCTTTCATCATTGCATTTTGCAAAAAAGGCATGAGATCACGTGGAGACAGCATAAGGTAAGCATACAAAACCACTACATATTCACAGCAATAACATACAGGCTATACATCTTACCCATACCACATAAAGTAACATAACAATAAAATCACCCAAACACACCAAGGAAAACCGTACCTCAACCAAAAAACAGGGATATAGACAACATTGCGTCAAACACATTATTTTGTGTAACTTATTTTTTACAGCCAAAATATAGGACAAGAAAGGTTTCAGGTTTGTGATACAAGGCGAGAGAACATAAATGAGGAACAAAGAAAGGCAGGAACGATTTTTTTCAAAGAAAAGCTGCTTACCTGCGTCCAAAAAACACAAGTTACCACACATTACACACTTCAAAGCAGCATATATTGTATGCCACTAAGGGCCAAGAGATAAAACAGGCTTAAAGCAACAAAACAGACAAAACAGATGCCACAACACCATTGCATAATGATAAGGTGATTTGCATTTTGCAAGGCTATTGCAACTTGA
The DNA here is from genome assembly GCA_021163815.1 of Deltaproteobacteria bacterium. Classification (GTDB taxonomy): domain Bacteria; phylum Desulfobacterota; class DSM-4660; order Desulfatiglandales; family Desulfatiglandaceae; genus JAGGTJ01. The sequence continues at coordinate 30,309 of JAGGTJ010000174.1, read as the reverse complement.
TGCCATAAGCCTTGATCTTTCTGTAAAGGGTTGCAACATTTATCCCTAAAAGCCTGGCAGCCTGGGATTTGTTGCCGTTTGTTTTCTGCAAAACCCGCCTGATTAAAGCAACTTCCTGTTCTTTAAGTGAATAAATCTGTTCTTTATCTTCTGATAAAAAGCTCTGTTGCTTCAATGCATGAGTGTCCTGGGACTGCCTTATTTCAGCGGGAAGATCAGAAATGCCTATTGTGTTTTTCGTTCCAAGGGCAAATGCCCTTTCTATAACATTTTCTAACTGTCTTACATTACCTGGCCAATCATAATTTAAAAGGGCAAACATGGCCTCTGAAGACACAGATGAAATTTTATTTTTGTTTACAGCGTTAAATTTCTCCAGAAAATGACTTATCAAAAAAGATATATCTTCTTTCCTGCTTCTCAACGGAGGAAGCTTGATAGAAACAACATTTAAGCGGTAAAACAGATCCGGTCTGAGTTTCCCTTCATTGATCACTGTCTCTGGTTCCCCATTCATAGCTGCAATGACACGAACATCAACATCTATCTCCTTTATATCCCCTACGGGTCTTATCTTCTTTTCCTGTAAAACACGTAAAAGTTTCACCTGAAAGGAGGGGGAACTCTTGGCTATCTCATCCAGAAAGATGGTCCCCCCCTCTGCTGCCCTGAACAAACCTATCTTATTATCTACCGCACCGGTAAAAGAACCTTTTATATGGCCAAACAGTTCACTTTCCAAGAGGCCTTCAGAAACTGCACCACAGTTGACAGGAACAAATGGCTTATTACCTCTGTCACTGTTCTTATGAATTACCCTGGCCAGGACCTCTTTTCCTGTGCCGCTTTCCCCATATATAAGAACCGTAGGACTGCTCATTTTAATTCTGTCTATAATATCATAGATATCCTGCATGGGCCTACTGACACCAACCATGTTATCATAACAGTGATATCGTTCCTTGAGACGGTTTTTCAGAACAAGATTCTCTCTTTCAAGGGTCTTTTTTTCAGCAATACGGTCAACCAAAACCTTTAACCGCTCTAACTTTATGGGCTTTTGTATATAGTCATAGCCGCCAAGTTTCAAGGCCTCTACTGCTGACTCAACAGAACCGTGTCCCGTTACAATCACAACCTCACATGCTGGCACCTTTTCTTTTATAGAGACAAGAAGATCCAAGCCACTAATATCAGGCATCTTTAAATCCGTAAAGATCACATCAAAATCCCCTTGACTTGCCAGCTCAAGCGCCTTTACAGCACTATCAACAACGGTGATGTCATATTGATAGGCAGACAAATATTCCTGAACAATAGAAAGAACATCCTTTTCATCGTCAACAAATAGTATCTTAAAGCCCTGCATAAAGGCTCTCCCTTACCGTAAAAAATACTCAAATGCCCACTCAAAAATAAAATTGTACTTTCATATGCCCTAAAAGGTTAAAGACTATAAAGGATCAATCATCCAATATAGACAGACCAACCAGGTAATGTCCATTAAAAGGACCATGATCACACCTGGTAATATGTGCTATTTGTGTTTGGAGATATTCAGCAGGAATGCTGGTATCAGGACGGTAATATTTCATTTTTAACACCTTGCCAACATCAAGGTCTTCTATCAGATGCGAATCCTGTCTAACAACAAGGCACAACCCTTTTGATGAAATATTCCATATCTTGAATTGATAAATTTGGGCAGAGCTGCTCATAGATATTTCGACACTAAAATACTTGTTTGTACTGTTCCTTTTTTCAGCTCTCTTTTCCTGCGATTGATTCATCAGGTCTCTCCCAATAATTCTGTTTACAAGAATGGCCTTCCAGCTAACTCGTGTCCTTACACGAATCGATCCTGGACAATAGAGAGGTTTCAGGTCTTCACAAAGGTAGCCCCCAATGTCAAGACTATTTTTTACCGGGGAAAAGAAGATGTTATGCAAAGGTCTCCCTGTACCTGTTGGTAATGGGAAATCTTCTGTCCTTGCCAAAGGCCTTTGGAGTTATCCTAACACCCGGAGGAGCCTGACGTCTTTTATATTCATTCAGATCAACCATACGCACAACCTTATTGACTGTTTCAGGATCATAGCCTGAGTTTATTATCTCATCCACGGCCTTATTTTCTTCCACATATGCATGCAGTATGCCATCAAGTATGGAATAAGGAGGCAGGGAATCTTCATCTTTCTGATCAGGCCTTAGTTCCGCTGAGGGAGGCCTTTCTATAATACTTTGAGGTATAATCTCCTGTTTATGAATAGTATTAACATAGTCAGCCAGTTCAAAAACCATTGTTTTTGGAACATCTTTGATAGTTGCAAACCCCCCTGCCATATCACCATAAAGAGTACAATATCCCACAGCAAGTTCACTTTTGTTGCCTGTTGTAAGTACCAGCCAGCCAAAGTGATTGGAAAGCGCCATCAATAAATTTCCCCTGATACGGGCCTGAATATTTTCATATACAAACCCACGTCCTTTGCTGCCTACAATATCCTTTAACACGTTTATATAAGAGGAATGGAGTTCTTTAATCGGGATAGTAAGAAGCTTGATACCCAACCTGTTGGCAAAAAGGGCAGCATCCGAAAATGTTTCATTCGATGTGTATATGGACGGCATGGTTACACCAACCACATTATCTGATCCAAGGGCATCTGCCGCAATGACCGCAGTGAGGGAAGAATCTATACCTCCACTAAGACCAATTACCACCTTTTGAAACCCGTTCTTTATAACATAATCCCTCGTGCCAAGAACCAATGCCTCGTACACTTCACATAACGCACTTATTTCACTGGCAACAGTAGGAAAACGTTGTTCACGATCATGACGAGGGATATCAAGAGCAAGTGTTTCTTTAAAGATATCATCAGGTTGTGCTTCAAAAACATCTGTAACACTATACTCTGGAATATCTGTCACAAGAAGCTCCTCCTGAAACCGGTTTGCCCTGGAAATGATATCGCCATCTGGACCTATAATAAAACTTCCACCATCAAATACCAGTTCGTCCTGCCCTCCAACAAGGTTATTCAAACACACATAAGACTTTGTACCCATAGCAAACTGCCTGGCAACTTCCATACGTTCTGAAATCTTATTGACATGAAACAGCAACGCAGAAATATTTAACACTATACCAATATTGTTTGCAGAAACAAAACGTTGAGGGATTCCTCCTTTTACCCATATATCTTCACATATATTAACTGTAAGCCTGTTTGTACCTGACAAAAGAATCAGACCCCTATTCCCTCTCGCAAAATAACGTTTTTCATCAAACACACCATAATTGGGAAGTTCTATCTTGTGATATGTCGACAAAAGCCTCTGATTCATAATAACGGCGGCGCTACTGTATATTCTGTCATCATCTGATGCCGCATATCCCACAATAGCTGTAATATCTCTGGTATGTTCTTTTATGGTTTCAATTGCTTTCGGATTTTCCCTGATAAAACGGGACTTAAAAAGAAGGTCTTCAGGAGGATATCCACAGACGGCAAGTTCCGGGAAGGTTACTATATCGGCATGTTGATTGCGGGCATCTTCAATAAACTCTATTATTTTCCTGGTATTTGATACAAAGTCGCCCACAATTACATTAACCTGTGCCTGAGCAATACGGATAAAACCCATCAGAAAGACCCCCAATACAAACTTAAGGCATTTATAAAATAAAAAAACCGACGACCAAATCATGGCACGTCGGTTTCTTTTATTTTATATCTATTGACAAGTCTAAGAAAACACTGCCCTTGCCGTACCAACCATTACCTTGCCACCGCCATGTTCGCCATAGATATCACATTCAACTATTTTTTTACCGTCTTCTTCTTTCTTGCCGGTTACTTTACCCTTGTAAGTTATCTCTCCACCATCTTTCACATGAATCTGAACAGGGGCAATCAGTTTTATATTCAAACCACCGCCACCATACCAGGGAAGAGGGCTTCCCAACCAGTTAACCATAAACTCGGAAACTCCCATCTCTGTCATAACTCCAGGTAGAGCTGTAGAATCTTCCTTAATATCCCAGTCAGATACGTTCTTTGCCTGATCAGGGTCAACATGCCAATTCGGAACCGAGCCGATAACATCCATAATGACATTTACCATTTCCTGGGTATATTTTCTAACATAGGGTGTCATCTCATCGCCGACATTTATACTATCAAAGGTCAATTTTTCACTCATTTTTTACCCCCTTTTTCGCATTTAATACAAAGGCCTTGGACCGGATTTTGTTCCTGGCCATTCACTGAGCCACTGTGAACTGTGAATCTTCCTTGCTACCTTCTCACCTTTCTGGTTGTATATCTCAATCTCAAAAGCAGCAAATTTTTTACCCTTGGAAGATTTTACCTTGTCCGCTATCCTTGATTTGATCGTCAGGATATCACCGGGATAAATTGGGGCAAAAAAATCGATAGTTGACCGATTGTGCATGGTCGGAAAAACAGGGTTTGTATTTGCGGCCGTTACCAAAACCTTCTCAAAATGAAAGAGATTCAGATAACCACCATGTGCACATATGGTTTCAAGTCCTGCAGCCTTGGCTACTGCATCATCAAAATAAATCGGATCTGTTGCACCTATAACCTGTGCAAACATCATCAGTTCATTAGGCGTGGTAGCCCAATAATACTCGGGGAAACCCCAACCTACCCACAAATCTTCCCATCTAAGTGTCGGAACTACTGCTTGTGGCATTATACTTACCTCCTTAAGTTTATTTGTAATCCTTAACTCTTATAGCCAGAACCTATCCATAAATCAATTTTCAGACACAATAATATGAGCCCTTTGTATAACATCCTCTTTTGCCCATTTTCTGTACCTGCCTACCAACAAACAGGTCAGACCCAACCTCCAGCCCTCAAAAACACCTCGTATTGTTTCGATCAAGATTTACACATACCTTGATATTGGACAAAACTCCTCATTTATAGATAGATATCTATTTAAAACCTGCAACAAAAAAAGTCAAGTTTTTATTTGTCATCTAAACCGGCATAACAGAATCCAAAATATCCTAACTACCTTATGAAAACAGTTTATACAGACCTTAGGTATGATGAAGCTGTAAAAAGCAGAACCGATATGGGTAGGTAAAAATCTTCATATACAAGGTATGGTGTTTGGTCATGCGTGAAGGCATACAGGTAGTATGTAAAGCGTATGGCCAAACGCTCACAGTAGATGGAGACCTTTTACGACGCCATCAGGTATAATGGAGACAGGTTTCTCTTAATCTTATCAAGGCCTGCATAGCCAAAGGCTGTCTTACCCAACCTGTTCTTAAACTCCTCACTGCTCATAGATAAAAATTCCCTGGCTGATGGCAACAGAACGTCAACAGATAACGGATCCCTGTTAAAAGGACATGCCTCCTGACATACATCACACCCCAAAAAACAATTTTTCATCCTTTTTACGGCTTCAGGAGATAACGCATCGTTATTCTCAATAGTTAAATAAGAGAGACATCTTCTGGCATCAATGGAATATGGCGACTCCAAGGCCCCGGTGGGACATGCATCCATGCACCTGGTACATGAACCGCACCTGCTTTCCATCGGAGATATATCCGGGAAGTCTATGGGAATGGTCGTCAAGATCTCTACAAGAAAGACATACGATCCAAAGCCAGGAACAATCAACATATTGTTTTTCCCGATAAAGCCTATACCTGATGTATATGCAAAGCTTCGTTCAAGAATAGGGGCAGAATCCACACATACCCTTGACCTGCTCGATGGATCTATTGTTTTAAGAAAGGAAACCATACGTTTCCCAAGCTTTCTGAGCCTATAATGATAATCCCGTTTTTTGGGCTCAGTATATCTTGCTGCGGTAAATCCATCCGGTGTCCCTGGCTTTTTGGTCGAATAGGGATAAGCAAGGCTGATAATTGTCTTGCAGCCATACAGAAGTTTTTCCGGATTTTCTCTTATATCCACATTCCTGTTAAGCCAGGCCATATCCCCATTTTTACCCCTATCCACCCAAAGGCAAAACTGATCAAAAAATACAGGTCTCTTAAGTTCTGAAAAACCTATGGCTGCAAAACCCAAGTTATTGGCCTCTGCCTTTAATGCCTGGACTATTTCCACAGATCAAACCCCTTAAAAACAGCATGGCGAAATTTAAAGATTGCTGATATTATTCATCTGGATCAAAAGGAGTAAGAATCTCATAACCATTTTCAGTAACAAGAATGGTTTGCTCAAACTGGGCAGAAAGAGAACCATCTAGGGTAACGGCTGTCCAGTGATCCTCCAGTATCCTAAGTGCTGCCCCACCAATATTTATCATAGGTTCAATGGTAAACACCATTCCTGGAACCAGTTCTATGCCATGGCCCCTTCTTCCATAATGGGGAATCTGAGGAGGCTCATGAAATTCCAGTCCTACACCATGTCCCACAAACTCCTTGACCACTGAACATCCTTCTCCCTCTGCATAGCGGCTGATTGCCCAACCTATATCCCCAACCCTGTTGCCTGGCTTAACCATTGAAATGCCTCTTCTCAGGCTTTCCCTTGCAACCGCGACGATCTTTTTTGCATCTTTGGTCGGAGTACCAACAAAAAAGGTCTTGTTTACATCTGCAAAGTATCCATTCAATATAGGGGTAACATCTACATTGATAATGTCTCCGTCTTTTAAAACCCTGTCTCCCGGAATACCATGACATATAACCTCGTTCACAGAGGTACACACGCTTTTTGGAAATCCATTATAGTTTAAAGGAGCCGGAATCGCACCGTTTTTTACAGTAAATTCATGAACTATAGTATTAATTTCGTCTGTGGTAATGCCCGGCTGTATCCTTTCCTCAACCAGCTTAAGCGTTTCCAGTGCAAGACGACCTGCCTGTCTTATACCTTCCACATCTTTCTCTGTCTTCAGCATGATCTTGTATTTTTGCATGTATTTGTCCTTTATATTGACACTGGAGACCGACCTGTTATTCATACAGCATTTTTTGTACTTTAATCCACTCCCACAGGGACAGGGATCGTTCCTGCCTATCTTGACTTTGTGTTTACTTGACATAAATTTTTCCTCTATCATTATTATTAAGACATGTTTCATCGCTCCAGGAAACCTGCAGCGATGAACACATTCCCACTTATGTGTTTTTGCGAACAGTTTATACAGTGTTCAGGTGTAAATAAAGACTATCTGTTTGCAGATAAAGAGAATAATTTCCGTGCCAATTTCTGGAAATATTGCCTGTTTATCTTAATCCCTTTTTGTTCAAATTCATCTGGCCACGGATAAATACCTACAGGAATCATAAATTTTGGAAGCCTGCCTGCCAATCCACCCGTTATCTTAACAGGATCTAACGCAACATTGTCTTTCATCATTATAAATGCTGCCGGACGATTCCCATATTCATAATCTTCAACAGACACTACTATTGCCTGCGCTACCCCGTCAAGTTTCAGGATCTCCCTTTCGATATGCTCCGGCTGTATGTTTTCTCCTCCAGAGATAAACATATTATCCTTTCTGCCCGTTACCGTAAGATAACCGTCCTTATCCAAAAAACCGAGGTCGCCCGTATGAAACCACCCGCCATCTCCTGTTTTTATTGTTTCCTTTCCATTGACATACCCCTTGAAAAGTGTAGCCCCCCTCACAAGGATCTCACCGTCATCACATATCATAAGCTGCCTGTAGGGGAGCAGCTTTCCCGAGGTAAAGACATGAGGAGTGCTGTCTCGCGGCATTGTCGCGGTAATCTGTGAGGTCATTTCAGTGGATCCGTAACTGGTAACCAGTGGGATACGGTTTTCAGTTGCCCTTGCAATCAGATCTGCAGGGGCAGAATCACCTCCAAGCAAAACAGCTTTCATACCTGAAAGGTAAGAAGGTGCATTACTATCCATAATTCGTATGAGCTGGGTTGGTACCATAGAGATATGGGTAATATTCATATGCCTTATTGCATCCGGTATTGTCATCCCCTTATAAGGTATGGCAACAGCGGCACCGGATAAAAGTGCACGAACAGGAATAGCAAGTCCCCCAACATGATAAAGAGGCAGAACAAGCCCCCAACGGTCACCGGAAGTAAGAGAAATATTAACATTAGATCCCAATGCGCTGTAGTAATGGTTGCCAAGGGAATGCAGAACAGCTTTCTGTTTTCCTGAACTGCCGGACGTAAATATTATCGTGGCATCCTGATCACAAGAAAACGAGAGTGTTTTGATATCATCAAAAAACCCGACAGATGCCTCAAAACAAGGGGGCATCACTGAATACAAAGACCGTATGGAGATCTTGGAAGATAAAGACGGTTTTTTGTTATTGCACCCACTGTTTGCATGTTTACAACAAAAAAGCTGTTTACAGCCCTTTTTATCATCTGTCCATGTTGGTAAAACCATATCTTCCATAAACAGGGTATCTTCAAAAGACACAGTAGAGGCAGTTTCATATGAAACAACGAGCCTTGCGCTGCAAATATCACGCAGAGACCTCTTTATGTCTCTTTCGGGCCATCGTGTATTTAAAGGCACCATAACAGCCCTTAAAAGCCACAGGGCCATGGTCAAGATGATGTATTCAGGGGAAGTTGGCGCCAGAACAGCAACACGATCACCATGTCTGATCCCTGCAATGTACAGGCGTATAGAGGCATTAATAATGGCACATAAATATTGTCTGTATGTTATGACCGTATCCGGTGTAACTATAGCCACATCATCAGGATGCCTTATTGCCATCTCAAATAATGGAATCATCTCTTCTTTGTCCATAAAAACACACCAACATTACATAACATATTGAGACACTTACATAATATTCAATTTTGTTCAAGTTCAGGGAAGGCCAAAATTCTAACCATGACCATATTTAAACTGATGAGAGTTATACAAGCACAACATTTCTATAATTCCTTGATATTAAAAGCATATTTTTCTTCTTGAAAATAGTTTATGCGGGTTTTAGGTATGAACTGAAACCTTTATAGCGTCCAACAATTTATTTGTAAATGGGCACCATTAAAAGTTTAATAAAGATATGGTCTCACAATTATACAGAACCATACAAAAAGGAGAGGATAAGGGGAATAACAGCGAACACAGCGCTGGGGTAGGAGGCTTTTTCTGACGCAACTGCCGGGAGGGTGCCGTTTCTTCGTGACTTATCAGTGGGGGAAACCGCAGCCCAGCACTCAACTCTCCAAAAAACTCTATAGAAAGCATAGTCCTTCATCAGGTAACCCAAGCCTCTCGGCAAACCATTTTCTGATTAGTAGTTGAGTGCTGGGAATGCTTAAGGGGCGGGTGTCCCCCGCAGATTTTTACGCATAACCAATTTCTGCCAAGGTATCGGTAAATACCTTATAAAATTTTTCATGCGCGGAAATTGCATGTTTTAAGATAATGGCTATTTTCTCTATATCCTTCATGTTTATTATCAGATCAACACTCAATGCAAATGCCATCAGTTCATCCATGGTTTTAAATTCTTCACTTATCAATGTTACAAACATCCGCCTTCTGACAGACATGGAAAGATGATTTAAGTATTTCATTATAGGATTATTTTCAATAGACATATCCTCGAAATTATCATTCATAATCAACAGGTCAAACTGATGAAGTCTGAGCTTGCCTATTGCATCTCTCGACGTAAAAGCTGGAACACTTCTGTATTTCAACTCCACAATAGCACGCCCTGTTCTCTCTGCCAGGGTCCTGTCATCAGTAATGATTATGGCTGCTGTCATTCCATTCTCGTACAGATCAAGCACACTGTCATCATAATCATGGCTGTACATATCCCTATCCTGTGCCTGTTTGCCAGAAACCCTGTTCAAAGAGACAGATCCCAAAGATCCTCCCTTCCTGTCTGTCTTATCAACAGATAGGGATATCCTGTTTTTGCACTGAGGACATGATATGGCTACGTGGGTATTTGCAGGAATTTTTTCATCGGGAATAACAAGTTTCTTTCCACACTTATCACATTGAATCTGCATTGGTATATCTCCTTAAAATCAAATATGATGGCGTCGTAAAAAATCTCATAGTGTTTCATTACAAGGCAACCGTGATCTGCAGTATCAATACATATCAGGCCAGCACTCCATACCTACCAGAAATCCCTGTTCCGTTTTTCTTTTCCATACTCTGTATCAACAGACAGCCCTTCAATATCAGAGGTCTTTTCTCCCCTTGCAGCCTTAATCGAATCAATACTTCTGCCAACTACAGATTTCCTGGAGGCATAACTCATGGCGACCTCTTCAGTAATAAGCCCTCTCTCAAACAGGTCTGCAATCGCCTGATCAAATGTTCTCATTCCAAATGCCTGTCCTGATTCGATTATGTCATAGAATGTCCTTTCCTCTGTTTCCCCATTCACTATATTGTCCTTAACCCTTATATCAGACTTCATAATTTCAATGGCAGCAACTCTTCTTCCGTCCACCTTAGGTAACAGGCGCTGACACACAATCCACCTGACCGTATCGGCAAGACGGGTACGAATCAGTTTTTCCTCTTCCAAATCAAACATTCCCACAATCCTGTTGATTGTCTGCCCTGCATCAACCGTATGAAGGGTGCTTAACACAAGATGACCGGTTTCTGCAGCACTCAAGGCTATCTCCATGGTCTCCCTGTCTCTCATTTCACCAACAAGGACTACCTTTGGAGCCTGTCTTAATGCAGCCCTGAAACCAGAAGCAAAGGTATCAAAATCTGTACCGAGTTCCCTTTGATTAAAGGTGGCCTTTTTTTGCGGATGTACATACTCTACAGGATCCTCAAGGGTCACAACATGTACAGAAAAATTGCTGTTAATATCATCCAGGATAGCAGCAAGAGAAGTACTCTTTCCTGATCCAGTAGCACCGGTAAAAAGCACTATTCCATTCCTCTCCTTGGCAATCTCATGAAACACCGTCGGTAAGGCCAAATCATCTATGGTTGGCACTCTCGTAGCCAACTGCCTCATTACAGTTGAATAGGTGCCCTGCCGTGAAAACACGTTTACCCTGAAACGAGCCTTCCCTGCCAGATTGTAAGAGAGGTCACATGATCCCTTAGACAACAGTTCTCTTGTTAAACGGCGGTCTCCACCAATAATGTTGAGGGCAAGAGTTTCTGCCTGAAACGGTGATATTCGCTTGATTGGCGGACTTAGAGACACCGGTTTAAGTTCACCCGACGACTCCACCTGAAACGGTTTGCCCACGGTGATATTGAGATCCGAGACACCTTCATGAGATTCCAGCATGGTTGTCAGTATATAGTCAATTTGCTGTTGTCGCATCACATCTCTCCATTTGCCCATTAGAAAGATGAACAAAATAATGTCCATCCACAAATAATTTTTGACGGTTTCTCATAACTTAGACCACATCGGTAAAATCAACCGGAGGATTTTTAAGAAACGGTAAAAATTTTGGCTTGTCATTACACTTGGAATATGCCTCCTCCGGGCTTATAAGCTTTTTGTTAAGAAGGGCCATTATGGTATCATCAAGAGTCTGCATCCCATACTTTTTTCCTGTCTGAAGCATTGATGGAATCTGATACGTCTTTGCCTCACGGATAAGATTCCTTACTGCCGGTGTTGCAATCATTATTTCAAGCGCTGCAACCCTTCCCCTTCTATCAATACGTTTAAACAGGTTCTGGGCAACAACGGCCCTCAGGCTCTCAGACAGGGTGCTCCTTATCTGATCCTGCTGACTGACAGGGAATACCTCTATTATCCTGTCAACCGTCTTGGCAGCGCTCGATGTATGAAGCGTACCAAACACCAGATGACCGGTAGCTGATGCTTCAATAGCAAGAGCAATGGTCTCAAGATCACGCAATTCCCCAACCAGAATAATATCCGGATCTTCTCTGAGTGCCCCCCTCAGGGCGGTTGCGAACGTCTTGGTATGCACTCCCACCTCTCTATGATTAACAACCGCCATAAGGCTCTTATGTACAAACTCAATCGGATCCTCAATTGTAAGTATATGGTCCTTTCTGGTCTTGTTTGCCTCATCTATAATTGCCGCCAGTGTAGTGGACTTTCCGGAACCAGTGGGACCGGTAACCAAAACCAAGCCCCTTGGCAAGCTTGCAAGACGTTTAACCACCGGAGGGAGGCCAAGCTCATCACAGGTAAGGATTGTAGAGGGAATTTCTCTGAACACTGCACCTATTCCGTGTTTTTGCTGAAAAAAATTGGCGCGGTACCTTGCAAGCCCCGGAATTTCATAGGCAAAGTCCATGTCTCCCGTATCTTCAAACACCTTCAGTTTATGTTCAGGGGCTATTTCATATAGCATGGAGCGTAAAGCATCATCGTCCAGAACCTTGTACTTGACCCTTTCAAGATCACCATTTATTCTTAATACAGGCTGCTGACCTGACAAAAGATGCAAATCTGATGCTCCCTGTTCATGCATAAGCTTAAAAAAGGCATCAATTTGTGCCATTTCTTACCTCCTGTTTTTGGTCTACTCATATCCTGCTGTTTTGTCCAATTTCCGTATCAGATTCAGCTCTTAACCCTGAAAATATACTCCCCGGACTAAGATCTTTACCTTCCTTGAACTCACTATTACCAAAATCTTGGATTGACACTATGGATTGACAGCAATGACCGTGCCAAACTATCTTATAATCGCAAAAAACATCATCTGCCCCTGCCTGTTTCATCTCAATACCCTGACAGTATCTTTCCTGTGCCAAAGTCTGTCCGTTGCAATTACAGAGCAACCATTGGACAAAAAGATTATTTAGAGAAGGAACACCATGCAGAAAACATTGAAAAATGACAATACATTCCATATAATGTGTTTTTAAGTCAAATTCTAAACTATAAATAGCTGTTTTCCGTCTTTGAAAAGAGGAAACTCGTTTTCATCTAAATCCTACAAACATCAAATTTGCCAAAGACCTGCCTGTTGCAGGCAGGTGCAAGACGGCAAGGGCACAGACGTACTACGAAACTTTAAATCCTTGCCACACAGATTCGGTAAAATCGGCGCTCCTTAAGGGTAAACTATCTTCAAAAATCATAACCTTTAATGCCCCTGTAAAAATAGAACCGATGGATAGGCAAAAAACTTCATATACAAGGCATAGTGTTTGGTCATGCGTGAAGGCATACAAAATGTTCAACGTATGGCCAAACACTCACAATATATGGAGACACCTTTTACGATGCCATCAAATTTGAACAAAATTGAACATTTCACAAAGCTCCTAAAAATACGGCACAGGAGGTCATTTCAAATTGAATCAGTTTTACAAAAATTTGGCTCTTTGGCTTGTTATCAGTTTAATGATGGTAATGTTGTTTCAGGTTTTCAGACATCCCAACACTGCCATATCCACTATAAGCTATAGCGATTTTCTGAATATGGTGGAAACCGGCAGCGTATCTCAGGTTACCATTCAGGGAAACAATATTACCGGCATGTCGGTACAGGGGCCTTTTAAAACCTATGCACCCAAGGATCCTGAAATGATCAGGCTATTGAGAAGCAAGGGGGTAAAGATTCTTGCAAAACCCATAGAGACATCTTCCTGGTTCCAGGTCTTCCTGTCATGGGTACCCATGCTTCTACTGATTGGTGTATGGATATTTTTCATGCGTCAGATGCAGTCAGGGGGAGGAAAGGCACTTTCTTTTGGAAAAAGCCGCGCAAGAATGATGACCAATGATCAGGAAAAGGTCACCTTTGATGATGTGGCAGGTATTGACGAGGCAAAAGAGGAGCTACAGGAGATTGTAGAATTTTTAAGGGATCCCAAAAGATTTACCCGTCTTGGGGGCCGTATCCCAAAGGGGGTGCTCCTCGTAGGCGCCCCTGGAACAGGAAAGACCCTTTTGTCAAGAGCCATTGCAGGAGAGGCAAACGTCCCGTTTTTCAGTATAAGCGGATCAGATTTTGTAGAGATGTTTGTAGGCGTTGGAGCCTCCAGGGTAAGGGATCTTTTTGTACAGGGTAAAAAGAATGCTCCCTGTATCATATTTATTGATGAAATTGATGCTGTTGGCAGGCATAGAGGAGCTGGCCTCGGAGGGGGACACGATGAAAGGGAACAAACACTCAATCAGCTTCTTGTAGAAATGGACGGTTTTGAGTCCAATGAGGGTGTAATATTAATTTCTGCTACCAACAGACCGGACGTCCTTGACCCTGCCCTTCTCAGGCCAGGCCGCTTTGACCGTCAGGTTGTAGTACCAACTCCGGATATCAAGGGCAGAGAGGGAATATTCAAGGTACACATGAAAAACAAGCTTTTGAGCAAAGACATAGATATATCCGTACTTGCGAGAGGAACTCCGGGATTCACGGGAGCTGATATTGAAAACATGGTTAACGAGGCCGCCCTTCTTGCCGCAAGACGTGGAAAAGACAAGATTGAGATGGAAGATCTTGAAGATGCCAAGGACAAGGTCTTGATGGGTGTAGAGCGAAAAAGCATGCTTATAACCGAGGAAGAAAAAAGGATTACGGCATATCACGAGGGTGGTCATGTACTTGTTGCCAAGCTTCTACCGAACACAGACCCTATCCATAAGGTAACCATTATACCAAGAGGACGGGCACTTGGCCTGACACAACAGCTTCCCATAGATGAAAAGCATACATACCCAAAAGAATTCCTTTTGAACAATATGGCTATACTTATGGGCGGAAGGGCTGCAGAAGAGATCACATTAAAGCAACAGACAACCGGGGCCGGCAATGATATTGAGAGGGCATCCGATCTTGCCCGCAAGATGGTGTGCGTTTACGGCATGAGTGACAAACTTGGGCCCATGACCTTTGGCAAACAGGAAGAACAGATATTCCTTGGAAAAGAAATATCCCAACATAGGGACTACAGTGAGCTTACAGCTCAAAAAATTGACGAGGAGGTAAACCGAATTGTCACTGAAAGTTACGACACTGCCCATAAACTACTGTCTGATAACCTGGAGATTCTGGAGAAGATCGCACAGTCCCTGTTAGAAAAAGAGACCCTTGACGGCAATGATATAGATGAAATTATATCAGAATTTATTCCTAAAAAAGAAAACTCTGATTCTAGGGATGGAGACATGGCATCTTGATTATCCTGTTGAAAGATAAACAATATGTGCTGGAACTTATGGATCGTACCCTTGTCATGGGGATACTGAATGTCACTCCGGATTCATTTTCAGATGGGGGGAAATACATTGAAAAAGACAGGGCCATTGAACATGGCCTTGCCATGGTTAGAAATGGGGCAGACATAATCGATATCGGAGGTGAATCCACGCGCCCGTATTCAAAGAGGATATCAACTGACGAGGAAATGGACAGGGTTATCCCTGTTATAGAGGAGTTAAGCAAACAGATTGACATTCCGATAAGCATAGATACCTGCAAAAGTGAGGTGGCACAGGAAGCAGTTATGGCAGGCGCATCTATCATCAATGACATAAGTGCGCTCAGGTTTGATCCCCGTATGGGACAGGTGGCAGCCAGCCTGCAGGTGCCTGTGATTCTCATGCACATGCAGGGAACACCTGAAACAATGCAGGATAACCCCCATTACGACAATCTTCTGACAGATATAACGTCATTCTTCAGAAAAACCATCGAGTATGCCAAGAGTCTTGGGATTAAGGAAGAGAATATCATCATAGACCCTGGCATCGGATTTGGAAAAACCATGAGTCACAATCTCACCATCATCCGGAACCTATCGTGTTTTCAGTCTCTTAACAGGCCCATACTGCTTGGCACCTCCAACAAGGCATTTATAGGACGTGTGGTTGGAAATAACAATAGAGAAATGGGAACCATGGCCACCATTGCCTGTGGAATCATGTCCGGTGCCAGTATCGTCCGGGTACATAACGTAAAGATGGCCGTACCCGTGGTAAAGATGGCCGATGCAATAAAGAATGCATCAAACACATGACAAGAGAAGAAAGTCAACAGGTTTTCTGTACACCTCTCTTTCTGTACGGTACCACACAACATATTTCTCACAAACTCCTTAACCCGTATATAATATCCCATGATACTTTGCATAGATGTAGGCAATACACATACTGTATTATGTCTGACCACCACAGATGAAGTTATTCATAACTGGAGGATCAGGACAGATACCAGGATAACGGCTGATGAGTTATCGGTAACGATTTTCAGCCTGTTTAAGATTGCAGGGCTAAGATCTGACGATGTAGATGCGATTGTGGTCTCTTCTGTAGTACCCCCTGTTACGAACAGGATCGAGGAACTTGCAATCAAATATTTTCACATATCACCGATTGTTGTAAACGCCTCTCTAAACATCGGGATGCCCATCAGATATACTGATCCAGCAACTCTAGGATCAGACAGGATAGTAAATGCAGCAGGGGCATATGAAAAATATCATACATCCATAATCATAGTCGACTTCGGAACAGCCACTACCTTTGACTATGTTTCCGTAAACGGAGAATTCATGGGGGGCCTTATTGCCCCAGGTGCTCTTATTTCTTCCGAGGCCCTTTTCAACAGTACATCCCAACTTCCGAAGGTGAATATCTTTACCCCCCCTGAAGGTATAGTTGTACAGGATACGGTCAACAGCATCAAGTCTGGCATATTATACGGTTATGCAGGGCTGGTGGATGGCATAGTCAAGCGTATGAAAAAAGAGATGGGTTCCAACCCGATGGTAATTGCTACAGGGGGTCTGGCCCATATATTTTCCGACTTATCAGAGACAATAGATACCGTGGAAAAATTTTTGACCATTCATGGATTAATGGCCATTTTCAAAAAGATCAATCGACCTTAGCAACAATTCAATAAAACCTAAACCCTGCCTGCAATTGGGCGCTACTGCTTTTTTTGAACAACGGTAAACATGACCCTATACAACTATCCCTGGTTTCCAAAGATCACACGTCCAAGCCGTTACATAGGCGGTGAAATCAACAGCATAAAAAAAGATACTTCAAACACGGATCTGTCCATTGCCCTTGCCTTTCCCGATGTCTACGATGTAGGCATGTCCCATCTTGGCCTCAAGATACTTTACCATATACTCAATGAAAAACCATGGATAGCAGCAGAGAGAGTCTTTTGCCCATGGACAGATCTTGAACAGGAAATGAGGATACATAATGTAGGCCTCACAAGCCTTGAATCTGACAGGCCCCTTTCCTCCTTCGATATTGTGGGATTCAGCCTTCAGCATGAACTGTGCTATACAAATGTGCTGACCATGCTGGACCTTTCAAACATCCCCCTGTTTGCCCGGGACAGAAAAGATACAGAACCGCTGATAATTGGAGGAGGTCCTGCATGCTTCAATCCTGAACCGGTTGCCGATTTTTTCGATCTTTTTCTTATAGGGGATGGTGAAGATGCCCTTGTTGAGATATGTCAAACCGTAAAAGAGGCCAAAAGGTCCGGTGTGAGGGACAGAGAAAGGATATTACATGAGCTTATACACATCCGTGGCGTTTATATTCCCTCCATGTTTACTATCCATTATACAAACAAAGGCACAGTAAACAGTATTGAACCAAGACTCCATCATTATTCTTTTGTAGAAAAGGCCATTGTTGATGACATAAACAAATATCCATTTCCAACAAAACAGGTCGTTCCCTTTACCGAACTTGTCCATGACCGGGTAGCCATAGAGATTGCACGGGGATGCACACGGGGATGTCGCTTTTGTCAGGCTGGTATGATCTACAGACCCGTTAGGGAGCGTAACCCCAATTCAATTCTCCGTATTGCCCGGGATGCCATTGCCGCAACCGGTTATGATGAGATGAGCCTTTTATCACTGAGTTCAGGTGACTATTCATGCATTGAACCCATGTTAATTTCCCTGATGGACAGCCTTTCTTCTGAAAAGGTTGCTATAAGTCTCCCCTCTTTAAGGGTTGATACCCTTAATCCATTACTGATGGAGCAGATAAAAAGAGTGAGAAAAACCGGCTTTACCATTGCCGTGGAGGCAGGCAATGAGGATCTGCAAAAAGTCATCAATAAGGGCCTGACACAACAGGATATTCTTAAAACAGCACAGGCCGTATACAGGGCCGGCTGGAAACTTATAAAACTGTACTTTATGATCGGCCTGCCTTTTGAAGAAGAAAAGGATGTCTGCGACATTGTTGATCTGGCCAAACAGGTAGTAAAACTTTCCGATAAGGGGAAAAAAGGCTTTAAGTTAAATGTCAGCGTTTCCACCTTCGTACCAAAGGCTCATACACCATTTATGTGGGAATCCCAGTTATCCTTAGAGGAAAGCACAAGACGCATAAACTTGATAAGAGAGCGTCTCAGAGGCACACAAATCCGTGTAAAATGGAATGAACCTCAAACGAGCTGGCTTGAAGGTATCTTTTCACGCGGGGACAGGGTTCTTGCCAATGCTGTTTTAAAGGCATGGAAACTCGGCGCCAGATTTGATGCATGGGGAGATCAATTCAGAAAGGATATATGGGATGAGGCCTTTGTAAGTACAGGGGTAAATCCGGAGTTTTATCTGAGGAAAAGAGGGCCTGATGAAATCCTGCCATGGGATCATATAAGGACAGGGGTAAGTAAAAGATTTTTAAAACAGGAACTTGAAAAAGCTACACAGCGTAAGTTTACCGAAGATTGCAGAAGAGGGTGTACTGGCTGCGGTGTTTGTGATCAAAAAAAGATTATGCCTGTCATTATGAACAGCAAAAAGGCCACGACCGTTTCAGGCAACAGATCATCTGACAAGCCGTCTTCTCCTGCAAATCTGCCGGGGGTTTACCGCCTGACCTATACAAAACTTGGCAGGGCCAGGTTCCTTGGGCATCTGGAACTTGTCAATGTGTTTTTAAGGGCATTTAGACGTTCGGGCATACCTCTGGCATATTCTCACGGTTTTCATCCCATGCCAAAGGTGTCCTTTCTCTCTGCCTTGCCGGTCGGGACAGAAAGCATGTGTGAAACAGCAGATATAACTGTTGTGCATCCTATATCAGCCCATATCCTAAAGGATCGCATAAATCGTGAGCTTCCTGAAGGCATTGCCGTAAACTCAGTAACGAGGCTTCCTTCAGGAAGAAAAAAGCCAACACTGATCCGCATTCATTATCTTGTCAATATTGAAGGAGCAGATCTTTTAACACAGACGGACAGGTTAAAAAGGTTTTATGAGGTTGATAAATGGCCTGTAGAAAAAAACACCAAAAAAGGAAACAAAGAGGTTGACATAAAAAAACAGGTTCAGTCAATAAGTATTGTCTCTGAAAAACAGGTAGAACTGGTCTTGAGGCATAGTCAAAAAGCAGGTCTGAAACCGGATAAAATAGTCAGGACAGTGTTTATGCTGCCAAATATCAATCCCTGGGAAATAAAGGTAATAAAAACAAGACAGATCTTCTCATGACATCCCGACAGACCCAAATGCCCCAATATTCTATTCTTCAAATGCCTGTACCTGGTATGTAAAAACCGCAAGATCCCCGTCTTTCCACGCATCTGCAGGAAGACCCGCCTTCATGCAAAGATGGCTCAAAAATGTCTCTTTATCCGGGAGTTGCTCCCATACCTGGGGAAGAAATGTCGCGGAATGATAGCCTTTTTGTATTATCACACCGTCGACCCCTGGACGCAACTTCTGCAGCAGATCCTGGGCATCAGAATATGAAAGAGGCTTAGGATCTGTCAATATGCTGACTTCAATCTCCACATCTTTCCATTCATCCCGTTGCAGGGGAGGAAACCTGGGATCTTTAAAGGCAGCAGCAATAGCATTATTTTTAAGACTCTCTATTAAAGGCTCGTGGGGCACGATATGCCCAATACATCCTCGGAGATTGCCATTCTTTGTCAGAGTAACAAAGGTGCCTCTTTTTTTAATAAATTTCCCAGGCAGATCATGGTCAGGCAGTATCCTCTGATTCTTATTAAAAAGTTCATTTTCTATGGTCTTACGGGCCACATCAAGAAGAAAAGCACCCTCTTTTTCATCAAAACTGTCTTTATCTCCCATACTTATCCCCTATAAAAGGTTATATACACAGATGTCTTTCGGCTTAATGAGGATTCAACACCTCTGTAATTTTTTTGGACAGGCTATCTATATTAAAGGGTTTTTGAATAAAACCATTACAGGCATCTTTTAAAAGCTCAGATGTCCTTGTATCCACACTATAACCGCTGGCAAATAACACCCTTAGATCAGGAGATACCTTCCTCAGTCTTTGACAAACCTGCTCTCCGGTCATCTCAGGCATTATCATATCGCATATAACAATATCAATCTTACCCCTGTTTTCAAGAAAGAGCCTCTCAGCCTCATATCCATTCCCGGCACACAAGACATCATATCCAAGCGCCTCTATCATTTCCCTGGCAACACCCAATACCATATCTTCATCATCTA
This sequence comes from Deltaproteobacteria bacterium, assembly GCA_021163815.1. Taxonomy (GTDB): domain Bacteria; phylum Desulfobacterota; class DSM-4660; order Desulfatiglandales; family Desulfatiglandaceae; genus JAGGTJ01. The sequence continues at coordinate 9,889 of JAGGTJ010000174.1, read as the reverse complement.
TAACGAGCACCGTCACCTTCTTTGATGAAAGATCAGGCATACAGGAAATAGTCTTATCCGACTTTATCCTCTTTCCATCGTCCTGGCAGGCAGGAAAATAGAGATAAAAAGAAGTTCCTTCACCTTTTTTGCTAAATACCTCTATGAAACCTCCATAGGCCTTTACAATACCATATACAGCAGACAGACCAAGACCTGTCCCACCCTCTTTTTTTGTGGTAAAAAAGGGTTCGAATATCTTTTCCTTCAGATCGTCATCTATCCCCACCCCTGTATCAGAAACGGATATCCTTACATAATCACCCGGAGACACATCAAAACGTCTTGCGGTTTTTTCATCAACAGTCACGTTTTCCGTACTGACATGCAGGTCACCCCCTGAAGGCATGGCCTGCCACGCATTAACAAAAAGGTTAAGAAGCGCTTGATCTATCTGGCTGCTGTCTACCTCAACCTTCCATATATCTTCATGGTAGTCCGTATAAAGCCTGATATCTTTTCTGGTCCTGGCAAACATGAAAGCTGCATCTTTGACAACGCTGTTCAAATCAACAACCCTGACATCATACTTTCCCTTACGTGCAAACCCCAAAAACTGTTTGGTAAGGTCAGATCCACGCTGCACGTACTGTTCCATATTTTTCAGCCTGGTATAATTGGGATCGTCCGGACTCATACCCATTAACATTAATGAGATATTTCCCTGTATACCCATCATCAGATTGTTGAAATCATGAGCCATGCCCCCTGCCAGCATGCCAATAGCTTCCATTTTCTGGGCCTGCTGGATACTATCTTCTATCTTTTGCCTTTCTGTCACATCCTTAAAAACCAGGATCATTCCCTGCAGAATATCTGTCTGTATATCCTTAACAGGAGCGGCATTATAATCTATTAAACGTTCAGTGCCATCTCTTGTAATCAGTATAATGTACCTTTCCAAATCAACAACAAGACCTTTTTGCAAAACTTTTTCCATAAGGCCTTCTATCTGCACAACTTGCTGCGTATCTTTAAGAACAAAGATCTCGGCAAGGCTTCTGCCCTTTGTCTCTCCCTTTTTCCAGCCTGATAACAACTCGGCCATTGGATTCATGGAGATAATTCTACCTCTTGCATCTGTAATAATTACACCTTCACCAATACTTTCCAAAACCGTTTCCAGCCATTTTCTTTCCTTTCTCAACAACTGTTCAGTATCGTGTCTGCTAAATGAAACCTCTAAAGTTGAATGCAGCTCCCTGCTATTGAAAGGCTTTACAATATACCCAAAGGGTTTCGTCTCCATGGCACGTCTCAAGGTCATGTCATCGGCATAAGCTGTCAAAAACACCACAGGAATACCAAATTCCGACCAGATACACGAGGCTGCCTCCACACCATCCATATCACCATCAAGCCTGATATCCATCAACACAAGATCTACAGGGGATTTTCTGATCTTTAGCAAGGCATCCTTACCAGTTGATACAATACCGGAAACCGTGTACCCAAGGTCTTCCAGTTGTATCTGAATATCCCTGGCAACTATTATCTCATCCTCAACAATAAGTATAGATCTTTTCATCATACAAATATCTCCCGTCTTTATTTTCACCCCTGGAATCAACAAACACGGCTTACAGATATCAAACATCATAAAGCAACAAACCCAAGGAGAATATCCAACGCTACGGGATTTTTAACCTTATCTCAAACGACGTACCTTTATCTTTATCATGAACAACACTCCATGTTCCTCCAATTTGTTTGGTAAGCATGCTGACCAACTGAATACCAAAAGATCTGCTCCTGTCCAGATCCAGACCATCCGGCAAACCAATACCATCATCACTTACCCTTAGCATATATTCATATTTACGGGTACCTACCCTGTAAAAATCAACACAGATTCTGCCGGTAAGCCCTCCTGGAAAGGCATGTTTGAGGGCATTGGATATCAGCTCATTCACAATAAGGCCGCACGGTATTGCCTGGTCAATATCAAGGATAACACCCTCTGCATTTACAATCACCATCACCCTATGCTCAGATACCCCATATGAAGAGAGCAGATATGATGATAATTCTTTTAAATATGAACCGAAGTCTATGGCTGAAAGATTCAATGACCGATAAAGGGCATCATGAATCATGGCCATAGATCTCACACGATTCTGACTTTCCCTTACAAGCTCCCTGAAATCCCTGTGCAGCCCATTGTTCAACTGCAGACTCAGCATACTGGATATCACCTGAAGATTATTTTTCACACGGTGGTGAATCTCTTTTAACAAAAGGTCCTTCTCTTTCAGGCTCCTTGCTATCCTTTCTTCTGCAATCTTGTGCTCAAGTACGTGAGCAAACATACTGGCCACTGTCTCAAAAAAACTCTGATCTTCATAACTGAAACCGGACTTAACAGACTTGTCCAGAAGCTGCATAACGCCTATGAGATTATTTTCAGAACCAACAATTGGCCACGAGATAAAGGATCCTATTTTCCACCGGTCAAGGTTTTCCTTAAACCTGCTGTATATATCATGAACAGTTATATCGGGAGCAAACAGGGCAATTCGTTTCTTGGCGGTAAGAGAGGATATAAAATGTGTATCATGAATATTGTGCGGTCGTACCCACCATACCTGGGTTTCGCTGCTTTCATCAAAAATAGCACAGGGATTCAACATCTCAGATTTCCTGTCATAGAGTCTGATATTCCCACGATCAAAGCCCATAGCCCTTACCAGACCAAAAAGGACCCTTTTGCACAGGTCATTAATATCTGAAGCATTAACCGCTGCATCTGCTATAATCTGGAAGGCCTTGCGCTCATACATTGCAGCATTTTTGTCCTGTTCCAGTTCAAAATCAAACGTTCCTTCAAAGACAACTGCACACACCATTCCCTGTCTGTCACTAACAGGTGAGGCTGTACACAGGACAGACAGGGGGACAGGCCTTTTTTTGCAATATACATTAATTCTGTGTCTTGCAGCCTTTCCTTTTATTGCTGAATAAATGGAGTCCTGTATGATTGATTCTGTCTCGGAATCGGATTGAAAATAGGGACAGGACCAAAATGGAATCCCATACATGTCCTCTATATCGAATTCCAGATAATCCCGCGCCCTTTTGTTGACAAAGACCAGATCACCATTTACATCCACTATTGCTATAAAAGAAGACATAGCATCCAGCGTGCTATGCAAATCTATTTCTGACAAAAGGAGTTTTTCTGACATAACGGGATTTTTTTACATTACATGCTGAATTTTGATCTGCAGATGAAAACTAACTGGCCTTGCTGCCGGGCTTAACCTCAGTATCAGGAGATAAAAGGTGCAGACCTGAATCATCTTTTGCGGCAATTATCATACCATATGACTTAACCCCCATCAGTTTAACGGGTGCAAGATTGGCCACAACCAACACCTGCCTTCCCACAAGGTCAGAGACATCGTAATCACCTGCAATTCCTGCCACTACGGTCCTTTCTTCACCAATATCAACGGTGAGTTTTACAAGCTTTCTGGCCTTGGGTATCATGGATGCCTCTTTTATGGTTCCGATTCTCAGGTCAACCTTCTGAAAGTCTTCAAAGGATATGGTATTTTCTTCCCCGCTAATTTCATTTTTCTGCTTGCAGCCATGACCCTCTTTTACATCTTTTTTCCTCTCAATCCTTGGGAATAGTGATGGAAGCCGGTGTATTGGTTTCACAGGCCTGACATTACCCCATGCCCTGATATCGTCAAGGGTGATCTGATTCCCCTTGCGGTCAAGGCCAAGCCCCTCCTCTATCCTTTCACTGGAACCTGGCATAAACGGCCACATCAACACAGATACAACCTTAATGGTTTCCACTACATGGCATAGTACCGTAGCAAGACGTGCGGTATCCGACTTTGCCAACATCCATGGAGATGTTTTGTCAATGTATCTGTTTACTTCGCCTATTACCTCCCATATTGACATCAAGGCCTTGTGAAAGGCAAACTCCTTCATAAAATCTTCATAGTGATCTATCAGTGCAAGGGCATTTTGTTTCAACTCATCGTCAATGAGAAGGGATTTTCCAGGCTCGGGCAAAACACCCTTAAAGTACTTGTGCACCATTGTAAAAGTACGACTGACCAAATTCCCAAGGTCATTTGCCAGATCCGCATTGGCTCTCTCTATAAAGGCATCCTCACTGAACTCTGAATCCAGACCAAAAACCATATCACGCATAACAAAATACCTGAAGCTATCAACACCATAACGTTTTACCAAATCAAGAGGATTGATTACATTACCAATGGATTTTGACATCTTTCCCTTATTCACATTCCAGTAACCGTGCACATTAAGATGCTGATGCGGTTCAATACCGGCAGATTTAAGCATACACGGCCAATAGATCCCATGGGGTTTTAAGATATCTTTGGCAATTATATGCTGGGCAGATGGCCAGAAATCCACAAACATCTGTCCATCTGGATACCCCAGCCCTGACAGATAGTTAATAAGGGCATCAAACCAGACATAGGTTACAAAATTCTCATCAAAAGGCAGAGTTATCCCCCACGTAAGCCTGGACTTGGGTCTGGAAATACACAGATCATCAAGGGGTTCCCTTAAAAAGGCCAACACCTCGTTTCTATATCTTTCTGGCCTTATGAAACCCGGATTTTTTTTGATATGATCAATAAGCCAGTCCTGATAATTGCTCATACGGAAAAAATAATTGGATTCCCTGACTGGTTCAGGTACTGTTTTATGATCCGGACATTTACCGTTGACGAGTTCACGTTTTGTATAAAATCGCTCGCACCCGATACAGTACAATCCCTCATACTCACTAAAATATATATCTCCCTTATCATTAACACGATTTAATATCAATTCAACTGTCCTTTTATGCAAAGGATCTGTAGTACGTATGAAATTGTCATATTCTATACTCAGTTCTGGCCACAACATCCTGAATTTATTACTGATCATATTGACATACTCTTCAGGTGTCTGACCCAGGGCCTCAGCGGCAGCAACAATCTTTTCCCCGTGTTCATCAGTACCTGTCTGAAAAAAGGTATCATAACCGCAAAGGCGATAAAAACGGTTAATCACATCCGCTACAACTGTAGAATAAGCATGCCCGATATGAGGCTCAGCATTTACATAATATATGGGTGTTGTTACATAAAATTTGTTTTTCAACTGTTCTTACCTCTTTTCGTTTTTTTTTTCTTCCCACGTTTTGAAGATCTGTTTTTTGCCTGCACAACATTATCAACAAGGTCCTTTTCAGCAACAACATTAAAGAGTTCTCCGGATTCCAACATGACAGTTACCATTCCTTTAAGGGCATCCTGCCGGATGACCTTACCAATCCCTTTTTTTGTGCCTACCTTACTGCCAAGAGCCGGGAATTTTTTTTTTGTTTTCTCATAAAAATCATATTCATAACTAAGGCAGCACATAAGCCTGCCACACATGCCTGATATCTTGCCGGGATTTAGTGATACATTCTGTATCTTGGCCATCTTGATGGTCACCGGGACAAACTCATTCAAAAAACTCGAGCAGCACAAGGCCCTGCCACATGGCCCCAGGCCACCCTTCATACTGGCCTTCTGACGTACACCAATCTGCCTTATTTCTATCTTGACATTAAATGTTTCAACAAGGGCCTTTAACAGTTCCCGGAAATCCACCCTCCCATCTGCAGTAAAAGAGACAACTATCTTGCTTTCATCAAACAGACGTTCAACAGATGAAAGAACCATGGGAATATGTTTTTCTTTGATCTTTTGTTCGCAAAACCTGTATACCCTCTCTTCGAGAATGCAATTCTGCTCATGCCTTTTTATCTCCTCTTCAAGGGGCAGTCTGAAGACCTCCATAGATGAATTCTGTGAACAGGAAAAAGGCATTTCTCTCGGTTCAATAAAAACTTCTCCCATTAAGGGACCATTATCGGTCATCACGATTATCTTATCGCCCTTTTTGAGGACAAAACCGGCTGAACTCAGGTACTGTATTCTCTGGCTGTTTCTAAATTTTATACCAACGGTTTTAGACATTTTTAACTTGTCTCCGTATAAAAAGGGACTGTCTGTTTACCCTATGCGGCTATCGTAGGCAGGTCTTTGGCAAACCTGGACACCTACAGAATTTAGGTTATAAATAATAGCAACTTGAAATCATGCCCCCCTGGCAAGAGACCAAAGCCCCATAACAGTCTGCTCCATGATTAAAGACATATTGATATTGTTCATTAAATCCCGCTCTGTCCTGTTCAAGAAATCAATACTTTTTAACAGGGCATCTACACCAAAGGCTTGCACATGTCTTTCAAGATCATGGATATAATCCATATTCATAAGCATATTAAACGGGGCACCCTCTTTTATAAGGATAAGATCCCGATACAAGGATTTCCACGTCATACACATATCAAAAACATCATTCCTGCCACCTGACCCTGTCCGATAAGAATCTTTTAATATATTCATATACTCAACGGCAATTAAAAAGGCTCTATTGCGAGAAACAGAAAACAGGTCGACAACAGAAGAAAGCCAGGATTTTCTTTTTACAAGATAATTGCTGTCAAGCATATCAATGGCCTTACCAAGACTGCCTGAACAGACCCTGGACAAAATATCGGCAGATTCCTCATCCACATCTCTCTCCCGAAACAGCCATTTTTTGATATCATTAATGGACAAGGGTTGAAAAGCTACCCGCTGACAGCGGGAAACAATGGTAGGTAGCAGATCAAGGGGATCTACGGCATTAAGAATAAAGATATTGCCTGGGGGGGGTTCTTCAAGGATCTTGAGAAACGAATTGGCCGCCTCAACTGTCATATTCTGTGCATGATCAAGTACACACACCCTGTATCTGCCAATAGGTGAAAAACCGACTGCATGGTTAAGCTTACGGATATGTTCAATAAGAATCCTGTCCGATCTTTCATCAAAGATCTCCCTGTTTTCAGGACCAACAAGCAAAAAATCGGGAGAATTACCATCAGCAATAGCTCGACATGAGGGGCAAACCCCACATCCATCACCATCAACAGAATGATCACAATTCAGGGCCATAGCAATGGCCCTGGCCATGGACTTTTTACCTACCCCTGATATACCACAAAACAGATATGCATGGGGCACCCGTTGCATTGCCAGGACCTGTCTCAAAAACTTTTTGGCCTTTTCCTGGCCCATGATGTGCGAAAACGGCATAATAAACTTACAAATCCTGCAAACATCAAGCCTGCCTAAGACCTGCCTGCGGCAGACAGGGGCGAGATAGCAAAAGTACAGACGGGCTACAACAGTTTAGGCCCTTGTAAACACGGCAATATTGTTGAGGTTCAAAGGAGATGGCGTCGCAAAGCAGGTTTTGCGATATCTTCGATATGTTCAATCAGCCTTGCCGTTATTTCTTCCTCCGAAAGCATTGCATCAACCCTGACAAAACGTTTCTGATCCGCAGCAGCAAGCATATGATACCCTCTCCTTACTGCTTCATGAAAGGCAATGGCCTCCTGTTCAAAGCGACCGTTAGATTCCTGATTCATCTCCCTGTTCCTGTTCACGGCCCTTTCAAGACCCACTTCTACAGGTAAATCAAAAAGAAAGGTAATATCAGGCCATACACCGCAACAGACCTTACGATTAATCAGTTCTATAAAAGAGATATCCAGACCACGGGCATATCCCTGATACGCAATGGTAGCATCAATAAACCGGTCACACAAAACCCACTTTCCTTCGTCAAGGGCAGGTCTAATCACTGTTTGTACATGCTGGGCCCTGTCTGCAGTATATAAAAGAAGTTCTGCGCAGGAAACAAGATCACTGGCATCAGAATCAAGAAGGATATCCCTGATACGCTCGCCCTGCTTAGTTCCTCCGGGCTCCCTGGTCAGTATAACCGGCACAGACATATCCTTAAGATATCTATAAAAACGGACAGCCTGAGTAGACTTGCCACTGCCTTCTATACCTTCGAAGGTAACAAACAATGATTTCTCCTGAAGATGAATAAAAATCTGCCTGCAACAAAAAAACAAGCAGCATAGAAAAATGTAACCCAGCATGGCCAAATTCAAAAAGATCCTGACCACCCACGGATATGAAAAAACAGTAAGACAGATCACTCAGTTTTATGAACGGCCTTTACGAACGGCCTCCAATGCCTCTGCCACAGCCTTATCTTCTCTCTCTATTTCGTCCATTGTCTTGGGCATTATCTCGGGCGGTTTCTCCTCAAGGCCATACTTCCATTTCAAAAACTGCTCCCCTGTAGTTGGATAAAGGGCGTATATGAGAAGATCAAAATCATCCTTCACCAAATCACCTGCCTTTTTTCTTGCATTATCCAGTTCCGGTTCAAGGTAATCTGCTGCACGCCCTGTAACAGGCGTCTCCCCCCTTTTATAACCCTTCAGGATCTTTTTTTGGACATCCGGATCCACAGGTGCAGGGGTCTTACCATACAGACCGAACACAAGATCTTTAACCTCATTGGTTACCATCTTATACCTTCCAAACAGGACATTAAGCACAGATTGGACTCCAACGATCTGGCTTGTTGGAGTAACAAGAGGAGGAGTACCGAGTTCTTTCCGCGTCACAGCCACTTCCCTGTAAACCTCAGGAAGACGATCCAGGGCATTGGCCTCTTTTAGCTGGCTGACAAGGTTTGAAATCATGCCTCCTGGCACCTGATGTGCAAGAACACCTGTATCGATAACAGACATCCTGTGTTTGGCAAGGTAATCACGATACTTGGGAGCAATACTCTCCATGTATTCATCAAGCTCAAGTAAGGCATTCAGATCAAACCCAGGATCCCTTACAGTGCCATACAGAGAAGCAATCATAGGTTCCACAGCAGGCTGGGATGTTCTCAGTGCAAAAGGCGCAAGACACGTGTCGATAATGTCCACACCCGCCTTTATAGCCTCAAGATAAACCATGGATGCCATACCGCTTGTGTAGTGCGTATGCAGATGGATAGGAATAGATACAGTCTTCTTTAGTTCAACAATAAGCTTGGCGATATCAAAAGGAGCCATGATACCGGCCATATCTTTTAGACAAAGGGTATCAGCTCCCATGTCTTCAATTTCTTTGGCCTTATCTAAATAATACTCCAGATTAAAAACATCCCCTCCCATACGTCTTTCTGTGAGGGAATAACATATTGTGCCTTGAAAATGCTTTCCGTTGGCCTTTATTCTCTCAACTACTGTCTGAAAGTTCCTGAAATCATTGAGGGCATCAAAGACCCTGAAGATATCTATTCCCGCTTCACAGGTCTTGTCTACAAAGAGTCGCGCCACATCATCTGCATAATTACGGTATCCCACAAGATTCTGCCCCCGTAATAACATGGAAAGCGGCGTCTTCTTGATATGTTTTTTAAGTGTCCTTAAACGATCAAAAGGATCTTCTCCCAAAAACCTGTGTGTTGCATCAAACGTTGCCCCTCCCCAGACCTCCATGGCCCAGAATCCAACATCATCCATCTTCTCTGCTATTGGAAGCATATCTTCGGTTCTCATCCTAGTAGCAAGAAGTGACTGATGGCCATCACGAAATGTATTATCCTGAATCTTTATGGGGTTCATAGGACCATTTTCCAAAAAATCGTTCATATTCATTCTCCCTGAAATCAGTTGAAGCCCTTTCTTTGCTTGACATTCCCATTAGGGCAGAACCAACAATTGTACAATATATAATGCTTTCAGGATGTTACGAAACACCCTTATTTGACCATGAAAACACGGCAAATGCAACATCACAATATCCTCGTTATCTTGTATCAAATACTGAAACCTGCATAAATTATTTTACTAAAGTTTCACCGTTTTTGAAGTTTGTTTGAGCCAAACCGAAGATTTTTCTCT
>JAGGTJ010000158.1 GCA_021163815.1 Deltaproteobacteria bacterium | reverse complement strand
CCTTAATATTTCTATTGTTACATCTGCTAAAAATGATGCAGAAGGTTTTTCTCTACTTAAACATATGGGAATGCCTTTTCGTGTTAAGGGAGTGTGATTTTGGCAAGGAAAGCGCTTATTATCAAGGCACAAAGAAAACCTAAGTTCTCAACTCGTAAATATAACAGATGCCCTATTTGTGGCAGAAGTAGAGCTTTTATGAGGAAGTTTGGTATATGCCGTATCTGTTTTAGACGTATGGGATTGAACGGAGAAATTCCTGGGGTGGTTAAATCGAGTTGGTGATTTCTTAATAACTAAGGACAAGTACTTTGAGTTGATCTTCAAATCTCATTTTTATAAGGTTAGATGGGCAAGAATACGACGATTGAATGAGCAGGCTGTTTTGTAAGTAGTATGACCTCAGCTCATTGATTGCTGTTTTATAAAATTAAGACCTTTGGAACTTTGATTAGGTTTCTGTACTGCTGTTTAAAACTGGTTTTATGCGGGGAGAATATTGAAGCGTTTAAGGAGTATTGTATATGACAATGACTGATCCCATTGCAGATATGTTAACAAGAATCAGGAATGCCCAGATGGCTTTTCATGATTCTTTGATTATTCCACACTCGAAGCTTAAATTGAAAATAGCTGAAGTCTTGAAAGCAGAGGGCTATATAAAAACCTTTAGAATCCTTTCAGACGGCCAACATAAAAACATAAAGATATTTTTGAAGTATGATAAACATGGTGATCCAGTCATATATGGACTTAAAAGGGTAAGTAAATCAAGTTGTCGTGTATATACTAAATGCAAGGATATTCCAAAGGTGTTGAATGGCTATGGTATCAATATACTTTCAACTTCTAAAGGTGTGATGACAGATAAGCAGGCTATAGATCTGCAGGTTGGTGGTGAGATTCTCTGTTCGGTATGGTAAATAGTTCTCAAACTGGGCAAAAGAGGACGTTATGCAAAGATCTCTTTGCCGGGGTTTATTTTTACTGTAGAAACACACAACACTGTGCTGAAAAAACAGTCTGTATTTTTATGTCCGTGAATAGCCAGGATGTTTTGAACCCGGCCATGCCGGTTTAGGTTCACCTTGTTCATAAAAGTGATGTTTTTAAGGTGGGCTTTTTCTTTATTATGATTACATGTGTTGCGTTTACTTGTCAGACGTATTTATATCTGGAGTCTCTAAATGTCACGAATAGGTAAAAGACTAATATCAATTCCCAAGGGTGTAGAGGTCATACTAACAGATAATGAGTTGACTGTTAAAGGTCCAAAGGGAACTCTTAAAAGGAAAATTCATCCTAAGATTTTTGTTGCTGTTAAGGATGATCAAATAATCGTATCTGTAAGAGAAAAATCCAGGGAAGTAAGGGCTCTTCACGGCCTTTTTAATGCATTAATCTATAATATGGTTACAGGTGTAACGAAGGGTTTTGAAAAAAATCTCGAAATAGTAGGTGTCGGCTATAGGGTTGAAGTGCAGGGTCGGGTTGCTGTTTTTAACCTTGGTTACTCACATCCAGTTAACTATGAATTGCCTGAAGGTGTAGATATTAATGTTGATAAGACAAAAATCAGGCTGGTTTCATCTGATAAGGAACTCTTAGGCAGAGTAGCTGCTAAAATACGAAGTTTTAGAAGGCCTGAACCTTTCAAAGGTAAGGGGATTAAATATGCGGATGAGATAATACGGAGAAAGGCAGGTAAGGCCGGTGCTGCTAAATAGTGTATGCATGTAACTGGATTATAGTCTATGATGAACTTTTCAATATAAATCCGAATATTTTATTTTTTTTACAAAAAACTTTGCATTTGAAGATGTGTTTGTTTTTCTGGCTTTTGTTTCGTGTACTTTTTGAATCAAACTTGATGTAAAAAATTTGTGAGATATACTTAGGATGGTTAGCTGATGGGAAAATTCAATTCAAAGGTCTCAAGATTAAGAAGAAAAAAAAGAGTGCGTAAAAAAATTGTTGGGACCCGGGAAAGGCCTCGTTTATGCGTTTTTAGGAGTGCAAGACATATCTATGCTCAGATTATAGATGATTCCACAGGGAACACCTTGGTTTCTGTATCATCTATGTCCAAAGATCTTGTATCGGATATAGGAAATAATTCTGGTAATAAAATTGGATCTGAAATCGTTGGTGCTGCAATTGCTAAAGCAGCTCTTAATAAAGGGATTAAATCCGTTGTCTTTGACAGAAATGGATTTTTATATCATGGTCGTGTAAAGGCATTGTCGGAATCTGCCAGAAAGAATGGGTTGCAGTTTTAATAAAATTATGTAACCTGAAATCTGCATTTGTGTTTGCCGTGACACGCACCGATTTGAATGCGGTCATAAAGGCTGCGGTTTTTGAAAATAGGTTACCCCTAAATTAATTTTTGGATAGTGTAGAATTTGTAGTTCATAGAGGAAAATTTTTTGTGCAATATTAAGTATGATGTGTATATACTGCGCAACTGATCCGTTAAATTGGTCTGTTTTGTTTGATGGAGATTAGATCTGGGTATTGCATAAGAAGATCTGTTATGGATAAAAATAGATAAGAGAGGAGAAGAAGCTCTTGGTCAAGCCTGAAGAAGATATACAGTTAATTGAGAGGGTCGTGCATATAAATCGTGTAGCCAAGGTTGTAAAAGGTGGAAGGCGATTTAGTTTTAGTGCTATAGTTGTTGTTGGAGATGGCCAGGGTATGGTTGGCTTTGGACTTGGAAAGGCAAAAGAGGTCCCTGAAGCTATTAGAAAGGGGATTGAAAAAGCGAGAAAGGATATGCAAAAGGTCTCTCTTTATGAAACTACAGTGCCATATGAGGTAATAGGACGTGCCGGGGCAGGCCGTGTCCTTTTAAAACCCGCGGGACCAGGAACAGGATTAATAGCAGGTGGGGCTGTAAGGGGAGTTCTCGAGGCAGTTGGAGTTCAAAATATACTTACTAAGTGCCTTGGTTCACATAACCCACATAATATTGTTAGAGCTACAGTGGCAGGTTTGCGCTCACTTCGTTTACCGGAAGAATTAGGAAAGCGAAAAAGACAGAACTCTTAGGAGAGTTAGTTATGGCTAATTCGATAAAAGTTACTCTTGTGAAAAGTGGTATTGGTAAAAGTAAAAGGATAAAGGATACCTTAAAAGGGTTAGGGCTTACAAAGCTTAATAAAACGGTAGTCTTGAATAATTCGGCACCTGTTCGAGGAATGATCAACAAGGTTTTATTTCTTGTCAGAATTGAGGAAGAATAAGGCAATACCTATGAAGATAAATGACTTATCCCCTGCAAAAGGGGCAAGGAAACACAGAAAAAGGGTAGGTAGAGGACCCGGATCAGGGCATGGTAAGACAGCGGCCAGAGGTCATAAAGGGCAAAAGTCGAGATCGGGAGGTAAGATAAGGCCTGGTTTTGAGGGAGGGCAAATGCCTTTACATAGGCGTTTACCTAAACGAGGTTTTACTAATATATTTAAAAAACCTGTTGAAATTGTAAACCTGAGAGATTTGGACAGGTTTTCATCAGGGAATACTGTGGATTTGCACGATTTGATCGACTCAGGCCTTGTTAAAAAAAGAGACTCTGTAGTTAAACTTCTTGCTACTGGTGATATTACCTTTCCTCTTACTGTTAAGGTTCATAAGGTGAGTGCAATGGCACGAGAGAAGATCGAGCGGGCGGGAGGTAAGGTTGAATTGGTTTAGCCGTTACTTAACTATAACTGGCCGTTTTGTCGTTATTGATGGTGAAAAAGTCTCCATATACTGTGAGTGGTTGGCTATATGTGTGACACTTTATATGTCTGCCTTGTATATGAAGATTTTTACTTATCCATCAAAAATGGTTTATGCAGGTTTTAGGTTATATCAGCGGGCTAAGCTATAGAGGGATGTGTGGTGATACGTGGCGTTCAAAATATTCCCAAGCTTCCGGAGTTGCGTAAAAGGATTCTGTTTACCCTTGTTATGCTTGCTGTTTATCGCTTGGGTTGTCATATTCCTACTCCCGGGATTGATGGTACGGCATTATCTGCTTTTTTTTCGGCTAAGCAGGGAACATTGTTTGGCATCTTTGATATGTTTACTGGTGGTGCCTTAAAAAGAATGTCTGTAATGGCATTGGGGATAATGCCATACATAAGTGCCGCCATTATCTTGGAACTTTTAACTATGGTTATTCCCCATCTCGATAAGTTAAAAAAAGAAGGGGAACAGGGAAGAAAAAAGATAACTCAGTATACTCGTTATGGTACTGTTTTGTTATGTTTTATTCAGGGTTTTGGTATAGCCTTTGGACTTGAAAACATGTCCAGTCCTGGTGGTGTTATGATTGTTCCTGTAGGGGGTTGGGATTTCAGGCTCTTAACTACAGTAACTTTGACTGCAGGAACGTGTTTTTTAATGTGGCTTGGTGAGCAAATTACCGAACGTGGAATAGGTAATGGTATCTCTCTTATTATATTTGCAGGTATTGTTGCGAGACTTCCTGTTGCTGTTGCCAATACTTTTCGTTTGATGAGTACAGGTGAGCTTTCTCCTTTTTTTATGGTTATTATTCTTTTTTTTATGGTTGTTGTTGTTGCCTTTATTGTTTTTGTTGAAAGTGGGCAAAGGAGGATCCCTGTTCAATATGCTAAAAGAATGGTTGGCCGAAAGATGTATGGGGGACAGAGTTCTCATTTACCGCTTAAGGTAAATTCTGCTGGGGTTATTCCTCCGATTTTTGCTTCGTCTGTTATGATGTTTCCTGCGACTATAGCCAATTTTATGAATACAAAAGATATTCCCTGGTTGCAGTACATAGTTACTTTTTTAAGCCCAGGCCATATTGTTTATAGTTTTTTGTATGTGTGTTTAATTTTCTTTTTCTGCTTTTTTTATACATCTATTCAGTTTAATCCTGTTGATGTGGCTGATAATATGAAAAAGCAGGGAGGTTATATCCCAGGGATTCGTCCGGGAAAAAACACGTCTGAGTTTATTGACCGTGTTTTGACAAGGTTGACCTTTTCCGGGGCAATTTATGTCTCGGCTGTCTGTATTCTTCCTCAGATAATGATATATAAATTTAATATTCCCTTCTATTTTGGGGGCACAGCTCTTTTGATTGTTGTTGGTGTGGCAATGGATACCATGACCCAGATAGAAGCTCATTTGTTAACAAGACACTATGATGGTTTTATGAAGAAAGGTCTTATGATATAGTTCTTTTTTCATTTATGGATGGGTGCTGAATAGATGCGGATCAGAATATTGATACCTTTACATACCAGCACTGATCATGCTTTATACTATTATAATCAGGATTGGGGTTTAACCATGAAAGTCAGACCTTCTGTAAAAAAAATTTGTAATAAGTGTAAGATTATAAGGCGAAAAGGAAAGGTTCGTGTTATATGTGAGAATCCACGTCATAAACAAAGACAGGGTTGAGAAATTTTCTGATTATAAGAACTGTCAAGTTTGCCGAAAATGCAAGGCGGCAAAGGCGTAGACGTATTCCGATACTTTAACCCTTTGCCAACGCTGTAGATTTGGTAAAATCGTGTAACCTTTATGGTTGCATTCAAATCAATGTGTATTATGCAGGCACAACCTTTCTATAATTCGTTGATATTGATGGCGTCGTAAAAAGTCTCCATCTACTGTGTTATAGTGTTTGGTCATACGTTCGACATACTACCTGTATGCCTTCACGCATGCCCAAACACTACGCCTTGTATATGAAGATTTTTACTTAGCCATCGGTTCTACTTTTTACAGGTTTATCAATATTAAAACTATAATTTTCTTTTTGAAAATAATTATGTAGGTTTTTAATTCTTCGCCTTTATATGGTTTTGCTTATTTATATCTTATGATAAAGGTGAACATTCAGTTTTTCCATGTGTGGAAAATTGGCAGATCTCTAAACAAATAGGGAAATATATATTTCAACATGGGTAGAACATTTTGAAACCGATTTTTACTTTAATAAAGGAGTTGGATATTGGCCAGAATTGCAGGTGTTGATTTGCCAAGAGGGAAAAGAATGGAGATTGCTTTAACCTATATATATGGTATAGGGAGAACTTCTGCCAGGAAGATACTTGATGAAGCTGGTGTAGACCCTAATATCAAGTCAGATATGATCTCCGGAGAAGATATAACAAAAATACGCA
The DNA here is from genome assembly GCA_021163815.1 of Deltaproteobacteria bacterium. GTDB lineage: Bacteria > Desulfobacterota > DSM-4660 > Desulfatiglandales > Desulfatiglandaceae > JAGGTJ01. The sequence goes on along the minus strand of JAGGTJ010000158.1, from coordinate 32,848 downwards.
ATGTGATTGACAGGGAATATAAGGTTGAGGGTGATTTAAGACGTGAAGTCTCCATGAATATAAAAAGGCTAATGGATCTAGGTACCTATAGGGGCTTGAGACATAGAAGGGGCCTTCCTGTAAGAGGACAACGGACAAGTACAAATGCACGGACAAGAAAGGGTCCACGCAGGGCAGTGAGGGGAAAGAGAAAATAAAGATATACAGAGGGAAATTTTATTATGGCAAAGAAGGCACGAAAGAGAGGAAGGCAAAAAAAAGAAAAGAAAAATGTTCCAACAGGTATTGTTCATGTTCAATCTACTTTTAATAATACCATAGTTACTATTACAGATCCTGCTGGCCATGTGATAGCTCAGTCGAGTGCTGGTCGTGTTGGATTCAAGGGGTCTCGTAAAAGTACTCCCTTTGCAGCTCAATTGGCAGGACAAAGTGCTCTTAAACAGGCTATGGAACATGGTATGAGAACTGCGGAGGTTCGTGTTAAAGGTCCTGGGTCGGGGAGAGAGGCAGCTATACGGGCTCTGCAGGTAGATGGTTTTACTGTTACGGTGATTAGAGATGTAACCCCGATTCCTCACAATGGATGCCGTCCTCCCAAGAGACGTAGGGTATAATATCTTATATTTATTAGCTGAATAAGGAGTGTAAACTTTGGCCAGACATATCGGTGTGTCATGTAAATTGTGCAGACGTGAGAATCTCAAGCTTTTTTTAAAAGGAGACCGTTGCTATACAGATAAGTGTTCTTTTGAAAGAAGGGCCTATCCTCCGGGACAACATGGGCAGGGACAACGTAGGGAAAAATATTCTGATTACAGGGTTCAGCTTAGGGAGAAACAAAAAGTAAAACGTATTTACGGCCTTCTTGAAAAACAGTTTAGAAATTATTATTATCGATCTGAAAGGCAAAAGGGGATTGTAGGTGCTAATCTGCTTATTATGCTTGAGCGTCGTCTTGATAATGTTGTGTATCGGATGGGCTTTGCTTCTTCCAGAAATCAGGCCAGACAGATGATAAGACATAATCATTTCAGGGTAAATGATAGAAAGGTAAATATTCCGTCTTATCTTGTAAAGCAGGGAGATATTGTACAGGTTAAGGAAGCCAGTCAAAAGAATTCAAAGATCCTTGAAGCAATGGAAACTGTAATGAGGAGGGGAATTCCGGATTGGATAACTCTTGAACCGGAAAAGTTCAGAGGAACAGTAACGAGTTTGCCGAATCGTGAGGGCCTGACCATGCCCATTAATGAACAGCTTATTGTTGAACTATATTCCAAATAGCGTCTGTAAGCCTGTGGGATATGGTGCGTAACTATCTGATATCGAGGTGTGGCGTTTTGCCTGTGAGAAACATTTTTGTAATATCAGTACGTTATAAATGACAGCTTTTCAGGTCCAACAGGTTTTTGTTCTGTTTTAATTGGCAGAAATGTCCAAGATAAATATTGAATATTTCACAGGTTTGTTTTTGTCCGGATAATGGGAGGCAGTATTTTTGGCAGATTTAATAAGCAGGAATTGGAGAGAATTAATAAAACCAAAACGGATAGAACTCGATGAGAGTACTCATTCGAATTCTTATTGTAAATTTGTTTGTGAGCCCTTGGAAAAGGGTTTTGGTATAACGATAGGAAACTCATTAAGGAGAATTTTACTTTCATCTCTTCAAGGCAGTGCAGTTGTTAGTGTTAAATTTGATCAAGCTATACATGAATTTACTTCTATTCCAGGTGTGCTGGAGGATGTGACTGATATCATATTAAACCTTAAAAGCCTGAGGCTTAGATTAAAATCCTCGGAGGAGGCAGTAATACATATACATAAAGATCAGGAGGGAGAGGTAACGGCTGCTGATATTGATACTCATGATCTGGTTGATATCCTGGATCCGAATCACCATATAGCTACTATTACTGGTGATGGTGCCTTGGATATGGAAATGGTTGTCAGATTGGGGAAAGGCTTTGTTCCTGCCGAGAGAAACAAGCCCTCTAAGCATGAACTTGGGGTTATATTTATAGATGCACTGTTTTCTCCTATTATCAAGGTTAATTATAATGTTGTAACCGCAAGGGTTGGTCAGATCAGTGATTATGATAAGTTGACTCTTGAGGTGTGGACAGACGGAGGGGTTCTTCCCGAAGATGCCGTTGCCTATGCTGCAAAGATATTAAAGGAACAGATGAATCCTTTTATTAATTTTGATGAAGAACCTGAGCCGGAAGAGGAAGAAGAGGAAGAGGAACAATTAAATGAGAATCTTTTTAGGCCCGTTTCAGAGCTTGAATTGTCTGTTCGTTCAGCCAACTGTTTAAAGAATACAAACATCAAACTGATTGGAGAACTGGTACAAAAGACAGAAAGCGAAATGCTGAAAACACAAAATTTTGGCAGGAAGTCCCTTAATGAAATAAAGACGATCTTGGCTGAAATGGGTTTATCTTTAGGAATGAAGTTAGATAATTTTCCACCGGCTGCCACGTCAAATGAGGCAGAAGAGGCAGAAACAGAGGAAGAGGCAGAAACAGAGGAAAAGAAAAAAACAGAGGATTTAAGCTAATGAGGCATAAGAAAGCTGGGAAAAAGTTTGGCCGAAATCCAAGTCATCGTAAGGCCATGTTCAGAAATATGGTGACTTCATTGTTTAAATTTGAAAAAATTGAAACTACAGATGTCAAGGCAAAGGCGATTAGGCCAATTGCTGAAAAATTGATCACCTTGGCCAAGAGAGGTGATTTGCATTCGAGACGGCTCGCTATGGCCTACATTAGAGAAAAACCCGTGACTTATAAGCTTTTCGGGGAATTAAAGGATCGTTATCTTGAAAGACAGGGGGGATATATTCGAATAATTAAAAAGGGTGTCAGGAAAGGTGATGCCGCTCCTGTTTCTATAGTTCAATTGATACCTCGTGATGATCTGTCCTCTTCTAAGAAAAAAACAGTTCCCGAGAAAATATCAACGAAAGACAGCAAGTTGACTGTAAAAGATGACAATATTACAGAGACGGAAGAAAAGGCATCTGATGATATAGAGAATGTAAATAATCCCGAATCTTCTGACTCTGAAACGACATAAACTGCTTGAGTGTCGGTATAATTTTTCATTTATGTCTACCTTTATTACTCGGAAGGATCGTCCCTGAAAAATTGCAATGTTGATGGCGTCGTAAAAAGTCTCCATCTGCTGTGTTATAGTGTTTGGTCATGCGTGAAGGCCATACAGGTAGTATGTTGAACGTATGACCAAACACTATGCCTTGTATATGGAGATTTTTACTTAGCCATCGGTTCTACTTTTTACGGGTTCATCAATGTTATATTGTAACAATTATGGCTTGTTATACATAATGTGTATTTTTGTTCAGGTACGAGGAAGACGAAATTTTTAACCGGAGAGATATATTTCCAGGAGTAAAATTTTGCCCTGTGGTAGAGATGTAGCAAAACCAACGATTTTTTGTATGTCCTTGAAAATAAAATTTTTTAGATATCTGCCTTACACGTGATTAATTATGGATCTATCTATAAACAAAGATATAGCCTCCTTGCTGGTTAACAGTAAGGGGGTTTTTTTTTGAAGGGAGATTGTATCATGAGTTATTTGGCCTGCAAAGATTTGATTAGCATGGCGCAATTATCTGTAGATGATATACAGCTTATTCTTGATACGGCTGAGTCTTTAAAGGATATATCTGAACGGGACATAAAAAAGGTTCCTACCTTGAGGGGGAAGACAGTTGTTAATTTTTTTTATGAACCTAGTACAAGAACCCGCATGTCATTTGAGATTGCTGCCAAGAGGTTGAGTGCGGATACCTTTAATTTGACTGCCTCTTCGAGCAGTATAGTAAAGGGGGAAACCCTTACGGATACTATTCATAATATACAGGCCATGCACCCTGATATTATAGTGATTCGGCATCCATCGACTGGAACTCCTCATCTTTTGGCAAGCCAGGTTAGTGCCGGTATCGTAAATGCCGGCGACGGAATAAATGAGCATCCTACACAGGCGTTGCTTGATATGCTGACCATAAAGGAAAAAAAGGGCAGAATTAATGGATTGAAAATTGTTATTGTAGGTGATATTGCCCATAGCAGGGTGGCCAGGTCAAATATATTTGGCCTTACTAAACTTGGTGCAGACGTTACGGTCTCTGGCCCACCGACTATGATCCCCGTAAAAATTGAAGATTTAGGAGTAAAGGTTGTTTTTGATCCTCGAAAAGCGGTTAAAGATAAGGATGTGATAATGCTTTTGCGTATTCAGTTGGAAAGGCAAAACAAATTTCTGCTTTCTACTTTAAGGGAATATTCATCCTTCTTTGGTATGACGGAGGAAATAATTCAATATGCTAAGCAGGATGCCATTGTTATGCATCCGGGTCCAATTAACCGGGGGGTAGAAATAAATAATAGTCTGGCTGATGCTGAATCCTCTGTAATACTTGAACAGGTAACAAATGGCGTTGCGATTCGAATGGCTGTCCTTTATCTTTTGATAGGAGGTCAAACCAGTGATAATATGCATTAAGAATGGCATCTTGGTGGATCCGGTAAGACGATCTCTTGAACATCTTGATTTGCTGATTGAACATGGGAAGATTATTGATATCGTACCTTCACTTGCCTCTTTAGAGGCCGTATCCTGTGATCAGACTATAGATGCCTCCGGTAAATTTGTCATCCCTGGTCTGATTGACATGCATGTGCATTTGAGAGAACCAGGGTATGAATATAAAGAAACTGTTGCCAGTGGTACTATGGCTGCTGTAGCTGGTGGTTTTTCTGCTGTAGCCTGTATGCCGAACACCTTGCCCCCAAACGATTGCAGAGCTGTTACCGAATTTATTTTAAGACAGGCTGAAAGGGCAGGGCGTGCCCGTGTTTATCCCATAGCAGCCATTACTGTAGGACAGAAGGGGAAATCTCTTACCGAGTTTGGTGATCTTAAAAATGCTGGGGCAGTAGGTGTTTCTGATGATGGCTTTCCTGTGACAAACAGTGAAATAATGAGAAGGGCCATGGAGTATGCTAATTACCACGGGCTTGCAGTAATTTCTCATTCTGAGGATTTGGCCTTGAGCAGTAATGGAGTAATCCATGAAGGCCAGGTGTCAACTCGGATTGGCTTGCCGGGGATCCCTTCGGCCAGCGAAGAAATAATGGTTTTCAGGGAAATAGCCTTGTCGAGGTTAACAGGGTGTCCGGTACATATTGCACATGTGAGCACCGCTGGATCAGTTGAGCTTATACGAAGGGCAAAAGATGATGGTCTTCCTGTTACCGCTGAAACTGCTCCTCATTACTTTACCCTGGATCATTCTGCACTGACAGGATACGATACATCTTTTAAGGTTAAACCACCTCTCAGGACAAAAGAGGATGTCATTGCAGTAAAACAGGGCCTGTCTGAGGGGGTAATTGATGTTATTGCGACTGATCATGCTCCTCACAGCCCTATGGAAAAGGATGTTACCTTTGATGAGGCTGAGTTTGGAATGATAGGTCTTGAAACTGCATTGCCCCTGACCTTGAACCTGGTTCGCGAGGGGATCTTAGATCTTCCTGATGCAATTGCAAAGTTGTCCTGTAATCCTGCATCTATTCTCCATGTATCCGGTGGTTGTTTACAGAAAGGCTCAGATGCTGATCTGGCAATTATTGATACGGATTGTGTCTATAAGCTCTTGCCTGAGGATATCGTCTCTAAGAGCAAAAATTCACCGTTTGTTGGCAGGATCCTGAAAGGCAGGAATGAATTGACAATGGTTGGAGGTAATATTGTCTTTGAAAGAAAAACATAGCATTCTTGTGGTTGATGACGAAGAGAGCATGTGTGAATTTCTGGATATTATGCTCTCAAAAGAGGGCTATGATGTTGATCTTGCAAGCAGTGGAGAAGAGGCATTTTCAATCCTTGATCAAAAAAGGTTTGATCTGGTTATAACAGATATACGAATGAAGGACATTGATGGAATTGATGTGTTAAAAAAAACCAAGTCGGTCAATCCTGAAACAATAGTTATCCTTATCTCTGCTTTTGCAACGGCTGATACTGCGGTGCAGGCAATGAAAGAGGGCGCATATGATTATGTCCCCAAACCCTTTGATCTTTCTGATTTTCAGGCCCTTGTCAAAAATGCCCTCAAATCTAAATCCAAGGCGGAGGTAATCGAGGAGGATTCCAGGGATAATCCTTATCATTTCAATCGTTTGATTGGTGAAAGCCCTGAAATGCGGAAGGTCTATGATTTAATTAAACGTGTTGCCAAGACCAAGTCTAACATCCTGGTTTCAGGTGAAAGCGGGACGGGTAAGGAGTTGGTTTCAAGAGCCATACATGAAATGAGTCCAAAGAGTAAAAGGCCCTTTGTCGTTATCAGTTGTGCTGGAATACCTGAAAACCTTATAGAGAGTGAACTGTTTGGTTACAAGAAGGGTGCCTTTACCGGGGCTGTAACGGATAAGGAGGGGTTGTTTGATGTGGCCGATGGTGGAACGGTATTCCTTGATGAAGTTGGTGAATTATCCTTACCTATTCAGGTAAAACTGTTAAGAGTTATTCAGGAGAAGACCTTTACTGCTGTTGGAGGTGTGGAAGAAAAACATGTTGATGTAAGATTTATATCTGCAACCAATAAAAATCTTGAGCAGGAGGTGATAGACGGTAACTTTAGAGAAGATTTATATTTCAGATTAAATGTCATACATATCCCATTACCTCCATTACGTCGAAGAGAGGGGGACCTACCTTTACTTGTAGAACATTTTTTAAAAAAATGTTCTGAGGAACAGGGAAAGAATATCCATAAGATGTCAACCTATGCCTTAGGTATTTTACATCAATACAGGTTTCCAGGCAATGTCAGAGAGCTTGAAAATATTATAGAGCGGAGCGTTGCCCTTGAAACTTCTAATATTATTCTGCCTGAAAGTCTTACCTTGTCACATTTTCGTGAACGAGAGGTTGAAAAACGAAGGCGAAGGTTTGATATAGGACCGGATGGCATTGATCTTGACAAGGTAATGGCTGCCATTGAGAAAGAGTATATTTTTAAGGCGCTTGATCTTGCTAATGGTTCCAGGCAAAAGGCCGCCAGGTTATTGGGGATTAACACAAGATCTCTTAGATACAGGATGGAAAAACTTGGAATAAAAGGGGGATAAGGACTTCGTTCTTTACCGTGAAAACACACAAACCTGTGCTGAAAGGTCAGGTTGTATTTTTCTGTGGGTGGCCTGTTGAGTCTGGCCATGCCGGTTTAGGCCTTGATTGTACGGGACCTGGTCTTGTGAGTGAAGAAGAACCTGACTGCGGGATCTTGTAGTCGAGACGTGCAGGGTAATTATGAAGGCCTCAGCACTCGACTGCCATTGGTGTTATCAAACTCAAAAAATGTGGCATATGTCTCGCAATGTACGCTCGATCTTTGACTGCTTGTCAATTGCTCAAAACTCATGTGTCTTTGCCTTGTGCCATTAGAACAAAATCAGTGATTGTTAATATGCTCTGTAATACACAAGTTATTCCTGTTTTTCTTGAAAAATTTCTCTTTTTTGTTATAATTTTCACTGTAAAAAAAACACAAAACCGTGCTGAAAAGTCAGACTGTATTTTTCCGCGGTTTTTTCTTTTTTATCTGAATTCTACAAAGCCCTAAGGAGGGAATATGGAACCTCAAAACATAATAAATATAAACGGGATAGACTATTCCTTTACCCCAGGGGAAACCATCCTGGAAGTTGCAACCCGCAATGACATCTATATCCCAACTCTCTGTTACCTTAAAGGGATGTCTCCCACGGGCGTCTGCAGGATATGTCTGGTGGAAGTGGAAGGCGTCAAGACCCTCTTGGCATCATGCTCAACTCAGGCAACACCCGGTATGGTGGTGAAAACCGATACACCTGCCGTGATCAATGCCCGGCGTATGAATATTGAATTACTTCTCGCTTCAGGGGATCATAACTGCCTTGCCAGGAGTTTGGATGCGGGCTTGTGGACAGATTTTCAGCTTGACGCCTTGGATATAGAGGAACACCGTGATCTTTGCCCTGCTTATGGAGATTGCCGACTACAGGATCTTGCCATTCTGTATAGAGTCAAACCGGATCATGTCGTGCCTGTCAATCCCAAATACGATGTTGAAGATGTCAATCCCTTTATTGTGAGGGACTTTTCCCGCTGTATCCTCTGTGGCAGGTGTGTCCAGGTATGCAATGAGATTCAGGTAAACAAGGTTATCAGTTTCGGTTACAGGGGTGCTACATCCAAAATCATTACCCGGGGAGACAGGGCCTTGAAGGATTCGGATTGCGTATTTTGTGGTGAATGTCTGCAGGTATGTCCTGTGGGCGCCCTTATGCCTAAGCAGGATATGGCATTAAGGACACCTGTCAACGAAATGAAGAAGGTCAGAACGACCTGTTCATATTGTGGGGTAGGTTGTCAGATTTACCTCCATGTAAAAGATAATCGTATAGAGAGGGTTACCGGTGTGGAAGGCACCTCTCCAAACCTTGGGAGCCTTTGTGTAAAGGGTCGGTTTGGATATGACTTTGTAGCTCATCCTGAGCGTTTGACGACCCCGTTGATCAAAAAGGATGGAGAATTTCACGAAGCCACATGGGATGAGGCATTGGATTTGGTGGCAAAGAGGATGAACGATATAAAACGGGACTTTGGTCCTGATTCCATCGGGCTTTTCACGAGCGCACGCATTACCAATGAGGAGAATTATCTTGCACAAAAATTTATTAGGGCGGTGATAGGCACTAACAATATAGATCACTGTGCAAGGCTTTGACACTCTTCAACAGTGGCCGGTCTGGCCGCTGCATTCGGAAGCGGTGCCATGACAAACCCTATTTCGGACATAGAAAAATCCGATGTGATATTGATAACCGGATCAAACACAACAGAAAATCATCCAGTTTTATCCACCTATATAAAACGTGTTGCTTCCTTTACGGATACCAAGCTGATCGTGGTGGATCCTCGTAGGATTCCCATTACTCGTTTTGCCACTATCTGGATGCGTCAGACCCTGGGCACTGATGTGGCATGGATAAATGGGATGATGCATATTATCATCAAGGAAGGACTGTATGACAGAGAATATGTGGAGTTCCGTACCGAAGGTTTTGAAGAACTGCGAGCAACGGTTGAACAGTACACACCAGAGCGTGTAGAGAAGATTACGGGAATACCGAAGGATCAATTGGTGGAGGCTGCACATCTTTATGCGCAGGCCAATGCCGCCTCCATATTTTATGCCATGGGTATAACACAACATATTACCGGCACGGACAATGTCAAATCCCTCGCTAACCTGGCTATGCTGTGCGGCAATGTAGGGATTGAAGGTGGGGGAGTAAATCCCCTTAGGGGACAGAATAATGTTCAGGGGGCGTGTGACATGGGTGGTTTGCCCAATGTATACACAGGATATCAAAAGATAGATGACCCCTCGGTCCGTAACCGCATGGAGAAGGCCTGGGGTGTGGAAAAGCTGCCTGACAAAGTTGGTGCCACCGTCACCGGCATGATGCAAATGGCCCACAGTGGTGATCTGAAGGCCCTTTATATAATAGGTGAAAATCCAATGGTGTCGGATCCGGATCTGAATCATGCCGAAGATGCCATAAAAAACCTTGATTTTTTGGTTGTCCAGGATATCTTCCTTACCGAAACGGCCCGTATGGCTAATGTGGTATTGCCCTCCGCTGCATTTGCGGAAAAAGATGGGACATTTACAAACACTGAAAGAAAGGTACAACGTGTACGAAGGGCGGTAAAACCGCCTGGAGATGCACGGGAGGACTGGAAAATAATCTCTGATCTAGCTGATAAGATGGGATATCCTATGCGGTACGGTAATGCAAGGGATATTATGCGGGAGATAGCCGAGGTTACTCCATCATATCATGGCATAACATATGACCGGATTGAGGTTGATGGTATATACTGGCCATGTCTATCTATGGACCATCCAGGAACTCCGCGTCTACATGAAGAACAGTTTTCAAGGGGTTTAGGTCTGTTTCATGCAGTTGAGTATATCCCGCCAGATGAATTGCCTGACAGCGAATATCCATTGTATCTTACCACCGGCAGGATCTTATACCACTATCATACCGGTACAATGACAATGAAATCTGAAGGTCTGAATGCGCTTGCCCCCGAGTGTTTTGTGGAAATATCGCAGGAAGACGCCCTGTATTACAAGATTAAGGACAATGACATGCTTAATGTTGCATCCAGACGGGGTAGTATCAAGGCAAGGGCAAAGATCTCCAGCCAGGCACAAAAAGGTGCTATCTTCATTCCGTTCCATTACGCTGAGGCAGCGGCCAACAGGCTTACCAATGCTGCATTGGATCCTGTGGCAAAAATCCCTGAATACAAGGTGTGTGCGGTACGAATTGAAAAAATATAGGTGGCATGGATCAGCCTGTACAACGGAAGATGATGAGGCAGACTGTAGGTAAAATCCGAATTAATCGGCTTTAAGAAATGAATATCATAATCTAAACCGGCATGGCCGGATTCAAAATATCCTGGCTATCCACGCATGTGAAGATACAGCCTGGTTTTTCCGGTCTTGTGTGTTTTTCCGGTGAAAGTGATAAAATTTGCGATAGGAAGTATTGACAAACAAACCTATGACGCACGAACGGGGGTAACAGAATGAGTGAAGTGCTATTTAGCTGCTGGAACGGAAAGGTTGTTGACAATCGGGCAAAGGAAGCAGATACATTAGAATCGCCAGCTCATATATCCCTTCCAGCAAATTTCTTTAATGGAAAGGATATCAAGGCATTTATGGGATGGGGTGGCTTTGTGATTAAAGATTCAGGAATATCCATCGTAAATCTTTGTGTAGCTTTTCTTGAAAAGGTCCAACAGGAGTCGTGTGGACAGTGTACCCCGTGTCGTATTGGCACAAAAATTATGCTGGAAATTATGCGGGGTATTGCTGAAGGCAGGGGCAGGGAAGAAGATTTGGCAGATATCATTTCTATAGGTGAATTTGTCAGGAAAGCTTCTAAATGTACTATTGGCCAGACTTCCCCCACACCTGTTATCGATGCCATTACATATTTAAGAGAGGAGTTTGAAGCTGCTATAGCAAGTAAAAACAGTCTGACCAAAGATGACACATCCCGGTATATTGGAAAGGTTACCGCACCCTGCATAAATGCCTGTCCCTCTCATCTCAATATACCTCAATACGTGGAAGATATAAAACATGGCAGGTTTCTCGATTCCCTTCAGGTCATCCGTGAGAATACGTGCCTGCCGGGTGTGTTAGGCCGAGTGTGCGTAAGACCGTGTGAGTTAAGCTGTCGTCGTGCCAACGCGGATGAAGCCATTGCCATAAAACACCTCAAAAGATTCGTTGCGGATTTCGAATCTGACAGGCATATTACTCCCAAAATCCCTCGGTCAACATCCAGGAAAGATAAAAAGGTGGGTATCATTGGAGCTGGTCCTGCAGGTATAACCTGTGCCTACTATCTTGCCAAAAAGGGATATCAGGTGACGGTATTCGAACGTTTTGGCGAGCCGGGAGGAATGTCAGCCATGGGTATTCCTGATTATCGTCTTCCCCGCTCCGTGCTGAGAAGAGAAGTAGAAATTGTACAGTCCCTCGGAGTGGAAATCCGTTACAACACCCTGGTGGGACGGGATATCACCATGAAGAAGATCAAAGACGAGTTTGATGCTGTCTTTATTGCCGTTGGTGCACAGGGAAGCTCAAGCATGCGCATAGAGGGGGAAGATGCCGGCTATAAAGGGTATATCCCCGGCGTAAAATACCTTCTGGATATCAATCAGGGCCGGGATCCATATCCGGAAGGAAAAAAGGTTGTAGTGGTTGGAGGTGGTAATGTGGCTATCGACTGTGTCCGATCTTCTTTCAGGGTTGGCAAGGAAGATGTCAATCTCGTTTACAGGCGGACCAGAAAAGAGATGCCGGCAGATGATATAGAGGTAAAAGATGCAGAGGAAGAGGGAGTGAAATTCCATTTCCTTTGTAATCCTACCAGAATTATTGCGGAAAATGGTAAGGTGACTGGGGTCGAATTAATCAGAATGGAGCTTGGTGAACCGGATGAGAGTGGCCGGCGACGCCCTGTCCCTGTAGAAGGATCACAATTCATCATTGATACGGATATCCTTGTTCCAGCCATCGGTCAGGCCATTGATCTCTCCTTCCTTGATGCCGATACCCAACTCGAGGTGACTCGCAGAAATACGATCGTTGTTGATCCTGAAACAATGATGACCAGCGAGGAAGGCATTTTTTCCGCTGGAGATTGTGTAACCGGGCCAGGGGCCTTGGTTGCAGCAGCCGGGGGAGGAAGAACCGCGGCCTTGAGAATGCACGAATATCTCAGCGGCAAACCGGTAAAAAGATCCGACGGTGAGCTAATGGAGGATTTTTTCTCTGCAATAGGGGTATACGATCCCGCAGAAGATCTGGGAATCATTGGCGGAGGTCAGAGAAAACACCTGAAAATGATGCCGCCAGAGGAACGAAAATCCTCGTTTGCCGAGGTGGAATCAGGTTTTTCGGTTAGCGAGGCCATGATAGAGGCGGATCGATGCCTTAGGTGTTACAGAATCGGGGTAGTGGCATTATAGGCCTCGGGGCGATGAAAAAAGAATGTTCGGATATCCTGTCTGTATGTGTTGGCACACAGGCAGGTTTGGATCGGCCATACCGCTTTAGGATATATCCGATAGTGCAGACAGCGCAAATCGCTCCTGCACTATCAATCCGTTAGAACTGACAAAATCTGACAACCTCTTTTCAATCTCTTCCGGAATTTGAGCGGGTTTTGATAGTAATGATAATCTAAAATTGCCTCCCCTCGTCATTCCATTCTTGCTCATATTCCAAAGACAAGCCTTATCCGATCCCCTGGATCCAGCCTCTTCAAGCCGGCGTCCAGGGCAGCTTTTTTTGCAGAGCGAAATTCATGGGCACTGAGTTGGCGATTGATGAATTCATCCTCAAAGGCCTTTCCACAGGGTCTGTATTGATCCATTACATTAACATAGGTGTTTGGGGAAATCTCATTAGCGATAAATTGCATTATTTCCTTTGTCCCTGCTATACCGCCCGGCATTACAAGATGACGCACCAACAGGCCCCTTTCGGCAATACCATCCTGGTTTACAATCAGGTCGCCAACTTGCCTATGCATCTCCCTTATGGCAAGCCGGGCCTTTTCGGGATAATCAGCGGCATTACAATATCTCTCCGCCCACTGGGGCTCCCAGAACTTGAAATCAGGCATATAGATGTCAAAAATACCATCAAGGAGCCTGAGAGTGTCAACCTCATCATAGCCACTGCTATTGTACACAAGGGGTAGCCTGAGTCCGCCCTCCACTGCAATTAACAGTGCCTCGAGTATTTGAGGGACCACGTGGGTCGGGGTTACAAAGTTTATATTGTGGCAGCCCCTCTCAGCCAGTGACAGCATCATGCCTGCCATCTGCTCAGGCTCTACCTCCACACCTTCTCGAAGGTGACTTATCTCAAAATTTTGGCAAAAAGAACAGAGTAAATTGCATGAGCTGATAAATATGGTACCTGAACCGTATTTCCCCACCAGGGGAGATTCCTCTCCAAAATGGGCATTATAACTGGCCACTATTGCCCTTCTGCCTGTCCTGCATACGCCCTCTTGTCCCTCGGTCCTGTTTACCCTGCACTGCCTTGGGCAAAGGGTGCATTCCTCCAAAACTCTGACGGCTGTCTCTACTCTTTTGGACAGCTCGCCCTTTTCATAAAGCGCTAAATAAGAAGGTTCCATCGTATCCGATTTATTTTGTTAGGAAATTGATTGTCATTTTACCACAAATATTAAATCCCTGAAAGCCCTCTTTTTCTATGTGTAATGGTCAAGTAAAAACGGACACCGCATTTTTGAAATGGCAGCAAGATCAACTGAAATTGGAGGCCCTCGGCAAACCAAGCACCTGGCAGATGTGTCGGCGAAAACTCAATGCCCTCAATCGGAATAAACTGATTCTCTTTGCAGACGACAACTTCGGCATCTTCCCTTCACATGAGATTTTCATGTTCGCCAATGTTTGGGTGCGGGACACGGAAAAAGAACTCAACATCACCCGCGATCAAGTCTACGCCAAATACACTGAACTGCTGGTTAACAAACCTGAAAATCGCACGTGATTTTCTTCACGGCCAATGAATGATCGCCTTATTCCTTATATCGGAGTTTTAGGAATTTTATTCAAGCACTTGATATTATTTTTCAGATGATACAGAATAAAGAGATCCCGGTTTTGTATTAACCCAAGCGTGCGATATAGTACCATGAATATAAAAATTGGAATGTTATCACCTATTGCATGGAGAACTCCTCCACGGCACTATGGGCCATGGGAAAGTTTTGTCTCTGTTCTGACAGAGGGATTGGTAAACTATGGTCTTGATGTTACCCTGTTTGCTACTGCTGATTCACAGACAAAGGCCAAACTCAGGGCGGTATGTAAAAGAGGATATGAAGAAGACCCTTCTATTGAACCCAAGGTATGGGAGAGCCTGCACATATCAGAGGTCTTTGAACATGCAGATGAGTTTGATATAATCCATAACAACTTTGATTTTCTTCCTTTGACATATTCTGCGCTTGTTTCAACCCCTGTTGTTACTACCATACATGGTTTTTCTTCTCCCAGGATATATCCGGTATATCAAAAGTATAATGGTCGTGTATTCTATGTGTCCATAAGCATGGCAGATCGGCTTGATTCATTGGATTATATAGCGAATGTATATCACGGAATTGATATATCCCGATTTACCTTTCAACCTCGTACAGGTGAATACCTGCTGTTCTTCGGCAGAATACATAATGATAAGGGTGCCAGAGAGGCCATCAGAATCGCCCGTGCAAGCGGTATGAAACTTGTTATGGCAGGGATCATACAGGACAGGCAATATTATGAAAAAGAGGTTGAACCGTTTATAGATGGGACAAACGTAATCTATGTAGGAAGTGTTGGTCCGGAAAAACGGGATAAACTTCTCGGTAATGCATATGCACTGTTACACCCCATAAACTTTAATGAACCTTTTGGGCTTTCGGTTGTTGAGGCAATGGCATGTGGTACTCCTGTAATAGCCTTTAACAGAGGCAGTATGCCTGAACTGATAACTCCTGGAGTTAATGGTTTTTTAGTGAATGATGAGAATGAGGCGGTTAATGCATTACTCGATGTTCCGAAAATTGACCGGTCTCTATGCAGAAAGGTGGTAGAGGAACGTTTTACCTCAGACCGTATGGTTAGAGACTATATAGAAGTTTACACGCGTATTGTCAACACGACACGGATATGAATATACAGCCTGGTTTTTCAGCCTGGTTTTGTGTGTCTTTACGGTAAAACTCTATGACTTCCCCAAAATGATTTGTGGATAAAGGTAAGGTGTATTATGGAATCTGTTGTGAAAAGATATGTCAAAAACCCTGTGTTGACACCAGATGATGTCCCATATCCTGTTGCCACTGTTCATAATGCAGGTGTTGTTAGACATAACGGCATTTACATAATGCTTTTCAGATCCCATTTACATAATGGACGTTCCATTGTTGGCATGGCAAAAAGTAAGGATGGTTTTGCCTTTGAGGTAGAACCAAAACCCTTTCTGGTGCCTGCGCAGCATGGGATTTTTGCAGAATATGAGGAATTTGGTGTAGAGGACCTACGTATTTGTCCCCTCGAAGAGGATTCTCCTAACTATCTTCTGACTTACAGTGCATATTCACGTCATGGGGTTCGGATTGCCATTGCGCGTACAAGAGATTTTGAATATGTAGAGCGTATCGCCTTTATTTCTCAGGCAGATATGAGAAATGTTGTTATATTTCCCGAGAAATTTAATGGCCGTTATGTTCGTCTTGATCGCCCTCATTCAGAAATATCCCCGTGGTCCATATGGGTCTCATACTCTCCCGATTTGATTCATTGGGGTGATTCAAAGGTTATTATAAAACCTTTGCAGTACCACTGGGATGAGATGAAGGTAGGTCCTGGTTCAACACCATTTAAAACTGCACATGGATGGATCAACATTTACCACGGTGTATTCAATACCATGGCTGGTGCGATTTACCGTTTGGGGGTAGCGTTACATGATTTAAGTGATCCTTCTCTTGTTATTGGTGTGTCTGATCAGTGGATTTTACAACCTGAGGACCCGTGGGAACGTACAGGCTATGTTCCCAATGTGGTTTTTACCTGTGGATCTGTGCCAGAGGAGGACGGGACAGTTAAAATCTACTGGGGTGCCGCGGATACGGTCATGTGTGCAGGAACAGCCAGGATCGATGATCTTGTGGATCTGTGTCTGAATAAATCAAGACAGGCTGTATAAAAAAATTTACCGTGAAAACACAGAAAACTGTACTGAAAGACCAGACTGTATTTTCATATCTGTGGGGTGGATAGGATATCCTGTCTGCGCCTATCTGCGCCTATCTGCGTGCGTTGGCGCACAGGCAGATGCGTTGGCGCACAGGCAGATATGGTAACGTACAGGCCAGGTTTTAATATGGCCATGCCGGTTTAAGGTGTTATCTTTCCCGTTCGGCGGTAGGGTGTAAGTATATGAAAAAATTAGGGGTAAGAAGAAAAAAGGGGATATACATCAGGGATTCTGCACGTGTAATAACACGTTTGTACATGCCGGGTAATTATAATTGTGTGAACAGGCTTCTTGAGCGAATTTTGAACATGTCAGAAGAGGAGGTCTCTGAAGTCCTGGATTATGTTGTTAAACATTATTCAAAGCGGCATAGAGATATCTTTAATGCATTTGAAAAAAATTTTCTTAAGGCTAAACCCTTTATGCCTGGTGATGTAAAGATAAGTGACCAAAAACGTGCCTTGATAGGGGCATATTTTACAATGGAATACTCCATTGAATCAGCAGGCCTTTTTAACCCATCGATTGTGCTCCATCCAAATCAGGATCATCTTGCCGAGGGTTCTATAAGGTTTGTTATGAGCTTCAGAGCTGTAGGTGAAGGTCATATATCATCAATAGAGTTTAGAAGTGGGAAGATTGACAAAGATAACAAGATCTTGCTTGATCCGGTGAGCAGATTTGTTGATACACCTGAGGTTCAGTTAAATCCTGTTTATCTTAAACGTCTGTTTGAGTTAAAACTGAATGAAATGGGGGCCTGCAATGAGATAACTGCCTATCTGTTTGAGAGATTGCCTGAGGAGTTTACCTATGAGCAGGGTAAGAAAGAACTTCAGAAGATTTTAAATAGAAATATGTTCTCACAGGATTTATTACATAAGACAGTTGAAAGAATTTTGTGGGTCGCAAGATCAAATTATGAAATTAAATTTCGGTCTGATCGCAGGATATCTGAGAGAGTGATTTTTCCTGTATCGGAAAATGAGAGTATGGGGCTTGAAGATGCCCGGTTTACCCGTTTTATCGATGATGACGGGACAGTAATCTATTATGCTACTTACACTGCATACAACGGCCGTGATGTATTGCCTCAGATGATTGAGACAAAGGATTTTGTTACCTTCAGGATCCTTACATTAAATGGAAAGGCAGTGCAGAATAAGGGTATGGCCCTGTTCCCGAGACGTATTAATGGTAAGTTTGTTATGGTTTCCAGGCAGGATGGAGTCAATAATCATATTATGTTTTCAGATAATTTGCATTTTTGGCAGGAATCCAAGGTTATACAAGAACCTTCCGAGTCGTGGGAATTGGTTCAGATAGGTAACTGTGGTCCCCCTCTTGAGACTAAAAGAGGGTGGTTGTTGCTTACGCACGGTGTGGGGCCAATGAGACAGTACTCTATGAGTGCCATACTGTTTGATTTGGATAACCCTGCAAAAATCATTGGCCGGCTGCCTTATCCTCTGCTTACCCCAACGGAAGAAGAAAGGGATGGTTATGTCCCTAACGTGGTCTATTCATGTGGAGCCATTATACATAATGGAGAGTTGATTATACCGTATGGTATGTCTGATATAAGATCAGGTTTTGCCTCTGTACCACTTGACAAGTTACTATATGCAATGCAAACGCCTTGATATGATAAAGGAGCACCTCTTTATGGTAAATGATACAAAAAAGTTTAATCTGTCCAAAATAGCTGTGATCGGTAACCATCTGCCACGTAAATGCGGCATTGCCACATATACAACCAACCTGTGTGACGTGCTTGCAAAAGAACTTGAATCCTCTATGGCGGATATCTCTGTAGTGGCTATGAATGACAAGCCTGAAGGATATGATTATCCCCCACGTGTCAAATTTAATATCCGGGTAAATGTGCAGACAGATTATTATTGGGCAGCAGACTTTCTCAATGCCAACCAATATGAGGTAACCTTACTTCAACATGAGTTTGGCATATTTGGGGGGACAGATGGATCATATATCCTGCATATGTTAAAGGCCTTACACATGCCGGTTATTACCAATCTGCACACAGTTCTTATAGAGCCTTCTCCAGGGCAGAAGTTTGTTATTCAGGAGATTGCCCGTTTGTCAGATCATCTTTTGGTTATGAGTCATAAGGCAATAGAGATCCTGTTAGATATATACAGTATCCCTGAAGACAAGATTTCATTTGTTCCTCATGGAATTCCTGATGTACCTTTTGGAGAACCAGGTAAGTACAATTATCGTCTTGGGATACAGGGTAAGGACATGATCCTTACCTTTGGCCTGTTGGGGCCAGGTAAGGGTATAGAAACTATGATAAAGGCGATGCCCGCTATTGTTGAAAAACATCCTGAGGCAGTGTATGTGATTTTGGGGGAAACCCATCCGCATGTAAAAGAGATGTCAGGGGATGCCTATAGAAACACTCTGCATCAACTGGCAAGGCAAATGGGTGTCTATGATAACATAGTTTTCTATAATAAGTTTATTTCAGATGAGGCCTTAATAGAGTGTCTTAGAAGTGCAAAGATATATGCGTTATCATATCCAAAAGAAGAACAGATCACATCTGGTACGTTGGCTTATGCCCTTGGGGTAGGCGCTGCGATTGTTTCAACACCTTTCTGGCATGCTCGGGAGCTTTTGGCAGAAGGTCGGGGATGCCTTGTTCCGTTCAATGATTCTGGGGCGATGGCCAATGCTATAGTAGATCTGCTGGATAATGATCAAAGGCGCGAAGATATGCGCAGACAGGCATATCAGTTCAGCAGGTCTATGATTTATTCGAAGGTGGCTCAGAAATATCTTTCTGTTATGACTGATGTTATAGAATTGCGCAGACAGGCACCGAGAGATCTGGCCACAGCGGTTCAGGAACAGAGAGTTCTGTCAGAATTTCCCGATATAAACTTTTTACACCTGAAGGCCATAACAGATGATACAGGAATTATACAGCATTCTGTATATAGTGTACCCAATGTTCTTCATGGATACTGTACAGATGATAATGCCAGGGCAATTATCGCCTTGTGTACATATTATTCATTGAATAAAGATAAAACAATTTTGCCGATGTTGACAAGATATCTTGCCTTTTTAAATTTTGCCTTTAACCATGAAAAACACAGATTCAGGAACTTTCTTTCTTATGACAGACAGTGGCTTGATGAGATTGGAAGTGAAGATTCGCATGCAAGGGCAATCTGGGGCCTGGGGACGGCTGTCAGATATTCGCCGAACAGGGGAATTCAAAATATGGCTATGCGGCTGTTTCATTTAAGCCTTCCTGCCTTGGAGGAGCTGTCTTCTCCCCGGGCATGGGCGTTTAGTGTTGTAGGTCTTGATGCATATCTCAACAAGTATGGCGGGGATTCTCAAGTTCGAAGAATGAGAACAGTCTTGGCAGAAAGGCTGTTTGCGCTTTTTCAGAAAAATGCCACAGAGGATTGGCCTTGGTGTGAGGATAGATTAACCTATGCAAATGCCAAGTTGCCACATGCCTTGATTCTTGCAGGGCAATGGATACCTAATGAAGATATGTTTATGACCGGGTTGCAGGCACTTAGATGGCTCCTTAAGGAGCAGACGTCCGAAAATGGCCATCTTTCAATAATTGGTAATTCAGGATGGTATAGCAGGGGAGGGGAAAAGGCAAAATTTGATCAGCAACCCATAGAGGTGATGAATCTGATTGATGCGTGTATTGATGTATATATTGCAACAGCAGATACAGTCTGGTTTCAGGAGGCCCAGCGTTGTTTGGGATGGTTCCTTGGGCAAAATGATTTAGGGATACCTCTTTATGATTTTGGAACCGGAGGATGTTATGATGCCCTTCAGCCAAATGGGGTAAATGAAAATCAGGGGGCTGAATCTACGCTTAGTTGTCTTATTTCATTAATTAAGATGTACAAAATAATGGGAATGCACAACCTTGTTGCAGACAACAAATTACTCTTTGGTGTGATGGCGTCGTAAAAAGTCTCCATCTACTGTGTTATAGTGTTTGGTTATACGTTCGACATACTACCTGTATGCCTTCACGTATACCCAAACACTACGCCTTGTATATGAAGATTTTTACTTAGCCATCGGTTCTACTTTTTACGGGCTCATCAATATCAACAAATTATAAAGATGTTGTGCCTGTGTGACACGCACCGGTTTGAATAGGGCAGTACCAATTTTACCGAAACCGGGGGCCTGCCCGAAGGGTGAGAGTCCGAATGAAGCGAGGACAATCTGCGGGATCACTCGCCTGCCTGTGCGGGGCATGCAGACAGATGTGACGTCCCCGATGTATACCTCCGCGTGATCCCTTGATTTTCTTTCTGGATTGGAAACTTGGCAGTACCACAAAATCGATTTGTGGATGGGTGGCACTAAATTGTTTTTTTATCCTATCCATCCTGATGAGCGTTTTATAATTCCATTATGTTCAATGATAAAACATTCACACTCAGGCTGGCTGTTTATAAAATTTATGCCCTTTTGTGGTTCTAAAACAAAAACAGTAGTAGACAACGCATCAGCCTTTTGTACCGTTGGTGCCATTACCGATACACTTACTGACTGTTGAGGAGAAAGACCCGTACGAGGGTTGGTAATATGATGAAATACCTTTTGTTTGTCGTAATATACCTCATAGTTTCCTGATGTGGCCACAGCTCCATTGTTCATGTGAATAAGATCAGGATATCTTCTCTGTTTATGGGGATCCTGAATTGCTATGGTCCATTTTTTACCATTTGCTGCGGTTCCACTGGTACGTATATCACCACCGGCATTAATCAGATGATTTTTGATACCATTCTTTTTCAGGATATATGAAACCTTATCTACAATATAACCTTTTGCAATTCCATCAAGGGTAATTCCCATGTTGCTACGTGTAAAGTAGAGAGAATTTCCATCCAATTTAAGGTAGCTACCACCAACACGCTGCAACACATTGGCAATTTGATTAGAGTCCGGATCATAACCCCTGTCTGAACATTCCTTGTACAGATCTATTATCGGTTTAACCGTGATGTCAAATGCCCCATAAGACCTGCGATATAGGGCTTGGGCATCAATAAGAACATCTTTTAATTCTTTTGGTATCCCTTTGATTTTTCCTGTAGAGTTTAATTCATAGACAGGAGATTCCTCCTGAAAACGACTAAGTATGGAGGTTAACCTGTTAATTTCTTCAAACGCCTGAGCAAACGCATCTTCTGCCTGACTTCGGGATTTGTGTATTGCCGTAATGCTTACAAATGTTCCCATTGCAAGACGCATTTCACTTATCTTGTACTCTTTACGGTTAAACAAAAAGGCCTCTGCAGGTTTTACCGGCATTATTGTGGATGCCATTGTAGAGACACCTAATAAACCTGAAAGCTTTAAGAAAGAACGTCTGTTTATCCTCTTGTTTTCATTGATATTGTTCATTCGATTGGTCCCTTATAAAAAATTAGGCGGTTGCCATTTTTCGTTCATTATTTGCATTAACGGCCCTCTGTGCATCTGGATTATAGATCCTCAGTATGTGTCTTGGACACTTCTCCACGCAGATTTCATTACACTCAGAGCCATACTCAATACACGCCTTATGATCTATATGTATTTGATTGTCTTTATATGTAATGGCCTTTGCAGGGCAAGTCTTTACGCACATCTTGCATGAAATACATCCTACCTTGCAAACATCCTTAACTTCCTTTCCCTTGTCTTTACTGGAACATGGCAACCAGACACGGGCCTTTTTGGTTTGAATCTCTATGATGCCTTTGGGGCATGTCTTTGCACAGGTTCCACAACCAACACAGATGTCCGGGTCTATATCTGGGAAACCTCCTTTTATCTCAATTGCATTAAAAGGACATGCTCTTGCACAGTCTCCCAAGCCTATGCATGAGTATTGACAGGCAGATGGCCCACCGTTCGCCAGATTGGCAGCCGTGCATGTTTGGTATCCGATGTATTGATATTTCTGGGACACTTGTCCCTCTGTTTTTGAACAACGTACAACAGCTATTACATCCTCCACCGCACTCATTTTTTTGCCTGTGATTTCGGCAACCTTTTTTGCAACTGCCTCCCTTCCAGGCACACAGCGATTGGGCGGTACTTCCGGATCTTCCACAACGGCCATTGCATATCCTTCACACCCACCGTATCCACAACCACCACAGTTTGCCCCAGGGAGTACCTCTAACACCTCTTCCACGAGAGGGTTGGTTTCTACAGCGAACTTGTGCGCAGCAAGCGCCAAACCTATACCAAAGAACAGTCCTATGCAACCAAGAAGGGCAATACCTCCGATTGCCATTTTTACTAATGTAGGATCCATAATTGTTTGATGACTCCTGTTACAGCATTATGTTAAGATTTTTAAAATTAGTTAATCTGTATCCGCCCAAAATTCAGGGTACAACTGAAATTTTTTATAAAACTATTAAAATATCTTTAATCCTGAAAATCCAAGAAAGGCAAGAGCAAACTGTCCAGCAAGAACAAAGGCAATAGGTAACCCCTTGAATGTAGGAGGTATTCCTGCCAGCTCCATACGTTCTCTTACTATTCCCATGAGATAGAGGGCAAGCAGAAAACCAAGACCAGCACCAAGACTCAACATAAATGTCTCCCAATAATTATATTCCTCTGTTGCCATAATCAAGGGAACTGCCAGTATAACGCAGTTGGCAATAACAAGTACCAAATAAACACCGAACTCTTTAAAAAGAATAGGGTTTATCTTTCGTAAAATGGTATCTACTGCCTGTACGGTGAGGGAGACCAAACCGATAAATACTATTATCTGGAGATAGGTAAGGTCATATGGTTTTAAAACATATTGATTCAGAAGCCAACTTATGGAAGTTGCAAACACGATACAAATTGTAAAAACTACCCCCATACCCTTTGCCGTTGCCTTTTTTTTCGATGTACCAAAGAAAACACATAGACCAAGGTATTTGGTAAAGACAAAATTATGTATTAAAAATGCTCCCAGCAGAATGGAAAAGAGAAAGCCAACGTAGGGCTTACTTACAGAAAAGACTGTTTTTTCTTCACCACCTATATTTAAAAGTGTAACTCTGTATTTTTTTGCCGTATTGAGTGGTTCAGCAAACCTGAGAACGACCTTCTTATTATCTTTTGACAGTTTGACGTCTGTAACAGGTATGCGAATATCAGGATCCTGTTCTTCTACCACGTAATAGTTTTCAGAAGAAGATGCAGTTGCAGAATCTACACTTTTGAAAAAATGAATTACAATTCCGTTCTGATCAGCAAAGCTGGTATTTGAAACCAATCCCTTTGCCTCTGAAAGAGTACTAACGGCACATAAAGACAGGGTTATAGTCAGAATGAAAAAATATTTTATCAGTTTCATCTCTTATTAACCTCTTATTTTGTAATGTATTTCTTATACGTTGCCTCGATCCAGTTGAAAAACCCCATCATCAATCCTACTACAAAAAAACCGGCACAGGGCAGAATAAAAAACAGGAGAGGTTTAAATCCAAGAACATCGTATCCCAACAACTTGCCTGAGCCTAAGAGTTCTCTGACAAAACCAAGTGTTACCATGCCAAACATGAAACCCAGTCCCATTCCAACTCCATCCCAAAAGGATGCTGTTACTGGTTTTTTACAGGCAAAAACCTCAAGGCGCATGGTAATGATTGCAAATGCCACAATAAGCTTTATGAATATGCCCATCTTGGCATAGGCCTGAGGAAAGTAGGCTGAGAGAGTCAAATCAATTACCGTAACCCAGGTTGCTATTATAAGGGTATAGGTTGGGATACGGATACGGGGATGAATAAAGTTTTTGATCAAAGAAACTGTAACGCTGGAAAATACCTGAACAAACAGTACCGCAATCCCCAACATGAGTCCATTCATAACGGTAGTTGAAATACCAACTGCCGGACACATGGACAGTGCAAGCCGAAATATCGGATTCTCTTCAAAAATCCCATTTGTAACAAGTTGTAAATATGATTTGTCAGTTGCCACGTTCTTTATCCTCTTCGTATAATTTTAGGGTAAGGCAATCGGATTAACCTGTTTTCATTCACACAATGAACCTCAATTTTATAAGGTCTTTGTTTTATAAGTCACAGATTACTAAAAAGGAACAGATATATTATTTTTTTTCAATATGGTATCCAATACCTTGATGCGATAGGCAAATTTCTCCGTCATGGCCTTTATACCGTTGGTAACCCGACGTGAAGAAATAGTTGCACCTGTAAGTGCATATATCTTACTGTTTTTATATTTTTTCATGATTGAAACTGCCTGTCCTTCATCAAGCTTGCCTTCCAATGCATTGAAATAATCTTCCGGTAGAGGTTCTTTAATAACATCCAATTTTTTGATAGCCTTAAAAGGCTTGAACATAAACTGTTTTTTAAAGTAATTTTGGGATATCTCGGCACCCAGACCCGGATCTTCTTCATTCTCCATTATTTCAAGGCCAATAATATCTATCTTTGGATCAAGGGCAAGCATAACGGATATATTTGATTTGTAACCGGGAAACTTGCCTGACAAAAGATATGCTTTCCTTTTTCCCTTGTCTGTAACTACGGTAATTTTATCCCCAAAAGTTATTGCTTTGTCATTTCCTATGGTTGTCTGTATTATTTCGACACGTTTTTTGGGATCGTTAACTTCTTCTTCGCTAAGGGGAATCTTTTTCCTTAAAATAAGGTTGCCATTACTGTCAATGACAATAAATAAGAAAGAATTCCCTTTATTATCGGTAGTTGGAAGCAGATATCCAATGAATCTGTCCCCATTCATCGTAACAATATATCTGAAAAGATCATGAAATGATATGGTTTCAGGTACAGGTTTGGATTCTGAAAAGCCAAGCAGAGAAAGCATGACCTTTTTTTCGTGTGCAAGTTCATTTGCCTTTTTTGCCTTTTCTGTAAAGACAAAGGTTGTTCCCATAATCAGGGCAGCAATCAGACACGATAATGTAAGACGTGCAACTATGGTAATTATATCTTTCATTTTTCACCTCCCAACGGAGGAGCAAAACGCTTTGGTTTAAACCATCCATCAAGAGCTATGCTAATAGGATTCATTAACAGAATAGCATAACATACACCTTCAGGGTATCCTCCTTTTAGTCTGATCAACACAGTTAGAGCACCAATACAAATACCAAAGATAATCTGAGCTGTTTTGTTGCTTGGAGATGTCACATAATCCGTTGCCATAAAAAATGCCCCCAACAGTGCGCCTCCTGTCAGGACTGCCAACAGAGGATCTCCGGAAAACAGTGTCTTTCCTCCAAAAACCCATGTCAAAAGGGCAATGGTTCCAAGCATGGAAATCGGAATATGCCACGTAATATAACCTCGATACATCAAGTAGAGGCCTCCTAATACGAGCAACAGACCAGAAGTTTCTCCTATACAGCCTGGTCTCCACCCCAGAAAGAAACTTCCATACGCAGAGGAAGCAGGGCCAAATGCTGCATTGAAGGCTGCCATTCCATGTTCTTTCATGATTGCCAGAGGGGTCGCCGTTGAAATGGCATCTATTCCCTTCCCCATGTAAGAAAAAATGGCTCCATTATGGAGAGGAGGTAACCATGCTGATGTCATGGCCACCGGGAATGTTGCCAAAAGGAATGCCCTGCCAAGCAGTGCCGGATTAAATATATTGTATCCTATCCCACCCAACAGTTGTTTTCCTATATATATAGCCATCACAGCACCAAGTATAGGTATAAAAAACGATACCCCCGGCGGGATGACAAAGGCAAGAAGAACACCAGTCAGGGCAGCGCTTCCATCTTTGATGGTTATTGGTTTGCCCAATAATTTTTGACTTATGGCCTCTACTGCCATACAACTTGCCACTGATACTGCAGTGATCAGCAATGTCCGTATACCAAAGATAAAGACCGAAAGGACAAGAGGCGGCATTAAACAGGCCACAACTGTCCACATGATCTTTGCCACCGATTCCTTACTGCGGACATGCGGAGAAACAGATACACTCAACAGCTTCATAGGATTAGATGCCTGGTTATTGGTTACTTTTGCTTCGATGATGACTCTCCTTGTAAATCTTTATTTGGGCTGATTTTCAATGCATTAAACACACAACTGAGAAATGGATTGAAAACCAGCTCAGTAGTTAACTATTTGTCTTTTTTTGTTTTTTCTCCATATCAGTTTAAAGACATCAATGTTAAGGGATTGTTTATTTCTCTTAACAACCTCAAAATAGGCGCCCGGTATTTTTTTAGGTGTAATCTGACGTTTTAAAACTGAAATTCCCTTTTTAATGTCTTGCCTGCATCTTTGCCAACCGTATAAACTGTACCAACGGACGTTTTGCAGGACATGTATAGGCACAACTACCGCATTCAAAACAGTCAAAGACCCCAAACTGTTCAGTGTCGTTGCCTTTACCTCCTTCAACATAGATCCCTATCTCTTTGGGTTCCAGCCCCATGGGACATGCCTCAAGACACCAGCCACATTGAATGCAGGGAGAGGGTGGCCTGGTATCAATCTCTTCTTCGGTTAAAAACAGTACCGACGATGTTGTTTTTGTGACAGGGATATCAATGGTAGGTACTGCAAAACCCATCATTGGCCCTCCCATCACTATACGTGCAAGTTCAGGGGTGGTGCCGCCACAAAAATCCACTATATCTCTGACAGATGTACCAACCTTAACAAGCAGATTGGCTGGTCTGGAAATTCCTCTGCCGGATACAGTCAGAACTCTCTCATACAGTGGTTTTCCCAAAACAACCGCATCATAAATCGCCTTTGTTGTAGCCACATTTTGCACTACAACCCCAACGGATGATGGCAATGCCATAGAGGGAACCTTACGTCCGGTTATTGTCTGAATAAGTTGCTTTTCAGAGCCCTGGGGGTATTTAACTTCAAGAGGGGCAACTTTGATGTTGAATTCATTGTTTGAAGCAGCCCTTGTTACCTCAGACATGGCTTCTATTGCATCCGGCTTGTTTTTTTCAATACCTATCGAACAGTTTTTGATACCAAGAATCTTTAAAATTATCTTGACACCTTCGACAATCTCTTTTGTTGATTCCAGCATCAATCTGTGATCTGCTGTTATATAAGGTTCACATTCTGCACCGTTAATAAGTAATGTGTCAATAGGATTGTCCTTTGGTGGATTCAACTTGACATGAGTTGGGAAGCCTGCACCACCCATTCCAATAATACCCGCGTCGTGAACCTTTTTGAGCAGATCTTCTGATGTAAGATCTTGCCATTCAGAGCTCTCCCATTGCCTTGGTGCTGCTTCTTGATCAACTGTAATCGTGATTGATGGAGCAGTTACTCTGATAGGATGCGCCGATTTTTCAAAGGCCTTGACTGTGCCTGCGGCAGGTGCATGCAGGGGAACCCCCAGCCCTTTTGTTACATCGGCTATCAAATCTCCTTCAGCAACGCTGGAACGTTTTTCAATGGTTGGTGTACACGGTGCCCCTATGTGTTGCCCAAGTATGATTTCCAGTTTTGACGGTATTGGCATAGTTTCTATCTGCAAATGCTCCGTCAATTCCTTTGACTCTGGCGGATGAACGCCACCTTTTGGGAATGTTAAAATAGATGCCATATTACCTTTTTTTTATGATTTTATGTTTTTTTTATGATTTTGTTCCTTGTTCTTGATCAACAAGGCAAACGATAATAACACCCGCGACCAAATTTAAGGCGTGAGGTCTTTGCATAATGTCCTATTTTTGCCCAATTTATGTGTCAACATCGATCTTGATCCTGAAAAGATATCCCTCAGGTTAAAATTTTTGCCTTCTCTGAACTTGAGCAAAACTGAACATTTTGCAAGGGTCTCAGCGTCTTGCTTACCCTTGACCATAAAGATACAGTCAAATTTTTTGAAAATTCCTATCGGAATATGGTAAAAATTACATAATCGAAAATTGTTTTTGAGTCAATAAAAAATATCTTTGGTTCGATCTTTTTTTATATTCCTTTATCTCCTCTATATATTGAGCTACAATGTGTTTGTTTGCGGTTTTAAGCCAACATGGTTCACATACACAGATGTTTTTTTGCAATATCTGTGGTTGCCGTGCATTGCATGCAGATAGATGAAGCCCCTGTGTGCCTTTGGATAATCTCTTGATCTTGCACAAGACTTTGCATTTATGAAAACATAAATCTGCTTCTGTGTAGTGGGATTGAGCGCACAACGGGTGTAAACAATTAGAAACTCCTTGGTACCCAACTATGTATGGGTGCTATTATTAGGTATGAATGAAAGATAGAATAGGGAGGGGAATGAAAATGGATACAAAAGAGTTATATGATGCTCATCTTGGCTATTACGGAAAGGTTGCCTACATCAACAGCAGGGAACAGTATGATAGACTTTATCACAGGTCCATTAATGATGTTGATGCCTTTTGGGGGGAACAGGCAAAGGAATATCTGTCATGGATGAAACCATGGGATACGGTTTTTGAGTATGATCCGGAAGAGGTATCTGTAAAATGGTTCAAGGGTGGAAAGTTGAATGCATCATACAACTGTCTTGACCGTCATCTGAATGAGCATGGGGACAGAATTGCCTATTACTGGGAAGGTAACAATCCTGATGAATACAAAAAGATAACCTATAAAGAGCTCTATTATCAGGTTAATAAAATGGCGGCTTTTCTGAAGTCAAGGGGTGTAAAGAAGGGCGATCGTGTGATTATTTATATGCCCATGATTATTGAACTGCCTGTAGCCATGCTTGCATGTGCCAGGATTGGAGCAGTGCACAGTGTGGTATTTGCTGGTTTCAGTGCAGAGGCGCTGGCAAACAGGATCCAGAACTGTGCTGCTGATATTATTATAACAGCCAGTTCCTCCATGAGAGGCGGAAAGATTATTCCTCTCAAAGATACTGTAGACAAGGCCCTTGAGGCATGTCCTGGTATAAGACTTACCATTGTTTTTAAGAGGGGAGAGACTGAGATCAGTCTAAACGGCAAGACAGAGGTCTGGTGGCACGATGCCATTGCTGATCCAGACCTTCCTGAAACTGTGGATCCTGAGCCAATGGATGCGGAGGATCCCCTGTTCATACTCTATACCAGTGGAAGTACAGGTGCTCCAAAAGGGATGGTTCATACACACGGAGGTTACCTGCTTTATGCAGCCATGACGACGAAGCTGGTATTTGACCTTAAGGATGATGATCTTTTTTGGTGTACTGCAGATATAGGTTGGATAACCGGTCACAGTTATGGGGTGTACGGTCCATTGATTAATCGGGTAACGAACATGTTGTTTGAAGGTGTTCCGAACTATCCTGATTTTGACAGATACTGGGCCATCGTGGAAAAGTACAAGGTCACCAAATTTTATACGGCGCCCACTGTTATACGTTCTCTTTCAAAAGAAGGGATTGAACATATTGAAAAACATGATATTTCATCCTTAAAACTTCTTGGATCAGTAGGAGAGCCTCTTAATCCGGAGGCATGGCGCTGGTATTATCGTTATGTGGGACAAAACCGGTGTCCTGTCATAGACACATGGTGGCAGACAGAAACCGGTGGACATATGCTTACACCCCTTCCGGGTGTTGCTCCCCTGAAACCGGGTTCCTGCTCCTTTCCCTTCTTTGGAGTTGACTCTGTTGTTGTAGATGATACGGGGGAGGAGGCCAGGTTTCCCGAACAGGAGGGTGCCCTTTGTATCAGAAGACCGTGGCCTGGAATGGCTCGTACAGTCTTTGGAGATCACGAGAGGTTTAAGGAGACCTATTTCAGTCAGGTGCCCGGGATGTATTTTTCCGGTGATGGAGCAAAAAAGGATGAAGATGGCTATTACTGGATCATTGGTCGTATTGATGATGTCCTGAATGTATCGGGGCATCGTTTGGGTACAGCAGAGATTGAGTCAGCCCTTGTGTTGCACAAGGATGTTGCTGAGGCTGCGGTTGTTGGGTTCCCTCACGATATCAAGGGACAGGGTATATATGCATTTGTTACCCTGGATTCCGGTGTCCAAAAATCTGAGGAGCTGAAACAGGAGCTGAAAAAACTTGTCCGTCATGAGATAGGTCCTATAGCTACTCCTGATGTGATTCAGTGGGCAGATGTTCTTCCCAAAACCAGAAGCGGGAAAATCATGAGGCGTATTCTGCAAAAGATTGCGGCAGGCAGAACCGATGATCTTGGAGATCTCTCCACTATTGCTGATCCGACAGTTGTTGACAGGCTTATTGCAGACAGACCTTCTTCGTAGATCTGAATCATGGCCGGTTGTGGTGAGGAAACATTTTTATTTGAAGTGAAAGAATATACACAGGAAGATTATCCGTATCTTGTGGATATGTATGACATGTTTGTGCCAAAGGGAAAGTTTCAGGGCATGCCACCGTGTGATAATCTCATGCGTGCGACCTGGCTCAGACATGTGACCGTGAGTGGTCAAAACTTTGTTGCACATATGAAAGATGAGGACAAGATTATTGCTCATGTGGCCCTTTTGCCCGATTTTGACAAACTGGATGCAGAATACCTGATTTTTGTTGTTCAGCCGTACAGGGGAAAGGGGGTTGGAAGTGAACTTACACAACAGGCCATCAAATGGTGTAGATGTAACGGAATAAGGATTATATGGTTGACAGTGGATGCTTACAATGTTAGGGCGATTCGTCTTTATAAAAAATATGGTTTTTGTTTCCTTCAGCCCTTTGACAGCAGATCGGAACGATTGATGGTGTTAAGATTGATGAGCCTGTAAAAAGTAGAACCCATGGTTAAGTAAAAATCTTCATAAAATGCAGCCTGAAATCTGTACAGACTGTTTCCAAACCGGCACGGCCGGATCCAAAATATTCTGGCCACCCACGAATATGAAAATACAGACTGGTTTTTTAACATGGTTTTTGTGTGTTTTCATGGCAAAAGAGGATGTTATGCAAAGGTCTAGAGGTATAGATACAAGCTTGCTTTCTCCGGGGTTTTAGGTTACAGGGAAATGGGAACAGGTATGAAAACAGGTATTGTACGGGACGACCGGTATCTTGTTCATAAGCCAGGTTATAATCACCCTGAACATCCGAGACGACTTAAGGCCGTATATGATGCACTGGACAGGTATCACAATGATAATCTGATTACAGTTATCCCGGAACCTGCCACGCTTGAAACCCTTGAACTGGTTCATACCCCCTTTTATATCGACAAGGTTCTGAAAACCGCAGAACATGATTTTACCAGCCTGGCAATTGATACGCCGGCAAGTTCGATGACCTACCTTGCTTCCTGGCTTGCCGTGGGTGGGTGTATAAAGGCGATTGATGATTTTTTTGCCGGCCGATATGATGTCTGTGTTGCTCTTGTACGACCTCCTGGTCACCATGCAATGAAAAACTCTGCCGGCGGATTTTGCATCTTCAATAACCTGGGGGTTGCAGCACGTTATGCATCAAAACAGTACAGCCTGAAACGTGTAATGATTGTTGATTGGGATGTGCATCATGGAAACGGTATTAATGATCTTTTCTATGAAGATTCTAATGTTTTTTATTTGTCTACTCATGATATCCTGCTTTATCCCTACACGGGAAACTTTGAAGATGTGGGGACAGGAGAAGGGGAGGGCTACACCGTAAATATACCGATTTACAGGGATATGAAAGATGAGGATTTTGTATATATCTATCAACGGGTACTTACCCCTGCTGTATTGGGATACAGGCCGCAGTTGATCCTTGTTGCAGCGGGTTTTGATGCCCATCATGATGATCCCATAGGGAGGTGTAATCTGACGGAGCAGGCATTTTCATGGTTAGCCGGTTTTTTATTAGGTATAAGGAAAGAGATAAAAGAACCTCCAGTTCTTTTTGCCCTTGAGGGAGGGTATCAACCAGGGGCCCTTGCCCGCTCGGTGATGGCGCTTATCAGGAGCCTGACTGAAGATACCCCCTGCCTTGATACGCCTGAACCCAAGACAGAGCAACCCTTGAAGATTGTAGATCGGGTGATGGAGACACACAGGAAGTTTGGTCTTTTGGTGGAATAGGCAGCTACTTAATGCAGCTTTGATGAACCCGTAAAAAAACGATGGATAGATAAAAATCTTCATATACAACCTAAATTCTGCAAGCGTCGAGTTTGCCGAAGACCTGCCTGCTGCAGGCAGGTGCAAGGCGGCAAGGGCGCAGACGTACTACGATACTTCAAGTCCTTGCCAACACCGCAGATTCGGTAAAATCGGCGCTCCGGAAGCGGTAAACTATTTTCAAAAATCATAACCTTTATGGCCGCATCAAATTGATGCGTGACAAGCACAATATTTCTATAATTCGTTGATATTAAAACCATAAATTCCTTTT
>JAGGTJ010000040.1 GCA_021163815.1 Deltaproteobacteria bacterium | reverse complement strand
GGTGGAACTTGGGTATGACAGGGAAACAGGGCATGAAGAGGCAGCACGTTGCCTGAACTGCGGATATTGCTGTGAATGTTTCCAGTGTGTGGAGGCATGCGGGGCCGGGGCCGTTACCCTTGATACCCATGCCCAACAGCCGGAGACTGTTGAGCTTAAGGTCGGATCCGTTATCCTTGCTCCCGGGTTTACTGCATTTGATCCATCCGTTCTTGATACATATAACTATACTACCCATCCCAATGTTATGACCTCTATGGAATTTGAGCGGATACTTTCCGCATCGGGGCCTACCATGGGGCATCTTGTCAGGATGTCAGACAAGAAGGATGTCAAAAGGATAGCATGGATACAGTGTGTGGGTTCCAGGGATCTGAACCGCTGTGATAATGGATACTGTTCTTCGGTTTGCTGTATGTATGCCATTAAAGAGGCCGTTATTGCAAAGGAACATGGTGGCGAAGATGTGGATTGTACCATATTTTATATAGATATAAGGAGCCATGGGAAGGACTTTGAGAAATATTACAATGATGCAAGAGACAGGCATGGTGTCCGTTTTATTCGTTCCCGCGTTCACTCTGTTCTGCCAAAAATAGGGACAGATGATCTGGTGATTACCTATGTTGACGACGATGGTGTTTTGCAGGAAGAGACCTTTGAAATGGTGGTTTTGTCTGTGGGTATTGAGGAATCGCAAAAGACCGTTGAACTGGCAAAAAGACTTGATGTTGCCCTGACTGAAAACAGATTCTGTTATACAGGGTCATTTAGCCCCGTGTGTACATCGAGGGATGGAATCTATGTGTGTGGAGTATTTGGGGGGCCTAAGGATATACCCATGTCTGTAATTGAGGCCAGTTCCGCTGCAGCCGAGGCAGGTGCGCTTCTCAGTCCGGGCAGAAACACCCTTACCCGAAAACAGGAGCTGCCAGAAGAGAGAAATGTGGCAGGAGAAAGGCCTAAAATCGGGGTTTTTGTATGCCATTGCGGAATCAATATAGGAGGGGTGGTAGATGTTCCTGCTGTCAAGGAGTATGCGGCAACCCTTCCATACGTGGAATATGTGGCCGACAATCTCTACACCTGTTCCCAGGATACACAGGATACTATTGCCAGGGTCATAAAGGAAAAGGGTCTTAACCGGATCGTAGTGGCTGCCTGTACACCCAAGACGCATGAGCCTCTTTTTCAGGAGACCATGGTTAATGCCGGTATCAACAAGTATCTCTTTGAGATGACTAACATCCGAAACCAGGACTCCTGGGTGCATATGGATGATTCCGAGGCTGCTACAAAAAAGGCAAAGGATCTGGTGCGTATGGCGGTAGCCAAGGTGGCTCTTACACAGCCTCTTGAAGAGACAGAGCTTTATGTAAATCAAAAGGCTATGGTAATAGGTGGCGGTATTGCTGGTATGGCTGCTGCGAGGAGCCTGAGCAAGGAGGGATACAAGGTTGCTCTTGTGGAAAGGGATACGGTCCTTGGCGGGCAGGGCCTTAATCTTTTCAGGACATGGAAGGGGGAAGATGTTCAAAAACATCTTTCTCAACTGATTCATGATGTAAATAATGATGAGAATATAGATGTGTACCTTGGTGCTAAACCTGTCCATGTGGACGGCTTTGTAGGGAATTTCAAAACAACCATTAAAGGGGCTGATACAGAGAGGGTGATAGAGCATGGTATTGCTGTAATTGCCACAGGAGCAAAGGAATACAAACCGGATGAATATCTCTACGGGGATGACCCGCGGGTTATGACCCATCTTGAACTGGACAGGAAGTTTATGGATGATCCTGAGTCTTTTAAGGATATAAATACCGCTGTTTTTATTCAGTGTGTGGGCTCAAGAGAACCTGAAAGACCTTACTGTTCCGGGGTATGCTGTACCCATTCCATGGAAAGTGCCCTGTATCTGAAGGAAATTAACCCTGAGATGAATGTGTATATCCTGTATCGTGACATCAGGACCTATGGAGAGAGGGAAGGTCTCTACAAGATGGCGAGGGCAGCAGGGGTTATTTTTATCCGCTATGACCCTGAAAGGAAGCCAGATGTTAAAAAAGAGGGTGAGGCTCTCTATGTACAGGCATATGATCCAATCCTGCGGCGTGATGAAATTATAACGGCGGATATGCTTGTCCTTGCGTCTGCCATTATTCCATATAAGGATGAAGAACTTGCACAGCATTTCAAGGTTACACTGAATGCCGATGGCTTTTTTCTTGAGGCTCATCCAAAGCTGGCTCCCTCTGAATTTGCAACAGATGGTGTTTTTCTGTGTGGAATGGCCCATTATCCCAAGGCTGTTGATGAATCTGTGGCCCAGGCCCAGGCGGCTGCATCAAGGGCTGTTACCCTTCTTGCAAGTGAAACAGTGCATACAAGCGGAACGGTTGCATATATAGATCCGATGTATTGCAGTGGCTGCGGAGTTTGCGTGGCTGTATGTCCATATTCTGCACCCTCTTTTATTGAGGACGGACCTTTTGCAGGCAGGGCGCAGATAAATCCTGTTTTATGCAAAGGTTGTGGCCTGTGTGTTGCCTCATGCCGTTCCGGTGCAGTAAACCTCAGAGGCTTTGAAGAGGGCCAGATTATGGCAATGATAAATGAGGTATGAATCAGACATGGCCTTCCAGATGTTGATACCTAAATCTTGCAAGTGTTGAGTTTGCCGAAGACCTGTCTGCAGCAGGCAGGTGCAAGGTGGCAAGGGCGCAGACGTACTATAAGATACTTCAAGTCCTTGCTAACGCCGCAGATTCGGTAAAATCAGCGCTCGAGGAGGGTAAACTATTTCCAAAAACTTGTTTATGGCCGTATTCAAATCGATGCGTGTCACGTAAGCACAACCTTCCTATAATTCCTTTAATGAGGAGATTTATATGAGTGAATGGGAACCAAAGATTATCACTTTTTTGTGCAACTGGTGCAGTTACGGAGCGGCTGATCTTGCAGGTGTGAGCCGGTTTCAGTACCCACCTGATTTTAGGATCATAAGGGTTCCATGTTCAGGCAGAGTCAGCCCCAAGCTCATTCTCGGGGCATTTCGTCATGGTGCGGATGGTGTATGGGTTTCAGGGTGACATCCCGGGGATTGTCATTACCTGGAAGGTAATTACTATGCAAGGCGTAAATTTGCCCTTATGAAGAATCTGCTTGAGCATACGGGGCTGGAACCGGGGAGACTTCATTTTTCCTGGATAAGCTCGGCCGAGGCGACCAAGTTTGTCAAGGTGGCTAAGGAGGTGAGTGCGGCAGTTAGGGCGTTGGGACCAGCCAAGTACCTTGTAAAGAGACGAGCCGAGGTGGTATGATGATTGAGCTTACTGAAAAAATCAGAGATATTGCGAAAAAGCTGCTCAAAGATGGCACAGTAGATGTTTTTATAGGTTACAAGAAAGGCTCTGTTCCCATGATGAATGAGCCTGTACTTATCAGGAATCCTGATGAAGCAGACCTTTTGTATTGGGATAGTAACTGTGGCTTAAACCTGTGTAACTATCTGACTGGAAGAACTGACAGGATTGGTATCCTGGCAACAGGATGTAATTCAAGGAGCATAGTTACCCATATCATAGAGAATCAGATCAGGCGCGACCAGTTATATATTGTTGGTATCCCGTGCACGGGTATGATTGATCATCGTGCCGTAAACAGGGCAGTGGGACACAGGGAAATAACAGATATAACAGAATCTGATATAACCTTTACTGTTACAGGCAAAGGATTTCAGGAGACCTTTAATAAAGCCGACTATCTACAGGGAAACTGCAAGGTATGTCGCCACAGGAATCCTGTCGAATATGACGAGATGATAGGGGAGCCGGTTGAGGAACAGAAGGGGATAGAACCTTACAGCGATGTGAAAAACATAGAGAAGATGTCTTGTGATGACAAAAATGCCTTTTTCAGGCGTCTTATTGACAAATGCATTCGTTGTTATGCCTGCCGTAATGCCTGTCCCCTGTGTTATTGCCCTACATGTTTTGTAGATGAATCCAGACCTCAGTGGGTGGGAAAAAGTATTGATCCCACAGATACCATGACTTTCCATCTTTTGAGGGCCTTTCACTGTGCAGGCAGATGTACAGACTGCGGGGCATGTGAAAGGGTTTGCCCAATGGGAATTTCCATGCGGCAGTTTACCAGAAAGCTGAACAGGGATGCAGAGGAACTTTTCTCCTGGCAGGCGGGGTTGAGTCTCACTGAAAGGCCACCGTTAGATACGTATAGGTCTGATGATTATAACGATTTTATTAAGTAGTTTCCATCTAGAAATGGCCTTTTTGTCTGCATTGTTATGTTCAGGTTTTGATTCTCAAATCATACCTGTTGTTAAAGTTTTCACATGCCTTGCAAAAACTGTCTTGTTTTTATCGGAAAACTAATGGACCATGTTGCTTATGGACAGGTGCAAGACACTATAAACCGGTTTTTTTACGAGGACATCATATGGGCGATAAAATTTTTACCAAACAGGGCTGGGTAGAGTCCCTACGGGGATTGGCCGGGGATTACATGGTTTTTGTCCCGGTCAAAGAGGGGGATATGTATGCCTTCAGGCATCTTGATAATGACACAAAGGTGGCATTTGATGATTATCATAATACAAGAATGTCTCCCAAGAGTATAGTCTATCCCCAGTCAGAACGTATGTTTGAATATTCTCTTGATAAACAGGATCCGGATTGCAATATCCTTAAAGAGGTGCCAAAGACATTTGCTCCTCAGGCCATAGTAGGGATACGCCCCTGTGATGCCCATGCATTTCAGATATCAAAACGAAATTTTGACACACCTGAATACAGGGATCCCTGGTGGGTTCAAAGATACGAGGCTACTACACTGATCGGTTTGGGTTGTAATTCTCCCCGTTCTACCTGTTTTTGCACTGCAATGGGAGGTGGCCCCTTTGATGAAGAGGGCCTTGATGTCCTGATGTTTGATATGGGCGAGACATATCTTGTGCGAGCCCTTACGGATAAGGGAGAGGCCTTTCTCGGAAAGCTCAATGGGGGACGTAGTGCAGATAAGACTGACAGGGAGGCTGCGCTCAGGCTGTCTGATCATGTTCGTGACGGTATGCCGGACGTAGTACCGGTTGATCCGATAAGAAATAAAGAGATTAAAGATATATTTGATGCGTCCTTTTGGGATGATGTAGCTTTTGCCTGTCTGAACTGTGGAACCTGTACCTTTTTGTGTCCCGCGTGTTGGTGTTTTGATGTGCAGGATGAGGTGTATGGCAGGGAAGGGGACAGAATAAGAAACTGGGATTCCTGCATGTTTCCCTTGTTTACGCTTCACGGTTCCGGACACAATCCAAGGGCAAAAAAATTTCAGCGTGTGCGCCAGAGGTTTATGCACAAGTTCAAATATTACGTAGACAAATTTGATGACGGTTTCCAGTGCACAGGCTGTGGTCGTTGTGTACAGTTTTGTCCTGTTAATATAGATATACGGGATGTCCTTAGGCTGATGAGCGATGAGCCCCCTGTACGTCTGTCTGCATGAACTTTTGAAGATATCGGGAAAGATTCCGAAAAACAACTGCCTATGGGGTGGGAATTAAACAGGCATGGCCGGGTTCAGGATATCCTGGGCCACCGACGGAATAATACAGCCTGGTTTTTCGCACGGTCTTGTGTGGTTTTACGGTAAGATAAACGTTTTTTTCTTTTATGCTTTGGCACGATGGTGTGACTGACATTATTTTGTAGTCATATCTGGTCGCGTCACCTATTGATAAAGGAGGATGTTCCGTTGGAAAATCCTTATCTTCCATATCCGGTATGTATAGATAACATAGTAACTGAGACTGATGACAGGTCTTTGAAAACATTCAGACTTGTTTTTATAAACCCTGAAGACAGGGATAACTTTGTCTATGCCCCAGGCCAATTTGCGGAACTTTCTGTGCCGGGCAAGGGGGAAATTCCCATAGGAATTGCATCTTCTCCTACAGAAGAGGGCTTTGTCTCTTTTACTGTAAACAGGGTTGGGCTTGTCAGCACCTTTCTCCACAACATGAAAGAGGGAGATATTATAGGGATTCGGGGCCCCTTGGGGAACAGTTACCCCTGGGACAGAATGGAGGGGAAAAATGTTGTTATTATAGGTGGGGGGTTTGCCTTTACTACGTTGAGATCAAGTATTGTATTTATGATTGACCCGAAAAACCGCTCCAGATTTAACAACATCCGGGTAGTTTATGGCGCCAGAAACCCAGGGATGCTGCTTTACCGGGATGAGCTTATGGCATGGGAGAAAAGAGACGATATAGAGATGCACATTACAGTGGATGGAACGGATGATCCGGATTGGAAGTACAATGTTGGCTTTGTTCCATCTGTAACAGAGGAAAAAATCACGAGTGCGGATAATGCTATTGCGATTGTATGCGGTCCTCCCATTATGATCAAGTTTACCCAACCGGTCTTGGAAAAACTGGGCTTTTCTCCTGAAAATATCATACTTTCTCTTGAGATGCGGATGAAATGCGGGATAGGTATGTGTGGTCGGTGTAATATAGGTGACAAATATGTCTGCAAGGATGGTCCGGTATTTTCTCAGGCAGAGATGAAAAGGTTGCCCCCCGAATATTGATGGCTCCATCCGGTTAATAAGTAGTCTTGATGAACCCATAAAAAGTAGAATCGATGGCTAAGTAAAAATCTTCATATACAAGGCATAGTGTTTGGTCATGCGTGAAGGCATACAGGATGTTCAACGTATGACCAAACACTGTAACACAGAGTAGATGGAGACTTTTTACGACGCCATCAGTCTTGAGAATGTAACAGTTTCAGACCATGTGCCAGGGCATGATGTTCCCCCCTCTGCCCGATTTCTGTGCCTTCCTCATATTCCTCCGGTTCGTTTGTCTTCCCTGAACCTGAATAAAACTGAGTATCTTGCAAAGGTCTCAACAGAAAAACCGAAAAAGCCTCCTGCCCCTGTTTATTGAGCTGATACGTAAAAACCATGTTTATAGGTCTTTAAATAATGATATCTACCATAGCATATCTTAAAAACCCTGTTCAACAATATGCCTGGGGTTCTAAGACGATGATTCAGTCCCTTGTGGGCTTAGATGATCTCAAGGGGACACCCGTAGCAGAATTATGGATGGGGGCACATCCAAAGGCCCCCTCTATGGTACAGGTAAACGGCAATAAATGGCTGCCCTTAAACGAAGTTATTAAAATGGCGCCTTTTGAAATCCTTGGTAAGGATGTGGTCACAAAATTCGGAGACAGCCTTCCGTTTTTGTTTAAACTTCTTGCTGCAAAACGGCCTCTGTCCATACAGGTACATCCCAACCTTGATCAGGCACGTGAAGGATTTGAAAGGGAAAACGCCCTGCACATCCCTCTTGATTCCCCAAAACGTAATTACAGAGACAAGAATCACAAGCCAGAGATACTTTGTGCCCTTTCTCCGTTTGAGGCGCTCAAGGGTTTTCGAAGACCTGAAGAAATTATCCATTTGATGAAACAGGTGATACCGTCTCATCTTACAGATCAATTCAATAAATTTTGCTCAGATCCTGCCGGACAGCTAAGAGATTTTTATTCGTTTATTATGACCATGGAAAGGAAACAGCAAAAAGAGGCAGTAGAGGAGCTTGTTTCCAAGGCAGAAAGATGTATAAAAAAAGATGTTGCTTTCAAATGGATAATAAGGCTTAACAACGAATATCCTGGAGATATAGGGGTGATTTCTCCTGTTTTGCTGAATCTTGTAAGACTGGAGCCCGGACAGGCAATATATATACCCGCGGGCGAACTGCATTCATATCTGAATGGCTTTGGTATTGAACTGATGGCCAATTCAGACAACGTGTTAAGGGGTGGGCTTACACCCAAACATGTGGATGTAGAGGAACTGCTATGGATTGTAGATTTCAGGGCAACCGAGGTTGCAGTTATAGAGCCGGAATCCGTAAATACAAAAGAGAGATCTTATGTGACGCCCGCAAGGGAGTTTTTGCTGTCTGTCGTATCCTTAAAAAAGGGAGATAAATATAAAAGTCCGCAAAACCGCAGTGTAGAGATATTGATTTGTACAGAGGGTGAGCTTGTCATCCAGGATAATGCCGTAACCCGCCCCCTGAACCGTGGGCAGGCAGTCATAGTTCCTGCCGTGGTTTCTGATTACCGTGTTGAAGGTGCAGGGGTTATTTACAGGGCATCGACTTGCCAAAGGGGTGTACCTGTGTAAAATCAGGTAAAAATGGAGATGACCTTGCTGACATATCCTCAGGATACTGGACAAACAGATGTTCAAAGCCCAGGTCTATGGCGTGTGAGTACACCTTATCAAACTCCTTCCTTGAAACCATCCTGTTAAGTGATTTGTATCTGCTTTCTCTTACCGGATAATACTGGGACATTATACTGACAGGAATATCAGGCCCAAACTCTATAAACAGGGTGGACAGTGCGTCTATTGAATTGTCTGTATATCCCGGCAGTATAAGGTGACGAACCAGAACTCCCTTAGATGCTATTTTTTTGCCAGAAGAAAAGGAATCAAGAAAACCCTTCTGTTTTACCATTTCAGATATTGCATCAATGGCCGTTTTTGGATAATCTTTTCGTCCTGCAAGATTTTTGGCAAGGTCTGGATCGGAAAATTTGAAATCAGGCAGATATATGTCTACATGTGGTTCTGCCAGCTTCAGCATGTTTACTGCCTGATATCCTGACAGGTTATATATAACAGGCAGTTTATATCCAAGATTACGTAACAGGCCTGTTATATGGAATACATGGGGGAAAAAATGATCCGGAGTTACAAAGTTGATGTTATGCACATGGTAGGTTTGAATCATATCTGTTAGTTTTTTCAGTATGGCCTCTGTGTCTGACTCTTTCCCCATACATCTGTGCGAAATCTGATAATTTTGACAGAATGAACAGCGTAAGGTACACCCGGAAAAGAATACCGTTCCTGATCCATGGGTACCGGAAAAAGGCGGTTCTTCTCCAAAATGAGGGCATACAGAGGCGATTACAGGTATAGCCGCCTGTCTGCAAAACCCTAAACGTGCGTCAACCGATGTGTCTGTCCTGTCTACCTGGCAGGCCCTTGGACATAAACAGCAGTTTTTGTAGAGAGAAAAAAAATCGTCGAAATCATGACCAGGGTCACAAGACTTCATACTCTATCTTCCTTTTTGTTTGATGGCGTCGTAAAAACCTTCCATATACTGTGAGCGTTTGGCCATACACCTGACATCTTGTATGCCTTTGCACATGTCTAACCCTTATGCCTTGTACCTAAAACCTCTATTTTCAAAAACGGTTTACGGCCGCATTCAAATTGCTGTGTGTTACGCAAGCACAGTATTGCTATAATTCGCTGATATTAAAGGCATCATTTTCTTTTTGAAAATAGTTTATGCAGGTTTTAGGTATTACAGGGTAAGGACATAATAGCCTTTCTGCCACAAAAAGGCCATAATTGCGTTGGGGAGAGGCACCGTGGTTGCAAGGATCATATGGTTGTTATGATCCAGGAATGTTATGCCAGGTAATGTCATTTCCAGGTTGTTTGCCAGGCTGGATTCTTCAGTTTTAAAGGATACAGGACCAGGAGGGGTATGCTTGACACCCAGAAAATCAAGCACCTTTTTTACTATACTCAAACCGTTTTTTTCCGCTGATAGGGGCAAAACAAGATATCTGTTTTCCCTCAGCAGGGCAACTGTTTCCGGACATAGGGCCTTAAAATCAATAATGGCATCTTTTCTTTTTATTTTAAAAAGCAAATCAGCTACTACAATCAGATTGAAATCATGTCGTTGATTTCTGTATACAGGAACCTTGGCATGACTTTTAAAGGCAATTCCCTGAAGTGCAAGCAGTTTTTCAACAAGCCCTCCGAAAGTTCCATCCCATTTCCAACCGAGAGGTTGTTCTCCTTTTGCTTCATAGACGTTATGCCCTGGATAGTTGACCACCGTTATATTCAGGCCCCTGATATATCTTTTTATTGTTTCGGGAATGATATTTTCTTTTTTGAGATTTAACACTATGACACGGGGCCTGTTTTTCAGATTGTTTTTGGTATCGATGAGAGTCCAGTCGCCTTTTATGCTGAACCTGATTCCGTTGTTTTCAAATTCATACGTTTCGCCCTTTTTCAACACATTTGAAAATCCGCACCTGTTAAGAATCTTGTGTAATGCAGTCCTGAGATTATCGTCTCTGTTCAGATGTACGAACCGGTAATTATCCCAGTTAGACCTGATAACCCTGACTACCTCTTCAGGGAGAGAGTTATGGATGTCTATGATTGTCATAATACCTGTTTTAAAATTAACCAGAGGGTAGCTTTTTGCATCAAGGTTCAGTTGTCCGCCTGATTTGAGAGAAATAAAATGTTCTCCGGTCTGGATCCATTCACCTCCCATCTTATGAAATATTTCAGAAAGCTTGTCAGGTATTGTCTTTTTCCTGCATGTTATAACCTTGCCTGCCCTATTATTATTTTCCTTTTTTGTAGATACGGGCAGAGACTGTTTTGTTATGATACTAATAGATGAGGCTCTTTTTTCACAAAGATATTTATGCACAGGAAAAGGTGCTGCAGGCCATGTCTGCATGCAGAGGGATGGCAACAGCATATATGAATTAGCCAGGGCAGATCTGATGTGAGTGTTTGCTACTGAGGCATGTCTTTTTTCTGTTTTTTCATGTGTCAGGGAGGGTTGCCGTCTATCTTTTGCAGCTACTGGTGACTTGCTTTTTTTGTCTGTACCCGGTTTGTGGTTATGGTATTTTGTATCCTTTTTTTTATGAGGTTTCTGTCTGTTTTTACCCGTGTTATTTGGTATTTGAATGCCATTTTGCGATTTTTTTGCAGCCTTTTTACCTTTAAGGATATTTTTTACCGATACCTCATCTCTTTGTGTTGTATAGAGTTTTTTTTTGTCTAACTTTGGCTTAACAGGAACAGGTTCGTTTTTTTGTTTTGTAGGTGTCCCGGTTTTTTTTTGACAGGCAGTTACAACCCCTTTTATGTGTGGGATCCTTTTATTTATTACAGGACGTTTAAAACGGATGATTCTTACAGGAATGATCAGTTGCTGACCGGGTTCTATTTCATCCCAGTTTTCTATCGATGG
Organism: Deltaproteobacteria bacterium; assembly: GCA_021163815.1. Lineage (GTDB taxonomy): Bacteria > Desulfobacterota > DSM-4660 > Desulfatiglandales > Desulfatiglandaceae > JAGGTJ01. The sequence goes on along the minus strand of JAGGTJ010000040.1, from coordinate 29,999 downwards.
ATTCAGCCTTTTAAATATCTTTACGAGCCTTACTGAATCCATTTTTTGCCCAAGAGTTCCTGTCCTGTCAAATATTTTCCAGAGATAGTCATTCTTTTTCGTTGATACTTTTTTTGCAAGAACCCTGACATGATCAACCTCATATATGGATAACCCATTGTTAGGTTCAGATGGAATCAAGGTGTCTTTTTCATGTGCATATGCAGGTACGGTCCAAAGGTTTAACATAAAAAAGATATATACAAGAAATATTAACAATAGATGCAGAAAAATATCTTTTACAGAGGCAGGAACAGGTCTTTTATCTGCCTTGTATATCGAAAAATTAGCATGAAGCGGTAACCTTCTTTTTGCAACATAGGATAAAAAGAGGTGCTTTGGCATATTAAAGGCTCCTGAATTGTTTTTGTCTATATCTTGCACTTTGCGTTACTGGTGATTATTATGTATTTTGACGGTCTTGTTAAAAAAATGTCATATGTGTTTTTTCCAGATTTTGGATACCATATTGAATCAAAAAAGGTCAAAGGCCTAACTGGATTATACACAAGACCTATATAAACCCTGCCTGTCTTTATGTGATGCCTGCTGCCTTTTGACAGCAAATGAGGCCATATGACAGGTTCAAATATTGCGGAAACAGGCCATATGCAGGCCTGTCAATTATTTTTTGCCAACAAATATCATCATGGAGGATAACAGGCTTATGAAAGAGACTGTAGCTGAAATGGAAGACATGCACTATGAAGGAACCTGTATAAGGCCCCCAAGTGAGGCATTGAGCATATTGCTCCAGGTTACACTTGGATGCTCACACAACAAATGTACGTTCTGTGGAACATATCTTGACAAACCACATTTTCGTATTAAAGATGACGACATTATTCTCAGTGATATAATGTTTGCATCCAAATACATGAAACGGCAAAACAGGGTGTTTCTTATGGATGGTGATGCTATAATCATACCATATGATAAGCTGATGTGGATACTCGATCGCATAAGAGAGCATCTGCCGTGGGTAAAAAGGGTAGGGGCATATGCGCATGCAAAGGGGATCAACTCAAAGACCCCGGAGCAACTGGAAAATCTCAGGAAAAATGGACTTGGAATAATTTATCTTGGTGTGGAATCCGGTGATGATCAGACCCTGAAAGATATAAAAAAGGGAACAACCGCACAGCATCTGATAGACATGGGAAAAAGGGTCATGGATGCCGGTATCAAGCTCTCTGTCACGGTTCTTCTCGGGATTGCAGGAAAGGAAAGGTCTCTCGAACACGCCAGGGCAACAGGAAAACTCCTGACAGCCATGGATCCTGATTATGTTGGGGCGCTAACCCTTATGCTGGTACCCGGCACCGAGCTTTATGAGGATTATGTTAACGGCAAATTTGAGATGCCCACAGAGAGGGGGTTATTAATAGAATTGCGCGAGATGATAGCAAACACGGATATGAGCAGGGGTATGTTTTTCTCAAACCATGCATCTAACTATCTGCCGTTAAAAATCAGATTTCCAGGCGGTAAAGAAAACGCCCTTCAGTTAATAGACAGGGCGCTTAAAGGTGAGATAGGTCTCAGACCGGAATGGGCAAGGGCTCTGTAGTGATGGGTAGATGGAACAGTGCCTCTGCCCTGTCTTGAATCCGGACAGGAGTGAACATCCATGCAAAGGCATCAATATATCAGTCAAAAATAGCTGTTATAAAGTCTTGGGCATCAAATTCCTTTAGATCATCTATCTGTTCCCCTACTCCGATATATTTGACAGGTATACCAAGCTGATGCGATATCCCAACCACAATACCGCCTTTTGCAGTACCATCTAATTTGGTCAGTATGATGCCGGTGATACCAAGTTTTTCATTAAATTTTTCTGCCTGGGAAATGGCGTTCTGTCCTGTTGTAGCATCGAGGGTCAGCCATATCTCATGGGGCGCTCCTGTCAGTTTTTTGCCTGCAACACGATGAATCTTGGATAGTTCATCCATCAGATTCTTTTTGGTGTGTAATCTGCCGGCCGTATCAATCAGCAGGGTATCAGCATTTTTTGAAACAGCAGAGGCAATAGCATCAAAGACTACAGAAGACGGATCTGATCCTGATTTATGACTGATCACCTCTGCGCCAACCCGTTCACCCCATATTTCAAGCTGTTCTATGGCGGCTGCCCTGAAGGTATCTGCTGCGGCCAGCATGACCTTTTGCCCCTGTGATTTAAAATTGTAAGCCAATTTGCCGATAGTGGTGGTTTTGCCAACGCCGTTAACACCGACCACCATAATCACCCTTGGTTCACCCGGAGCCGGCTTTTGATGGGGTACAGGCTCTACCTCAAGAAACGAAGAGATATGATCCTTTAGGGCAGATTTTAATTTTTCAGGTTCCTTCAATTCTTTTCTACTGACCTTTTCCCTTACGGAATCAATTAATGCCTGTGTGGTAGCAACACCTATATCTGATGTGAAAAGAATTTCTTCAAGTTCATCGAGCAGATCCTCCGTAATCTCCTTTTTTCCAAGAAAAAGACGATCCAGTCTCCCTGTAATGGCAGACCTTGTCTTTGACATGCCCTTGCGAAACCTTGAAAAAATGCCTGTTTTCTGATCCTTTACATCTTTTTTGGCTTTCTTTTGGCCGGTAATGTCCCTGTCTTTTTGTTTGTCTTCTCTCTTTTTTTGTTTATCCTTTTCTTTTTCAGTTAGTTCAGGATGGTCCAAACCCTTAGGTCTTTCTGTATCTGTCTTTGCCTTTTTCCTGAAGAACAGACTCCGCTTCTTGCGGGCCTTTGTGTTACTATGGGTATCTGACTCCTCTTTGGCATCTGGAGGAGCGGCATTACTGTCAGATACAGTACCCGTGGCTTCAGGACTGTCTTGATCCTCTATTATAATTTCCTGTTTATTGGCAAAGGCCTTCTGTGATGATTCCAAGTGGCCTTTGTTTGCCACATCTTTTGTTACCTTCTTACTTGTCTTTTTCTTTACTTTCCGTCTGTTTTTGAAAAATAGCCCCATAATTATCCTTTGTGGTTAAAATGCTCTGTACGTTATTTTTCTTTGAAATCAAGCATCTTTGTTGTGTTTTTAACTTTGAGCTTGAAGTCGTTGGTAATTGTATCTACATCATTCAAACTGGTAACAACCCTTGGGGTTAATAAAACTATGAGTTCAACCCTTCTATTATTCCTGGACTCTTTACCAAAAAGATATCTGAGTATAGGTATATCCACTATCCATGGGGTTCCTTCATCTTTATCGTTTGCCTCTGAACTTATAAGCCCGCCCAGCACTATGGTCTGACCATTCTTTACTGTAAGGGAGGTATTAATATGCCGCTTTGCAAAGGACGGATATGACTTGCCGGCAACAGACACATCACTAGCCTTTTTGCTTACCTCCTGATCAATGTCCATGGTCACTATTCCATTACTGTTTATGTGTGGTGTTACAGACAGAATCACCCCTGTGTCCCTGTATTCTATATTGGTGGATATGACATCTTTTTCATTTGTATACTGGTAACTGGAACTTGCAACAGGTATTTCGTTAGATATGTCTATCTTTGCCTCTTTGTTGTCAGAGGCCAGGATATGCGGAGAAGACAGGATACGCACCTTATCTTTTAACGCAAAGGCCGATATGTCTGCCTTGATTCTGTGGGCCATCCCAACAAGATAAGTCAGCCCACCTTGTCCTATAGTGGCTGCTAATGTACCGGTGTTAATGCGCTCGCCTTTTGTATAGCTCCATTCAATACCAAGCTCAGTGTTGTTATCCAGGATAATCTCGGCAATTGTGCACTCTATAAGGACCTGTCTTGGCAGGACATCGAGAGAATCAAGGATGTTTTTAACGACTGCATAATCCCCGGGGGTAGCTTCAATAATCAGGGCATTCCTCTCTTCATCCGGAGTAATCTTTACCTCCTTCATCAGGGTATGCGACCCTGTCCCTTCCTTTAATATCGATGTTTCGGCCCTGGTCTCTTTTTCTGCTTTTTTCTGTTTTTTATTTATGGCAAATGGATTTTTTGCCTCGCTGATACGTTTTTCAGACGACCTTTTTTTTGCCGCCTTGTTTGACGTATCAGATACAAACACCTGATTAAGAAGATCTGACAACTGGTTTGCCTTGCCATTTTTTACAAAATAGACAAAGAGCCTTGTCTCTGCCTCTCCCATGTCCACGTTCAATCTGTCGATAAATCTGCCAACCCTGTTGAGGATGTCTGCATCAGAACTTACGGACAGAACCATGTTCAGGGCATCGAGAGGTATGAACTTCACCTTTGCCTTGCCGGACAGGATGTCTGAAGAGAATGCCTCCTTCAGTACACTGGCAGCCTCCTTTACCCCCATGTTTTTAATGGGAAAAAACCTATACTGAACCTCATCAAACAGGTTCATATCAAATGATTTGACTATTTTCAGAGCCTTCAGGATGTTTGATGCCTTATCTGCTATGATCAGGGTGTTGGTAGTCTTGTTTGAAAGGATAGTTCCTCTTGAAGATACAAAAGGCCTCAGGACCTTAACCATCTCCTGGGAAGATATGTATTTAAGAGGGATTATCTGTATAATAACCTTTTTACCGGGAATCAGTTTCAGGTCCTTTTCATCTGTTCCGTATCTTGGCTTAACAGATCTTGTGCCTGCCTCTTTAAGGCGAACAATGGTGTAAAGATTTCCATGTTTAATAGCGGTCAGGCCGTTTAGATCAAGAATATTAAAAAATATGGGGAGGAGATCGGCCTTTTTTAATGTGCCGGAGGTATGTATGGATACCTGTCCTGTGACCTTGGGTTCCATTATATAGTTTATCCCAAGCATGTCTGCCACTGTCTTGATTGCCTCGGAAAGATCGGCGTCATCGAAGTTGATTACTACCTGCCCCTTATCTGCACCGTCAGAATCTTTAATGCCAGCCGAATCATTTTTTATATCCCTGTCCGGTGCCTTTCCCTTTGCAGATCGGATATGATTGAAAGAGGATAAAACAGTCCTTTTTTTGTGGTATGTCTTTTGTTTTTCTTTTGATTCAGAGAGGTCTTTCGTTATGGACGTGTGTTGTTTCTTTTTTTTGACGGTGTTGTCGCTGGCATTACCTGGTGTATAATCCCCTTTTGTCTCTTTGGCGCTTTCCCTTTTTTCTGTTTTACCGTCAGCGGCGGTATCTGTGCCGGTTTTGTTGTTATCAATTGCGGCAGAAGATGAAACGGCCATGTGTCCCCTATTTGAGACAGGGGCATGAGCTGCACAACCGCCGCCAAGGGACAAGATCAAAACAGATACAAAAAGAGATGCCACACACATTATTGATGAAGATATCCTAATCATAATGTCTACTTTATCCTTTTCCGGATTTTGCCAAAGGGTGTATTGATGACCCGATATTTAATCCCGTCTGATTTACGAAAGGGTAATACCTTTTTCGCTGTACTTTTATTCTGCCTTAATCCCCTTTTTTCTCCAGTATTAAGTTTGTTTCTATGTGGCCTTACCGTATTGGCAGTATTCAACTGGTTGAATATCCTTTCCGGTTTATCTTTATCATACAAGAATATCTTGTATTTTTGCGCACCATCTTTAATGATTACATCTTCTTTTTCGATGTCTATTATCTTAACATTGTCTGCCTCGTCGCCAACACTCATCCATGTTAATTTTTTTTCTCTCTTCTTGTTTACGGGGATTGAAAGAAGTGCCTTTTTGTAGGAACTCGAGATAACTATACCGTATAAAAATATTTTTTCTCCAATGTTTATTGTATGGGCCCCTTTTGTGTCTGTGCCTGTATCGGTGTAAGACTTTCCTCTGTCAGGAGAAAAAATGTTGTTTTTTACAATCGCATCATAAAAAGAATCCGGAAGTTTTTTCTGGGTTAAACAGGGTCCTGTTTCTTTCAATCTGGTGCTGCCAACGGCCACGACCTTGTGATGATTATGTTTCCCAAACCAGACACCATAAATCCTTATGGAAACAAAAATCAAAAATGCCATAAGAAGGGCATTGACAATCCATATCTTGAAAAACATTGAGGACCTCAGAGTCATATCTGTAATTGATTGTAATTGGGTAAAAGAGGATGTTGTGCAAGGCCTTTAATATATTACATTATTTATGAATAGCGATAGACATTAAACCGGCATGGCCGGATTTAAAATATCCTGGCCACTCACGGATATGAAAATACACAGCCTGTTAGCACGGTTTTGTGTTTTTTTTACGGTAAATAAGACTGTAATGATCTTGCGTCAACTTTTCTATTGCCAATATCAAACGATTTTATTATATTATTATTCTAAACTCATTGTAAAATCAAATGTTTTTTGCCTGATCATTGTTGCTTAAACATATTGATACCTTTGCAGAATGTTCGGTTTTGTTCAGGTTTGGGCAAGACGAATATCCTGATGGCGTCGTAACAAGACTTCATATGCTGTGAGCGTTTGGTTATACGCTATGCCCTGTATATGAAGATTTTTATCTATCCATAGGTTTTATTTTTTACGAGTTCATCAAAATTGGTACAAACTTGCCGAGGACAACAGTTAAAAGGAGGATTTTTTATGGATTTTGCGTTAAGTGATGAATTGCAGATGCTTCGGGATATGGCACGGGACTTTGCCAATGAGAAAATAGCCCCGTTTGCAGACGAATGGGATGAAAAGCACTACTTTCCCTATGAAGAAGTTGTTAAGCCAATGGGGGAGCTTGGCTTTTTCGGAACGGTTATTCCTGAAGAATATGGCGGAAATGAGATGGGATGGCTTGCAGCCATGATCTTGACAGAAGAGATTGCCCGTGCATCCAGTTCCTTGAGGGTGCAGATTAACATGCAGACCCTTGGTTGCGGGTTTACTATTTACAGATATGGCAATGACGAAATAAAAAAGAAATATATCCCCAAACTGGTCACAGCCGAATACATGGGGGGGTTTGCCATCACTGAACCAAATGCAGGCTCGGACGTTATGTCCATGAAGTCCACGGCCGTTGATAAGGGTGACCACTGGCTGATAAATGGTACAAAAACCTGGATTTCAAATGCATCTACCGCGGATGTCCTTATTTTTTATGCCTATACAGACCGTGCAGCAAGAGGAAAGGGGCTTTCTGCCTTTGTTATTGAACCAAGAAACTTTAATGGCATAACCGTTACAGACCTTGATAAGATGGGCTCAAGGTCATCCCCAACAGGTGAGATCATCCTTGAAGATACAAAGGTTCCCAAAGAAAACATACTGGGAAAACCAGGTGATGGTGCAAAGATTGTATTTGGATCCCTGAATCAGACTCGGCTTTCAGCGGCAGCAGGCGGCGTAGGTCTTGCCCAGGGTGCTCTTGATGCAGCCATTTCCTACTGTAATGAAAGAGAACAGTTTGGAAAACCCATTGGTCAGTTTCAGATGAATCAGGACATGATAGCCCAGGTTGCATGTGAACTTGAGGCAGCCCGTTTTGCAGTATACAGGGCCGCATGGCAGAAGGACGAAGGTAATCTTGGGAACACATTTGAGGTTGCCCAGGCCAAGTATCTGGCAGGGGAAATCGCTGTTAAGGCAGCACAGGTAGCCATGAAGATCCTTGGCGCCTATGGTTATTCAACAGAATATCCTGTTGCCCGTTTTTACCGTGATGCACCTACATACCAACTGGTAGAAGGCTCCACCAACATATGCAAGATGATTGTGGCCCTCGATCTTCTTGGTACCAGGAAGGCAAATAAATAATATTCTCTGAACTGAAAATCAGACAAAAGGCGAAAACATTACATCTGTGGATTAAAGTTTTCGCCTTTTTTGTTTTTGCAGGTTTTTTTCTCTTTAAACGGATATGAAAATACAGCCTGGGTTTTCGTCAAGGTTTTGTGTGTTTTTTTACGCATGAAATAATAGTCTTTTTGTGGTATAATAATTAAAATTAGCCTGGTGAGGCGAGACCTTTTGTTAGGATAGATAAACATTAAGTAGGTTAAGTAGTAGGAGGAAGATAATATGGTAATGCATGTAACTGATCAGTCTTTTGATGAAGAAATTATTAATTCAGATATACCTGCACTTGTGGATTTTTGGGCAGAATGGTGTGGGCCATGCAGAATGGTAGGCCCTGTCATTGATGAGCTTGCAAATGAGTATGCAGGAAAAGTAAAGATAGCCAAGGTTAATGTTGATGATAACCGCCAGATTCCTGCAAGATTTGGAATCAGAAACATACCCACTATGATTCTTTTCAAAAATGGGCAGCCTGTTCAAACAATTATAGGTGCACGGCCAAAGGAAGAGCTGGCAAAAGAGCTGGATAAACTCCTTTGAGCCAAATTTTGTATCCTATCATAATAGGGTATCTCCACATTACAGGGGTCATAACATGGAGGCAGATATAATAAAACGAGATCTTATTATTGTAGGTGCGGGGCCTGCAGGGTTAACAGCAGGCCTTTATGTAGCACGGGCTAAACTTGATGTCCTGCTGTTGGAAAAATTGGCACCTGGCGGGCAGGTTCTTCTTACGGATATGGTAGAAAATTACCCTGGTTTTCCTGAAGGAATATCAGGTTTTGAGCTTATAGATCGAATAAAACAGCAGGCAGAAAAATTTGGTCTTGAAATACTTGCAAATGAGGTAACTTCCCTATCCCTGAGTCCTGAAAAAAAACTTGTTACTACTTCCAATAGACAATATATGGCAAAGGCCATTATTCTTGCCTGTGGAGCATTTGCGAGAAAACTTGGTATTGAAGGTGAAGAACTGCTTACAGGTAAGGGGGTCTCTTACTGTGCCACATGTGATGGCCCTTTTTACCGTAACCTGGATGTTGCTGTTATTGGAGGTGGTGATACCGCAGTTCAGGAGGCCATTTTTCTGGCAAAATTTGCAAACAGGGTATACCTGATCCATCGACGGGATAAACTCAGGGCAACAAAGATACTCCAGGACAGGGCAATGGCAGAGAAAAAGATAGAGTTTATTTGGGATACAGTGCCTGTCAGGATCATTGGGGAAGAGTCTGTAGAGGCCGTGGAGCTAAGAAATGTCAGGACAGATAATCTGTTTCAGCTTCCTGTCCAGGGTGTGTTTGTTTTTATTGGTTATACGCCAAACAGCAATATTGTAAAAAACATACTCTGTCTCGATAAAAACGGTTTTATTGAGACGGACAATGATATGCAGACCTCGGAACCTGGTGTGTTTGCGGCAGGAGATATACGGTCAAAACTTTTAAGGCAGATTTCGACTGCTGTTGGTGAAGGTGCTACAGCAGCCTTTGCGGCTGAAAGATACCTTGATTCCCTGTAACTGCTTTGAACGGCCATCTGTTTTTAATAAGCTGTTATAGAAACAGCAGTTTTTTGTATGGGTGTTCACCTATGATAAAAATTGTTTTTACAAGTCGTTTGCCTGTTATGTTGCTGGTATTGATTGCCCTGTTTACCGGTTGTGCGACAACTGTTCCCATGGAATTTGCCGGCAAAGAGGCTGGTGAGCCTGAGCGTTTAATGAAAAAAGGGTTGCAGCTTTTCAAAGATGAGTATTACAAGGATGCCAGTGACACCTTTCAAAAGATCAGGGACAGGTATCCGTACTCTAAGTTTGTTGTGGATGCAGAGTTGAAGATTGCAGACTGTCTCTATATGCAGGAACATTATGATGAGGCCTATACCGCATATTCTGAATTTGAGAGGTTGCATCCCAAGAACAAAAATATTCCCTATGTAATCTATCAGGAGGCTATGTGCCATTACAAACGGATAGGGACAATAGACAGGGATCAGTCACATACCTATGCTGCCAAGGAAGAATTTGAACGTCTTGTAAAACGGTTTCCACAAAGTAAATATGCAAAACAGTCTATCTGGAAGATACGAAGATGTTATATGAATCTGACTCAATATGAGCTGTATGTGGGAAATTTTTATTTTAAGATGAAAAAATACCGCGCAGCCATGCTTAGGTATAGATATGTCCTTGAGCACTACCCTGATGTGGGAGAATATCATGATGCCCTTGAATACATGGCCCGATGTGAACAGATATTAGGGTTGAATGGTAAAGACAAGGGTTTACTGCCAACAGGACAGGGCCCTGAGGAAGAAATCATAGTGAGGAAGGATTATCCATGCTGGCAGTGCTGGAGAATTAAACATGGCAGACCAAAGGCCCTCGAAGAAGTCATGAAAAAGGAGCAGGAACATAAGAAAAACTGAAAGATCTTAGTAATAGCTCAATATCTTGGGGTGAGGGGGAACACTGGATTGCCCCAACTTATTGAGAAGTTACGGTAATAACTCAATAATAATTAGGGGCAAGAGAGTTTTTCTGACGCGACTGTCGGGAGACCCGGAGCAGAAGAAAAATTCCTTGCCCCCGTAGTATATTTGCTGTTATCCCCCTAATTATTGGTTGCGTCGTACTACTGTGTTATAGTGTTTAGTCATACGTTCAACATACTACCTGTATGCCTTCACGCATGACCAAACATTATGCCTTGTATATGAAGATTTTTACTTAACCATCGACTCGACTTTTTACAGGTTTATCAATTATTGAGCTGATACATATCTTATCTGTCTATTCCTTAGACGCCTCAGCTAATGCAACTATATTATAGACTGTTTCAATGGCCCTATTTATGCCTTCAGGTCTGTTTCCGCCGCCCTGGGCCATATCGGGTCTGCCGCCGCCCTTACCGCCAACCAGCTCAGCCGTTTCTTTGATAATCTCGCCTGCCTTGAAACGTTTTACAAGATCCTTTGAGACAACGCAGACAAGCATGGCCTTGCCATCTTTTTCAGCACCCAGAAATATGATGCCGGAACCCACTTTGTCCCTGAGCCGGTCTGCAGATTCACGTAATTCCTTTGGCGAATCAACCTTGATTTTCTTTGCCAGAATCTTTGTCTTGCCTATCTGCTTTATACCGTCTGTGAGATTCTCGGACTCTTTGGAGAGCAGTCTTGCCTTAAGGGATTCTATCTGCCTTTCCCTGTTTTTCAGTTCTGCAAGCAGATGTTCAATTCTCTCTGCTATCCTGTTGGTTTTAAGAAGCATGGATGCATGTCTCAGTTCTTTCTCCTGCGCCTGAACGTATAAAACAGCGGCCTTGCCTGTAAGCGCCTCAATACGTCGGATATTGGCGGCTACTGCCTCTTCACTTACAATCTTGAAAAAGGCAATATCGCCTGTATGGCGCACATGCGTACCTCCACACAGTTCCATGCTTACGCCATCACCTATCTTTACCACGCGGACAACATCCCCATAACGCTCTTCAAATATGGCCATTGCACCTGTCTTCATGGCCTCTTCCCTTGACATCTCAGTGGTTGTCACCGGCATGTTTTTTTGTATCAGGTTGTTTACCTTCTGTTCAATTTCCATAAGTTTTTCCCAGTCCACCTGGGTGAAATGAGAAAAATCAAATCGAAGCCGATCTGGAGATACGAGGGAGCCGGCCTGTTTTACATGTTCACCAATGATGTCCCTTAAAACTGCATGTAACAGGTGAGTAGCGGTATGATTTGCGGCTGTGGCCTTTCTGCGGTCCTTGTCTATGATTGCATGCACCATGTCGTGGTTTTTTATGATGCCCTTTTCAAGTCTGCCTTTATGGATAATGAGTTTATGGTCGATCTTGATGGTATCTGTAACCCTGAAGCGCATTTCATCGTTAATCAGCCATCCAGTATCTCCTACCTGTCCCCCTGCCTGGCCGTAAAATGGTGTTTTGTTTAGGATGACTTCGGCCTCGTCTCCCTGTTGTGCAGCGGCCTGATCCTGTTTTGCCGTAAGTACAGCGATCACCTCTGCGTCGGGGGTTTCCAACATGTTGTAACCAAGAAAGTCACAGGATATTCCCTGGCTTAATATAGCACTATAAGTTTTGGGAATCTTTGCTTCTCCGCTTCCTTTCCATGCCTTCTGGGACATTATCTTCTGTCTCAGCATGGCCCTGTTGAAACCATCTATGTCAACGGATAGGTTTTTGTCTCTGGCAACGTCCTGCAGGAGGTCTATGGATAAGCCATATGTGTCGTAAAGTTTAAATGCCACATCTCCGGATATAATATTTCTGCCGGTTTCCCTTAATTTCTGGATCTCTTCATCCAAAAGCCTCATGCTGTAGTCGAGTGTGTCTGCAAATCTCTTTTCCTCATTGTTTATGACTCCCTTTATAAGGTCTTTGGCCATTACCAGTTCTTCATAGTCATCCCCCATGGTTTCCACAACGCTCATGCATACGGAGGCAAAAAAGCGGTTTGTGATGCCAAGTACCTGTCCAAAGCGTATTGCCCTTCGGATAATACGTCTCAACACATAACCGCGACCCTCATTTGAAGGCATGACACCGTCTGCAATCAGAAAGGCGGATGCACGGGTATGATCCGAGATAACTCTGAAGGCAATAGTTTCCTGATTATCGTCTCCGTATCTTTTCCCCGATATGTCTTCTATCCGTCTGATAATAGGCGCAAAGAGATCGGTATCATAGTTGGATTTAACTCTCTGCACAACGGAGGCAAGTCTTTCGAGACCCATGCCTGTGTCTATATTTGGGCTTGGCAGGGGAATTAATTGCCCCTGTTTGTTTCTGTCAAACTGGGTAAATACCAGGTTCCATATCTCGAGGTAGCGGTCACAGTCACACCCAGGTCCACAGTCAGGTCTATTGCATCCAAAAGATGGTCCCTGGTCTATCAGTATTTCTGAACACGGACCACATGGGCCTGTATCTCCCATGGACCAGAAATTATCCTTGTCTCCGAGCCGGACGATTCTGTCTGGAGGAAGTCCTATCTCTTCCTGCCAGATCCTGAATGCCTCATCGTCATCTTTATATACAGATACATAAAGCCTGTCTTTTGGAAGGGTGTATATCTCTGTAAGCAGTTCCCATGCCCAGGTAATTGCCTCTTCCTTGAAATAATCCCCGAAGGAAAAATTTCCCAGCATCTCGAAAAAGGTATGATGTCTCAATGTGTAGCCGACATTTTCAAGGTCATTATGCTTGCCGCCTGCCCGCATACATTTTTGAGAGGATGCTGCCCTGGTATAGGGCCTTTTTGTTTCCCCAAGGAAGAGACTTTTAAACTGTACCATGCCTGCATTGGTAAACAGCAGGGTAGGGTCATCGTGAGGAATCAGGGAGGAGCTCCTGACTATTTTATGTCCGTGATCTTTAAAATAATCTAAAAAACTACGTCTTATCTCTTTATAATTCATTTTTTACTCTTTTTGATTTTACTGTAAAAACACACCCGTGCTGAAAAACCGAACTGTATTTTTATCTTTGTAAATGGCCAGTATGTTTTTAATTGTCAGATTGATACCATAGCCCTGTAATTACTTTTTATTGTTAGGGTCTTTATCGTCCGGCCTTTTTTCCGCCTGCGGTTTATCTTTTTTAAGTTCCAACTTTTCTAAGATCAGGTCTGCAATCCTGTTGCTTACATCTGTATGATCAGACAGAAATTTTTTGGCGTTTTGTCTTCCCTGTCCTATACGTTCATCTCCGAATGAATACCATGCGCCGCTCTTGTCTATAATTCCGAGTGAGACACCGAGATCCAGGATGTCTCCCTCTTTGGATATCCCCCGTCCATATATGATATCAAATTCCGCCTCCCTGAACGGGGGGGCTATCTTGTTTTTTACCACCTTTACCCTTGTCCTGTTGCCGACAATCTGGTCTCCGTCCTTGATGGTGCCTATCTTGCGTATGTCAAGACGCTGCGTTGCATAAAATTTAAGTGCATTGCCGCCGGTAGTGGTCTCCGGGTTACCAAACATAATGCCGATTTTCATCCTGATCTGATTGATGAATATAACACAGGTCATGGATTTGCTTATGGTCCCTGTAAGTTTCCTCAGGGCCTGGGACATAAGTCTTGCCTGAAGACCCATGTGCTGGTCTCCCATTTCACCTTCTATCTCGGCACGGGGCACAAGGGCCGCTACGGAATCTATCACGAGAAGGTCGATTGCCCCGCTTCTGACAAGTATTTCCGTTATCTCCAATGCCTGTTCTCCTGTATCAGGTTGTGATACCAGCAGGCTGTCAACGTCTATACCGAGATTTCTGGCATAGGTCATATCAAGGGCATGTTCAGCATCCACAAATGCCACCATTCCACCTGCCTTTTGTGCCTCAGCAGCCACGTGTAGGGCAAGGGTGGTCTTTCCCGAAGATTCCGGTCCGTATATCTCCACGATTCTTCCTCTTGGGAGTCCACCAGTGCCAAGTGCTATGTCAAGGGCAAGGGATCCTGTGGAGATGGCAGGAACATCGACAACCTTCTGCTCTCCCATCTTCATGATGGAACCCCTCCCGAATTGTCTTTCAATCTGTGAAATGGCCTGATCTACTGCCTTTTCTTTATCCATCATAGGTTTTTTCTCCCGCGCTTCTTTCAAGATGTTTTTTATCCGGCCATACCGGTTTACCGTAAAGACACACAAAACCGTGCTGAAAAACCGAACTGTGTTTTTATGCCTGTGGGGGATATGATATTTGAATCCCCTGCCCATGCCGGTTTATGGCAAGGTTTCTGTGAGTTTGTCCTGCATGTCTAACGGCCATGATCTGATCTTTGTATATACGGCTCCTTTTTGCCTTAACTCGCTTTTGTACATTGTCAGGATTTTTTGTGTATGTTCAGAAGTATGCAGATGTTTATATCTGTGTAATATTCGGTTAAAATTATAGGGGCCTGCCGGCTGTTTTTTAAATCTGCCAATGGTAAGATGTGGCTTGAAGGGTCTGTTTTCCTGTCTGATTCCAAGTGGCTTCAGGCTCCTGTTCAGGTCATCTCTCAAGGCGGCCATTTTTTTGATATCGCCTCCGAGGCCAATCCATATAACCCTTGGATTACGCCTTGTACCGAATATGCCAATACCATTCAGGAAGATGTTAAAAGGTTCATATCCCCTGCATATGTTTCGGGCCGACCTGTCAATGACATCAACATACGATTCATCTATGTTGTCCATGAATACCACGGTAAGATGGATATTTTCAGGTCTGGTCCATCTGATGTCCGGCAAAAGGGGTTTTATCTCGTTCGTTATTTCGGAGATGGTTTCTTTGATCTCTTCTTTCAGTTCAAATGCCAGGAAGGAACGAAATTCCATTGATATATCTTCTTATCCAGTCAATAGCCATGGTTGAGGCATTGATCCTCACATGTTTTCTGTCGCCGGAGAACAGATATCTGCCTGACAGCACACTGTCCTTAGAGGCCAGCCCAAAGCACACCGTGCCTACGGGTTTTTCCCTGCTCCCCCCCTCAGGACCGGCTATGCCTGTAACAGAGACAGAGATATCCGAACCGGTAACCTCTCTTACTCCCACGGCCATTTCTTCTGCTGTTTCGGTGCTTACTGCTCCATAGGTATCAAGGGTCTTTTGCCTTACATGTATGAGGCGTACCTTGCATTCATTACTGTATGCAACAACTCCGCCCATAAAATACCCTGAACTGCCGGGCACGTTTGTGAATCTGCCGCCGACCATGCCGCCGGTACATGATTCAGCAACGGATACGGACAGGCCCTTTTCTTTGAGCAGGTCTCCTGTTGCATCTTCCATTGTTTGGTTGTCTGTTGCAAATATGTAAAAATCAAAGACAGACCTTATTTCTCCCTCTATCCTGTCCATCTCCTGTTCAAGCTCGTTGCGGTTGTTTCCCTTCAGGGTGACAGTGATATGGTTTTCTGGGAATCTGGGATAAAAACCCACAACGGCCTTTCCTGTCTTTCCACGGAGAGCCTTGAACTTTTCAGCTATTGAAGGTTCTTTCAAACCATAGAGTTTAAACACCCTGTAACATGTAAGGGGAAGGCTTGGGTCATGCTGTTTTATCCTGGGAATAACGGATTCCTTTAATAAACGGCGGGCCTGCTCAGGCACCCCTGGCAGGAAAAACAGAAGGACACCATCTTTTTTGAGAAAAAAACCGCATGAATCCCCTCTTTTGTCTAATGGAGTTGAACCCTTGGGGAGCCATGCCATTTTTTCAAGAGATGAGGATAGGGGCATGTTGGCCTTGTTTTGTCTCTTTTTGATATTATCGAGTGTCTCCTTGTTGAGTTCAAGCTGACAGTTGAGTGCATTGGCAACGATTTTAGCGGTTATGTCATCATCGGTGGAACCAAGCCCCCCCGTTATAACTGCAAACTCAGACCGTTTCATGGCCGTATGTAATGCATAGGATACCATATTGCTGTCGTCGCCTACCGATGTTATGCAAATTACATCAAGGCCTGCATTGGTAAGCATTTTTGCCGCATGGGAGGAGTTTGTGTCAGTAGCTCTGCCCGATATAAGCTCATTTCCTATGGTTATGATTTCACCGTGCATCTGGCTCCCCCTGTTTTATGGGTATGTGAGGATAGTTGTTAAAATTGTGTTATGTTCCATGGGAAAACAGCCGTAAGGAACCTGACAGACAGATATGCATAAATCCCTGCCATGAGATCATCTGCAACAATGCCGATTCCACCGGGAAGTCTTTCCATCTGTTTGACAGGAAAGGGTTTTATGATGTCAAAGAGTCTGAAGATAAAAAAACTGAGAATGATGTTTGGTGTTGAAAATGGCAGAAGCAATGTTGCAATTGTAATGCCTGCAACCTCATCAATAACCACCATTGGAGGGTCTTCCCTGTTGACAAGTATCCTGCAACGGTTTGCGGCCCATACGGCAATATATGTAAGGATGCCCAGAAAAAGGCACCTGACGACTACTCCGAGGTCTTTTAAAAAAAAGAAAACAGGCAGTCCTGCAAGGGTTCCCCATGTCCCGGGGGCAAAACGGATCAGACCTGCTCCAAACCATGTGGATAAAAACATGGCCATTTTGTCGGATGGTGTGGCCTGTCTGAATATGTGTGTTAAATTATCAGATGGAGAGATTGACATCAAGTGTAATGACCATGATATATACTGTGCTGTTTCTTTTATTTTCGCCCGTCACTATGTCTGTCAGTGCAAGGGCTTTGCTGTAAATGTCTGTTTTGAGACTGAACCCAGGTATAGATTTCCATCAGAGGGACATCCTGTGTTATGGCTATTGTGTGGCATGCATCGTATTCAGGAAATATGGACGTTGAACCATCATCGTTTATGGTCTCCTTGACTGCCAGGCTGCCCCATGGGCTTGCAATGATCTTTGACTTACGTTTAATGACCTTTCTGAATTTATAGGAAAAACGTATGCCAAGGGTGCCTGTTTCCCTGAAAATAATATCCGTTAGCATATCTTTGTCATGGGGGTTGGCGATAACCTGGAGCAGGATCCCGGGTCTGTTTTTTTTCATCCCGATATGACAAAAAGATACATCAAGGGCACCGGCATCAAAGAGCCTTTCCATAAGGAATCCAAGGACTTCAGGGGAACAGTCATCAATGTTGGTTTCAACAAGGGCAACTGTTTCGGTCTTTTTGTCTGTTGCATCTTTGCCGATAATTATTCTGAGCAGATTGGGTCTGTCTTTAAGATCTCTCTTCCCAACACCGTACCCTGTCTTTTTTATTACCATCGGGGGGATTCTGCCAAACCCGTTACATAATATCTTAAGCAGCAATGCGCCGGTAGGTGTAACCATCTCGGCATGCAATCCTGAACCAGTTACAGGGATATCCTTCAGTATGGCAATGGTTGCAGGGGATGGAACAGGTATTGTGCCGTGCATTGTGTCTACAAAACCTGTTCCAAGAGGCAGGGGAGATGAAAAGACAGGGGATAGTTTGAGCCTTTCAAAACCGTATATGGTACCTACCACATCAATTATGGAATCGGCTGCCCCTACCTCGTGAAAATGCACGGATTCCCTTGTACATCCGTGTATGGCAGCCTCTGCCTCTGCCATAAGCTCAAATGCCGCCATGCTTTTCTGTTTGACGCTATCGGATATTTTCCCCTTTTGTATCAGTGTCCTGATTGCATCAAGGTCTCTTGGCGGCTGTCTTTTTTTATTGATATTTACATGAAACCGTGTGCCGGATATGTTGTGCCGACTCTCTTCTTTTGCGGCAATATCAACACCATGAAGCCCCAAGGAGTCAACAATGTCCCTGAGCTCTTTAAGGGGCAGCCCAATATCGAGCAGGGCACCAAGGAGCATGTCCCCGCTTACTCCGGAAAAACAGTCAAGATATGCGATATTGTTCATGTCCTGTTTTCCCTTAATTTTGCAAGGGATCATTCCTTCCTCTGTTCTATGGGAATATAATCTCTTTTTGTCTTTCCTATGTAAACCTGACGTGGTCGGTGCAGCTTCCATTGAGGGTCGTCAACGCTTTCTTTCCACTGGCTTATCCATCCCGGGAGACGGCCTATGGCAAACATTACGGTAAACATCTTTATGGGGATGCCTATTGCCCGCAGAAAGATTCCGCTGTAAAAGTCCACATTGGGATAAAGATGGTGATCTATGAAATAGGGGTCTTTTAACGCCGTTTCTTCAAGACGCTCGGCCACATCTACAAGGGGATCTTTTATATTCAGCTTTTTCAGTGTCTTGATGCACATCTTTTTCATGATCTTGACCCTTGGATCATATGTCTTGTAGACCCTGTGTCCGAAACCCATAAGACGAAACGGATCATTTTTGTCCTTGGCCTTTTTTATAAACGGGACAGGATCCCCTCCGTTTTCGTAGATATGCTGAAGCATCTCAATAACGGCCTGGTTTGCACCCCCGTGCAGGGGACCCCACAGGGCGCATATACCTGCCGAGATGGCGGCATACAGGTTTACCTTTGCGCTACCTACCAGCCGGACAGCGGCAGTGGAACAGTTCTGCTCATGGTCTGCATGCAGTATCCAGAAGACATTCAGGGCCGCAACAATGTCCTCGTCTATCTGATAGGGCTTGACAGGGGTATCAAACATCATGTTCAGAAAATTGGCACAGTAGGAAAGGTCATGCCTTGGATAGACCACCTTGTGTCCCCTTGATATCCTGTATGATATGGCCGCCATGGTCCTTACCTTTGAAATAAGCCTTGAAAACGTGATGTTTATCTCCTCTTCCTCGCTTCTTTCCGGAATTTCTGGATAGAATGCCCTCAGGGCGTTGACCATGGAGGAAAGTATTCCCATGGGATGGGCAAGCCTTGGAAAATTTTGAAAGAAGTAACGCATGTCTTCGTGGATGAGGGAATGGTCGTTCAGCCTTGCCGAAAACTGGTCTAACTGCTGTTTTGTAGGGAGTTCGCCATTGATCAGCAGGTATGCAGTCTCTCTGAAGGTGGAGTGTTCTGCAAGCTGTTCTATGGGTATCCCCCTGTAACGTAATATGCCGTTTTCGCCATCCATGTAGGTAATACTGCTTTTGCAACTCCCTGTATTGGCATACCCCGGGTCAAGGGTGATAAGACCTGTCCTTGATCTGAGTGTGGAAATGTCTATGGCCATTTCGCCTTCAGTGCCCACCACAATGGGCAGTTGGTATGTGTCTCCGTCGACAGTCAGCTTCGCTGTCTTGATCTCTCTTTTATTCATGTGTTGCTCCCATCTGTTGTTTGTGCGGTATTGCCCGCCGGTGAATCGGGTGGCAGCAGAAATGACAGGTAAATTCCGATGGTACCGAGTTAAGAATATAAGACCGAATGAAACCGGCATGTCTGGATCCAAAAAATATCCTATCTCTATCCACGGATATGGAAATACGGCCTGATTTTTAGCTTGTTAGCACGGTTTTGTATGTTTTTACGGTAAATTTTAAACTGTTAGTCTATAATTAATGTAAAAAAAATTCAAGCTGTAAAATGCGGGGTTTCTCTTATGTGCGTGGCAGGGGCTGGGGGCAGGCTGTTTGCAGACCGGATTATGAAGATCTTTTATTATCGGGACAAAAATTGTCGTCTGCGGGACAAAAATTGTCATGATTACCTTTACCCGGGATCGTTGTGTTTAAATAACCATGTATGGTCATAATCATAAATATGAGTTTAACCTCCTGAAAACAGGTGTATAAAAAAATATACATGCCCATGATGCAGGATTTGGCATGTAATTTGTATTGGTAAGGTCTCAAGAGATTGATGAATGTGTCGATGATATTATCAACTATTAAAACAGTTTTTTACAGATCATCCGAATCAGAGTTACGAAAGGAGGTGAGGCAGGGAAACAGTCAGACAAAGAGATGGAAAAAGGTTTGTTGTTGTCTGTTTACAAACCAGTTTTTTAACAGTAATGAATAAAGGAGATTGAAAATGATCAAGAGATTGAGAAATGATGAAAAGGGTTTTACACTTATCGAACTGATGATTGTTATAGCAATCATCGGCATTCTGGCGGCAATTGCTGTACCCCAGTTCATGGCCTATAAAATGAGGGCCTCTAATACCAAGGCCCTTGCCCAGATCAACCTGCTCAAGACAGCGGAGGCAAGCCTCCAGTCTGACATTGGTTGTTTTGGTATTACTGCTGCTGCTCCTGTAGCCCTGGCGGCTGCAGCAGGTGGTAATACAGGAGGAGGAATCGTTGGTGGTCCTCAGCCTGCTGCAGGTTCTGCTGCAGGTCTTATGATTACTGCAACAAATGCCAATACTGGTGCTATTGGTGGTGTAGGTTATGAACTTGCTACCAACACCATTGTTGAGGCGGATACAGAAGGTGCAAATAATGCAGCATATCTTGGTGTGGCCTTTAACAATAACGGGGATACTGCCTATGCCATAGATGGGGATGCAGATGCAACTATATACTGGGTCAGAAATTCAGCCTGGACAGGCCAGGGTACCGTGGCTGGTTATGGTTCTGCTTTTCCTGGTACTTTTACTTATCCGCCAACATGTACTGCAAACAGTGATGATTTGAATGGTGTGGGTGCTGGTGGTGCACCTACAGCAAGCTGGACAGCAAAGTAACGTTCCTGTATAAGCTATATAAACGATGGATGGAGCAAAGACAGGGGCTTTTCCCTGTCTTTGCCGTTTAATATCCTCAAAAAGGGTGCTATGGATACAATTTTTCTGGAATCTGTTACAAAGAGGTACAGGGCTGATATTGGAAGAACAGAAAAGACCGTGCTTGACAATCTTTCCTTTTGTGTGAAAGAGGGCACGGTATTTGGATTTCTGGGACCGAACGGCGCAGGTAAAAGCACGACAATAAAGATCCTGCTTGATTTTATAAGGCCTGATTCCGGGCGTGTGCTTATAAATGGAGTTTCCCCTGATTGCCATGAGGTGAGGAAAGGTATAGGGTACATGTCTGAAAAGCCGTGTGCCTATGTCAATATGACTATTATGGAGCTTCTCTCCTTCAGGGCAAGTGTGACAGGTGCCGGAAAAAGACGCGGCAAGGGGTATGCGGATGAGCTTCTTGAAAAAACAGGGCTTGTTGAGCACAAAAACAGGCCTCTTAAAAAATTTTCCAAGGGTATGCTTCAGCGGGCATCTCTTGCGCTTGCCCTTGTACATGACCCCAAAATCCTGATCCTTGATGAGCCCCTGAGCGGTCTGGATCCGTTGATGAGGTATGAGGTAATAGGCCTTTTAAGGGATCTCAAGGAGGAGGGTAAGACAATCTTTCTCAGTTCTCATATATTGAATGATATAGAGAAGGTCTGCGACGAGATAGCTATTCTGAACAATGGTCGGATATTGTTTGTGGGCAGGATTGATGATGTATCCATACACGAGGGTCTGGAAGAGTTTTTTGTGAAAACCTTGATGGGTTTACAGTAATATTATTTGTAACGGATGCTTGCTGTTAACAGTGAAGAAAACGGTAAAATTTCACAGGACTATCCATCAAATCAGTGATGAATAATATTATACTACGCATAGCATGGCTTTCATTTAATGAAGGCATAAGGCAGAGGACCATATATGGGGTGTCTGCATTTGGCCTGATTATGGCCGCGGCTGCATACACCTTTATCCCCTTCATTGGTTTTGATGTATGCAGGGTTGTTATAGATTTTATGCTCATGGCCGTTTCAGCCGGCTGTTTGATGATCATCTTTTTTCTCTGTCTGCCGGGGCTGATTGGTGATATAAGGGATCAGACCGTCTATTTTGTGCTTTCCTGCCCTGTCAGCAGGGAGGAATATATACTCGGCAGGTTTTTCGGCTTTACAATGATCCTGTTTATTGCCCTTGTTATCCTCGATGTGCCTGCCCTGTTGATGGTGAAGCTGTATATGATGAAATATCCCGGTTATGTGCCCCTGCATTTTGAATGGCATAAGCTGCTTTTGGCCTCTTTTTTCAGGTTTTACGCCGCCCTTGTCTTTTTATCCTTTGTCTTTCTTGTCTGGAGTATCATGGAAAGCGGCGTCCTTGTTTCAATAGCAGCCATAATAGCCTATCTGATCGGTCAGAATATTAATACGGTAAAGAATATTGCCATGGCCAGCAAGACCATGGGTATTGCGGCAAAAAAACTTATTGTGTTTGCATCGTGGATCTTTCCCAATCTTGGCTACTTCAATCTGAACACATACGCGGTCTATGGCGTAAAGCTTCCTGAGTATTATATGGTAAAGCTTCTTGTATATGGGCTTTCATACATGAGTATTGCCATTGTTATCACCATGTTTTTGTTTAAGAGACGGGATCTATGATAAAAAAGGGGCTTGTTTTAATAATAGCGCTTTTATTCTATGTTTCGGGTTTTTATTGGCTTTCTCTGAATCAGCCCATGGAAACGTTTTCAACTGAACATATGAACGCCAGGCTCTTGCCCTCTGTATCTTTTCTTAAGGCGGTCTGCGGGGAGTTTGCTCCGCTTGTTTCAGATGTTTTTTTCGCCTATGGCGCGGTCTTGGCGAGTAATTTTAACCACTCTACACCAAAGGAAAACTGGGGCTATCTGTTTCAGGTCCTGAAACTCAGCAGGGACATGGATCCCTATTTCAAGGACCCGTACCGCCTTGTGCAGGGCATCTATCCATGGATAGCAAAAATGCCTGACAGGGCAATATCCTTTCTCAAGAAAGGGGTTGATTTCAGGACATGGGATGCAATTCTCTCATATTACATAGGCTTTGATTACTACTTTTTTTCAGAGAGGTACAGGGAATCTGCGAGATATCTCTTTATGAGCGCCAGGATAGACCACAATCCGTTTATGGGTACCCTCGCCTCAAAGATTGCGTACAGGGGAGGAGATGTCGATACGGGAATTACCTTTTTAACGGGTGTGTTAAAAAACACGCTTAATGAAAAGACGCGGAACACCATCATGATGCGGATCAATGCCCTCAGGGGGGTAAAACTGCTCAAAAAGGCAGTAACCGAATACAAAAAGAGGTATGGCCGCATGCCTGGCAGTCTTGAAGAGCTGGTTTCAAAGGGCATAATTCATAAACTGCCCGAAAATCCCTACAAGACTCCTTATCGTCTTGAGGCAGGCCGTATAAGATTTGATTAGGATGATGCCTCTTAGCGTATCGGCTTAATAAATGGATAACAGATGGTACCCTCTCGACAGTCATATCAGAAAAACTTCTGGTGCTTTTTACTTAACCATTATCTTTTATCTTTATATGCCCTTTGTAAAACTCCTTTGCTCTTACCCACCTGCGTTTGATCTGTCGGCCCTCCGTAATGGTTTGTTAGAGATAAAAATGTGTGGCTCAATAAATGGGAGAATGATTGCGGTTTATCGTCAGACACATCAAAAATCCTGTACTGCAAGACCCAGGGGAGTGGCTGTTTTTGTGCCCCTCTGTTTATATACGGCTTAAATGCCGGAAATGGTGCGTGGGCCGGCGGGATTTGGGGGGTGATGGGAAAAAAGCGTTGATTTGATTTTCCAAAAGGCTTATATATATGCAACAAAGAATGAGACCTTCGCATAATGTCCTCTTTTGCCCAATTTTTGTGCCTGCCTACTATCGGTAGAGAGATCAGGCTTATGTTTTAATCCCGGATATATTTTCTTCCGATTAAATTTTTCGCCTTTCTTGAACCTGAACAAAATCTGATCTTATCTATGGGGTCTCAATATGGGGATGTAGCTCAGGTGGGAGAGCGGTACGTTCGCAACGTACAGGTCAGGGGTTCGAATCCCCTCATCTCCACTTTGGTATTAATCTGTTGCCATTGGAAACTCACCAAACAAAAACCGAAACCGACATGGTCGGATTCAAAATATCATATCCACCCACAGACATGAAAAGAACAGCAGAGATAAGCAGAAAGACAGAAGAGACCGATGTATATATAAAGGTTGATCTGGATGGACAGGGATCTTCCAGGATAGATACAGGTATACCCTTTATGGATCATATGCTGGGGTTTTTGGGTATTCATGGTTTTATGGACATTGAGCTTAAGGCAAGAGGCGATATAGAGGTGGATTATCATCATACCGTTGAAGATATTGGTATATGTATGGGGCATGCCCTGCGGGATGCCCTTGGTGATAAAACAGCCATAAGGCGTTATGGTGAAGTCACTATTCCAATGGATGAAACCCTTGTCAGGGTTGTTATGGATCTGTCGGGTCGCCCTATGCTTGTGTATCGTGTTTCTTTGCCGGTGCGTATGAGCGGATCTTTTGATGTAGGTCTGGTTCGTGAGTTTTTTCAGGCTGTTGTGAATAATGCAGGAATTACCATGCATATAGATCTTATCTCAGGCGATGACCCTCATCATATAGCCGAGGCCATGTTCAAGGCCTTTGCCAGGGCCCTTGATATGGCCTGTTCCATAGAAGGGCGTATGGCAGACAGAATACCTTCTACCAAAGGGCTTTTATGAGCACTGCAAACAAGATCGGATCGTTAGTTTCCTGTTTTTATGTTTTTTTATGGGGGCCTTTGGTTGCCCTTATTTTTTTTGTTTCAGGATGTAGTCTGCATCCATCCGGTTTTTCTTATACCGGAAATACGGACATCCGTATAAAGATAAAAAGGGTGGCTGTATTTGGTTTTCGAAAGGTACAATCGGGTGAAAAAGGCAGATCTTCTCTATGTCTCATACCGGATAATACCCATATGTCTAATATTGTGCCGGATTATGCTGTCCGCAATATGAATGCATCTCTCATCGATCTCCTTGTGCAGCAAAAAAGGTATGTCCTGATAATGCCTCAACGTGTAAACAGGATATATTGTGACGAGCTGAAAAAGAATCATGGTGTCTTTGCATTACAGGTGCTTCAGAAGGTGGGAACACTTCTTGATGCGGATGCTGTTCTTATTGGCTATATCTACAGGTGGAAGGAACGTGAAGGCAGCGCCCTCGCTGCTGCCGAGCCTGCATCCGTAGGTCTTGACCTCTTTCTTATACGGCCCGATAATGGTGTTGTCGTATGGAAGGCAAGATTTGACAAGACTCAGCAGTCATTGACAGAAAACCTTCTCGATGTGGGGACATTTTTTAAAAGCAAGGGGCGCTGGCTTTCGGCAAGGGAACTGGCCATGATAGGGCTGAAAAAAATGGTTGTTCATATGCCTTAGTGACCTGTTTAAACCGGTATGGCCGGGTTCAAAATATCCTGGTTATCCACTGATATAAAAATACAGCCCGGTTTTTCAGCACGGTTTTGTGTTTTTTTTTACAGCGCCATCAATGTTACGACAGGAGAAAAAAAGTTGCTTATTATACCTGCCATTGATTTAAAAAACGGACGATGTGTAAGACTTAGACAGGGACGTATTCAGGATGAGACTGTGTTTTCGGATGTTCCTGAAAGGATGGCAGAAAAATGGTTTGAGGCAGGGGCAGAAAGGCTGCATGTTGTTGATCTTGATGGGGCATTTAAGGGCAAGCCTGTAAACAGTTCTGTGATAAGAAGGATTGTTGATTCTATTCCCATACCTGTCCAGCTTGGCGGGGGTATCAGGGACGTTGAAACACTAAAGGCGTATTTTGATCTCGGGGTAAAATTCGTTATATTGGGAACCGTTGCCTTTAGGGATCCAGAGTTTGTTATTCGTGCATGCGATATGTTTCCGGGGCAGATCATTATAGGTATTGATGCGAAAAAAGGCCGTGTTGCCATAGAAGGATGGACGGAAGAGATTGATATGGGGCCGATTGACATGGCAAGGAGATTCGAGGATTCAGGTGCCTGTGCAGTAGTATATACTGATATCCAGAGGGATGGCATGAGATCAGGCCCCAATCTGGATGCCACAGCCTCCCTTGCAAAGGCTGTTAAAATACCGGTTATCGCCTCCGGAGGAATTTCCGATATAGAGGATGTGCAATCACTGTTGCCGCTTGAGAAACTGGGCGTTATCGGTATGATTACCGGCAGGGCCCTGTATGATGGGAGTCTCAACCTTGCCGAGGCCGTAAAATTGTGCAGGTCTTCTTTGAATACCGGTGTATTTTGAATCCGGCCATGCCGGTTTATCACAACCTGTTTTGATCTCTTTAATATATGGATAAAAAATGAAGGTTCTTGAAACTTCTCTTAAAGGTGTGTTGATTGTGGAGCCTGATGTGTTCAAAGATGAACGCGGCTTTTTTATGGAGACCTATCAACAAAAAAGATATACGGCTGAAGGTATAGATGTCCTGTTTGTTCAAGATAATATGTCTTTTTCAAAAAAGGGAACACTGAGAGGCATGCACTATCAGTTTCCCCATTTGCAGGATAAGCTTGTACAGGTTGTCGATGGAGAGATATTTGATGTTGCTGTGGATATACGCTATGGCTCTCCGACTTTTGGGCAATGGACAGGGGTCTATCTTTCAGGGGAGAACAGAAGGCAGCTCTTTATTCCGAGGGGGTTTGCACATGGTTTTTGTGTGACAGCCCCTTTGGCATATGTAATATATAAATGCAGCAATTTTTATATGCCGGAATACGATGCCGGTATTGTATGGAACGACCCTGGCATAGGGATTGACTGGCCGGTTTCCTACCCCCTTGTTTCCAAAAAGGATCAGGGGCATCCCAGGCTGTTTGATATTCCTGCTGATTCCTTACCTCCTTATGATTTTTGATAAGGTTGTGGCGTCTGTATGCCATAAGGACGGGGGCAATGCAGTCACGCAGACATGTCAGTCTCAGATTTTGAATCGGGGATATTTTTACCTATTCATCGACTCGATTTTTTACAGGTTCATTGAACTTGAACAAAGCTGAATATTTTGCAAGGGTCTCAAATACGGGAGCTGAAATTATGTTTGGTATCAAAAAAAAATACATCGTTATTCTTTTTTTAATTGTTCTGTTTGTTACAGGGGCTTTATGTAGCGGAGATGCCACTAATGCGGATACAAAAAGGACAACATGTACAACATATAAAAGCATAGAGGTCTTTGCCGAGGTCCTGAGGCAGATCAACAATAATTATGTGGAACCTGAAGATCCGCAGAAATTGATCTACAGTGCAATTAAAGGGATGGTCAGTTCCCTGGATCCCCACTCGTCCTTTATGACCAAGGACGAATTTCAGGAATTAAAAACAGAGACAAACGGCAGTTTTACGGGGATTGGCATAGAGATAACCATAAAGGATAATGTCTTGACCGTTGTATCGCCGATAGAAGGTACTCCTGCATACAAGGCGGGTATAAAGGCGGGAGACAAGATTATCAAGGTAGGTGATATATTTACCAAGAATATGACCATAATGGAGGCTGTAAAACATATCAGAGGGCCAAAAGGCACAAAGGTGAAGTTGACGATAGTGAGAAAGGGAGAAAAAAAGCCCCTTGAGTTTTCCATTAAACGGGATGTTATTCCGCTGGTAAGTGTCAGACAGTTTTTGCTAAGTCCATCTATCGGTTATGTAAGAATATCCAATTTTCAGTCCAGAACTGCGAAGGATCTTGTCTCTGGGCTCAAGAATTTGCAAGAAAAGGCCAAAATTAAAGGCCTGATCCTTGACTTGAGAAACAATCCTGGTGGCCTGCTGAATCAGGCTGTTCAGGTTTCGGATATCTTCCTTGATTCAGGAGTGATTCTAACTACCAAAGGAAGGCAAAAGGCTGAAGATATCAAATTTACAGCACATAAGGGTGATATACTGGATCATTACCCCATGGTTGTTCTTGTTAACAGTGGTACTGCAAGTGCGGCAGAGATAGTTGCAGGGGCGCTTCAGGATAATAGAAGGGCAATAATTTTGGGTACAAGGACTTTTGGCAAAGGGTCGGTACAGGTTATCCTGCCCCTTTCAGATGGTTCTGCATTACGTCTTACGACAGCAAGATATTATACGCCGAGTGGAAAGTCTATCCAATCTTGCGGTATTATACCTGATATAGAGATGGATTATATTCCCTTAGAGACAAAGGCAGAAAAGAAAGATCATTTCCTAAGGGAAGAAAACCTTAAAGGCCATATGCCGCAAGAGTCTGCACGGAGTCGTATGAAAAACAGGAAACATGTAAAAATAGATAAGCGTGCCAAGGCGCTTCTTAAGCAGGATAACCAGGTGCGTAGTGCAATGCAACTGTTAAAGGCATGGACATTGTTTTCCCGGAATAACCTGATATCAGAGAATTAAGTTCGTTGGAAGTAGAACCGATGGCTAAGTAAAAATCTTCATATACAAGGCATAGCGTTCGGTTATGCGTGAAGGCATACAAGATGTCCAACGTATGACCAAAACGCTCACAGTATATGGAGACTTTTTACGACGCCATCAAAGTTGGCGCACAGATGAAGGTTGTCAATCGCAAGACTGCCGGCAATAAGACCGGTAGACAAAAAGTCCCCTTTATCTTTTTTTGGGGGATTTTTTTTGTTTTTTTTGCCGGAATTTTTGTAGCCTTTCTTCTTTATGGGCAGAAAACCTTGCCTCCGGTTTATGAAGAAATTTATACATCTTCTCCTGATATAAAAAAAGAGATCAAAATAATTGATTATGCCCTTTATGATGCGTTATATAAAAACCGGATCAAAACAAAAAATGTTGTATTTTATGATGTCAAGACCATACATAAAAACAACCTTGTATGGAATTTTACGAATGTTTTGATAAAATGTCCTGACTACAGGTCGGCGAAGAGGCTTAAACGTTTTATTTATGCCTTGTCTGAGCGGGATAAGAAAATAACTGTCCGCATGTTATCCTCTTCAGACAGTATGGCAACGTTTGTTGTATCTGTGCAGGGACACAGGACGCATAAGATATCGATTAAACTAAAGGGTTATTTTTTACCTGCAAGGAAGAGAAAACCAAAGATAGCTATTATCATTGATGATTTGGGGTATAATAAGGACATTGCCCATTCCTTTATTGAGTCAGGTGTTCCCCTGACCCTTTCGGTTTTTCCTCTGGCACCGTTTACGCATGCCATATGTCTTGATGCAGCTGCACATGGGTGCGATGTTATGTTGCATCTGCCGATGGAGCCCAAAGGATATCCGCGTGTCAGGCCGGGGCCTGGTGCATTGTTTTTACATATGACCGATAAAAAAATGAGGCAGATACTGAGGCGGGATTTGAAGGCGGTACCTTATGCCTGTGGTGTCAACAACCATATGGGTTCTGCTTTTACTGAATGTAAGAACAAGATGCTGGTAGTTTTGAAGGAATTAAAAAGACACGGGCTGTTTTATGTTGACAGCCGCACCTCGGCATTAACGGTGGGCTTTAAATTGGCAGAACAGTTAGGCATACCCTCTGCACAGAGAAATGTCTTCCTGGATAACGATACAGATGAAAAATCCATACGCATACAAATGGAGCGCCTTTTCAGTATGGCAAGGCATAAGGGAATGGCCATAGGAATCGGGCACCCCTATGTTGAAACATTAAAGGTTATTCGTAGGTATGCTCCCCATTTAAAAGAGAATTTTGATGTTGTGCCTGTTGCTGAACTCGTACATTAATATAGTGGCATCAGATTAATAAACGGGAAAAATTCTGGTAGAAAAGTTCTTTTTTCTGGACGTGGACAAAACCGAGCATCTTGCAATGGTCTTACGGTGTAAGCCGTTGTGAAGGAAGGTTTGTTTGTAATAGCTCAGTAATTAGGGGGATAACAGCGAATGTACTATGGGGGCAAGAGAATTTTTCTTCCGCTCCGGGTCTCCCGGGCTGGTCTCTTCAGTGACTTA
>JAGGTJ010000021.1 GCA_021163815.1 Deltaproteobacteria bacterium | reverse complement strand
TTTTTCTCTCTTGTTTTCTCCTTACCTGGCGTGCTATTTTCATAAATGGGCTCCTCCTTGGGTTTGTTTTCTTTCTTTAAAAAAATTATACCCTGTTGGAGCCCTTTTTTGCAACAAAATGTTTAGATTTTCCCTAATTATTCCAATTGATTACGATGGTTACTCTGGACTTAGGATTAACAAAAACAGTCCTTATCCACAAACAGGCCAGGGATACGGCAGATCTTTTCATCCTTTGCCCCGTTAAGGGAAACCCAGCGATTAGTCAGAGGCAAACAAACACAGACACTCTGAAAGATTCAAAACTGATTTGTATGTATCGCATATACAATTATTCTTAGCATGGAGCATATTGAATGGACAAAAATCATAATCCAGCATACCCACTCTATAAAAACTCATCTGAGCACCCGGACAGGATTGCTCTGACAGTGGATAATGAAACCTATACATATGCCGATATGACTTCGCTGGCGATGAAGATAAGTGCATGGATCGAGACATTTTCCTTAAAGCGTATTCTAAGGGTGGGTATCCTGGCCAGAAGGAGTATAGATACCATAGCAGGCATTATGGGAATATGCTGGGCAGGATGCATCTATGTGCCCCTGAACCCTGCATGGCCCAAAAAGAGACTCGCTCTTTTGATACGACAGTCCGAACTAAATGCATTGATTATAGACAAATCATGTATAAACCTCCTTGATGATGATATCTCTGAAACCTTTCCTCACCACATCCTTTCTCCAATGATCAACAGCAAAAGAAACACAAAAAAGGGTTTTGTAGGTGCAGAGTTCTTGGAGATGTTAAGATCCCCTTCCAGACACCCCGTTTTTGTACTGCCGGAAGATATTGTCTACATGATGTTCACCTCCGGCTCTACGGGAACACCAAAGGCAGTGATGGTAACAGCAGAAAATGTAGCAGCTATGCTGCAGTCCATACATAACCACTTTCAGTTTACAGATAGAGACAGATTTGCCCAACTGGCCGAAACAACCTTTGATCAATCGGTTTTTGAAATATTTATGGCATTTTTCAGCGGGGCATCCATCCATGTAATCCCTGCCAATCAGGTCATGGCTCCGGTTAAATTTATCAGGGAGAACAAATTGACGGTATGGATATCTGCCCCTTCCATAGCAGGTTTCATGAAAAAAATGAACATGCTGAAGCCAGGAGTCTTTCCGTCACTCAGGATATCAATTTTTGGAGGGGGAGCCCTTACTGCCACACTGGCCGGAACCTGGCAAAAGGCCGCTCCAAACAGCATAATCGAAAATGTATATGGTCCAACCGAGGCCACGGTAATGTGCATGTCACAAAGGTTTAAAGAAGATGATCCTTCATGTCTGACCTCAAAGCTGGGAACTGTGGCCATAGGACAGCCTCGCGGCGACACAAAGGCAACCATAGTGGATAAAAATGGACAGTTTACAGACACCCCCGATCTTGAGGGAGAGCTTGCACTAAGCGGCCCACAGGTAACAGCAGGTTACTGGCAGGATGAAAACCTGACAAAAAAGCGTTATCTCTTACATGAAAATTCCGATCATAAAAAGGAAATTTGGTATCTTACTGGAGATCTTGTCTATAAAGATAAAAACGGAATCTTTCACTACTTAGGCAGGACAGATAATCAGGTCAAAGTTCTCGGAAACCGTATAGGGATAGAAGAGATAGAGGCATGTTTGAGAAAGGCAGCCGGGTGTGACACCGTGGCCGTAATAGCCTGGCCGATAAAAAACGGCTCGGCAAGTCATATAACCGGATTTGTCAATGGTAATACCAATGATATCCCGGCAATAAACAGATATATGAAAGAATATCTGCCATCATATATGGTCCCTGAAAAAATCATAGAGCTGGACAGACTTCCTTTAGATACGAACGGTAAGGTATCAAGAAGCGCACTTATCTCCATGCTGGAAAAATAAGCGATGTCAAGGTTCTCTGCATAATCCCTGCCATAGAGACCCGTCCGGACCTGGTACGTTTTGCCCAGACCTGCCCTCGCAAAACCTGCCTGCTCTTGGGCTTTGCTCTTGCACTTGCCCTTCACAGAAAAAGCTACTTCATAGAAACAACGGCCATACTTATAGTTATGCACCTCCTTTCGGTATCTTAATTCCAGGCCTTTCTCTTTCCCTCCATCTATCTGTCCCACACTACGAAGATGTCATCACAAGATATCTATCAGGAAGACCATTGCCACTGTACCAGTCCTGGTTATCTCTTGCGGCAAATTTCATGTCTTCATTTCTCGATCTGTCAATCTGGGGACATATCATCATAGGCACCTGCCGAATGGCAGGATTTGCCACTCTCAGAAACACCTACCGTCCACTGGAATCAAGGTCAATTGCCGAGTTCTGGAACAGATATTACTATTACTTCAAAGAGATGCTGATATCATTTTTCTTCTATCCAACATTTTTTAGGAAGGAACAGCCATAAAAGAACTTGCAAAAAAAGAGATATTTTCAGATGATTGTGTCTTCGTAGGCATTTTCCAAATAACTGCAGAGGTATCAGAGAGGAATATCATGTTTTTTGGTCCCATGACATTTATATTCATGCTGCTGTTCTTTTTTTACATCGTATTTTTCTTCTTCCTGGTTCAAATCAATCTGATTGCCATCGCATTTATAAAGATCGGCATCCCGAGTGAGTATGTATTCACAGCCCTGTTCGTTTCTCTCGTAGGAAGCTTTATAAACATCCCTATAAAAAAGATCCCTCAACAGAGTATGACCAATGAAACATCCGTGCGCTTTTTTGGTTTTAAATACCGAATCCCAAACTGGGAAAAAGAGGAAACCGTACTTGCGGTTAATGTTGGAGGAGCCATTATCCCTGTTCTCATATCAATCTATCTGCTTTTTAAAACCGGATTATGGGAAAAGGC
The DNA here is from genome assembly GCA_021163815.1 of Deltaproteobacteria bacterium. Lineage (GTDB taxonomy): Bacteria > Desulfobacterota > DSM-4660 > Desulfatiglandales > Desulfatiglandaceae > JAGGTJ01. The sequence goes on along the minus strand of JAGGTJ010000021.1, from coordinate 38,929 downwards.
AGCCATAGCAACCGTCATAATAACCATACTAACCCACCGATTTGCAAGACCTATTAAAGGTGTAGGGATTGCCCTGCCCGCCTTCCTTCCCCCTGCCATTGCTGCACTCGTTTCCATTTGTATCGCTTATCATGGCGCACCTGTTGTAGCATACATTTCCGGTAGTATCGGTACTCTGATAGGAGCAGACATTCTCAACCTGAATAAAATCAAGAACCTGGGTGCCCCAGTAGCTTCCATTGGCGGTGCCGGAACCTTTGACGGTATTTTTCTAAACGGCATCATAGCCGTTCTTCTTGCCGTATTTCTGTCGGCCTGATAAGATCAGCATACCATCGGATACCTTAAAAACCCCACGGGACATTTGATTATTAAACGGACTGCCCTGAAAAAAGCTACCGTATCTATGCCATAACAAGACAGGAGATTCTACTCGATGTCTCTGATGAGCATTTCACAAATATGCTCGCTTAAAAACATTATCGATTCAATATCAAGATGCTGGATAATTGTTTCATCAAATAACAGTTTCACTTCGGCCTCAAATTCATCATTTTCATCCCAGAACAAAAGGACAACCGGTATCTTAGGAAAAACCATAAACTGAAAAGCAAGGTCAGGTGAATCATATTGAGCTTTTACATCTTTTCCACCAACCTTTTTACATGCCTTTTCCAGCTCATCCAGCCTTGAAGAAAACGCCTTTGCCAGCGGGATCTCTACATGCCTTTTCATGGATACCGTTTTGGATACGGTATTGGGAAATTCTTTAAAACTCTGCATCCGCCCAGAGGGATAAGCTGTTCCGCCATGGGCCATATAAATATATATAAAGGTATTCTCATTTTTGGTGAGTTTTCTTCCTGAACGCTCCTGTATTCCATCTCTTGTGATTATAAGGGTCGTATTAAAGTAAGGAAGGATTATCTGCTCTGTACCATTGCATACTGTAAATTCACCTCCTGTTCGTTCAGCAATATCATCCAGTTTCATAGAGGTGACCCTCTGTTTTGCCAATACAAGAGCTTCTGCCGCCATATCCTTTTTCAGCCACTTGCCTTCCCTGTACTGAGATTCAAGCTCCCTTTCAACATCTCTCAGGATATCAGGGGCAATGTACGGACAATTTTTTAAAGGATACCTTTCAGAAACCACCATACTTGCAAAAGCAAAACAGGTAGAAAATCCACATTCCTTACAGTTGGTTTTGGGCAATACCTTTGCATAAAGATCTATAACAGAAAAAGCCATAACAAACACCCTTTCCCCTAATCAAAAAATGTTGCCTAAATCCTGCAAACGTCAAGTTTGCAGGATTTAGGCATTACAAGCAGAACAGGCATCATCCGTCTTATTGTTCATCTTCGACATCGGCCTAAACAGATTGAAGATCAGATTCAATTTCACTGAGCTCTCTTTTAAGGGCATGGATATTGTTAAGTTCGGTCTCGATAGCTTCCCTGGCCTTGTCCACATCATTAACACTCTGCTTTTTAAGGGAAACAGCCTTATCTATGGCCTGCCTTATGCCCTGTTCCGTGGCATCAATTTTCAGATTAAGGTCCCAGCGAAAATTCATGAAACTACGCTTTATACGGTCCATAAAATCCCACCGTACCCTGCCGCAATTCTTGTCGATCATCTCGGGAAGCTTTTTTTTGATATCCTTCATGACCATGTTGTGGGAAAATACGCGGGGAACAATACGCTTTGAAAAAAAATCAAAGGCACCTTCAAGATCAAAAAATTTGGGCGGATCTCCCAGCATATAATACAGACTGCTATCACTCACTATGCTCTCATCTGTCTTTACCCGTTCAATTTCAAGGTCAAACAATTCTTCAGATGCCTTCAAAATCGCCTCAATTATATCATTGGTACTATCCGAAAACCGCTTTGATACCTGTGCATAATGTTCATTTAATCGCTCTTCTTCCCTCGCTACCCAGGAATCAAAAATGGAGACAACCCCATCGTGCAGTTTTGACTCCATCAGCTTAATATATTCTGAAATACTTTTATCCCTGTTTGCCTTGCCCTCCTCTTCAAGATCAACCAATAATTCAGGTATTGCTCGCTCCTTGAGTCTTTCAATATCCCTGTCCAGCACGTCAATAACACGCTGTATCTCCCCGTCAAAATAATATTTTATGTCATCACGATCCTGCTTTATAACGTGCATCTTTTCCTGAAACAGGCGAAGCTTTTCTTCAAGCTGTTTAAGAGGTGTCTCGATGGCCTGTTTTTCCAGTTTAAGGGTCATCTCCTCATCCGAAAGGAGCTTCCTGGTACCGTTGAGGGCCGAACGTAACACAATCCTGCCCTTGGCATTGAGCAAAAACTGACTCAACACGGCCTCAAATTCCGGTAGCCTGCTCTGATCGAGCATACTCTTATCGTTTGTTTGCTTGGCCTCTAATGCAAGCTTTGCAGACAGGGGATGAATCTCTATGTCGTTCCTGCCAAGAGCATCTTCAATTGCCCTCTTCGAAAACATCATAGACTCTTCACGCTCCTCCTTACTAAGATAGTCAATCTTGTTCTGGATGAAAAAGATCTTCTCCACGTACTCCTGAACATCCTTGAGAAAATCTATCTCTGACTGACTGATGGGAGGATCAACAGCGAGCAGAAAAAGGGCGGCATCTACCTTGGGCAGGTAATTATAGGTCATCTCGGTGTTATTTTCAAAGGTGGAACCCACACCTGGAGTATCTATGATAGAGACACCATCCTTCAAGAAGGGAGAAGGAAAAGAAATTTCCACCTGCTTCACATCCTTGACATTTTTAGGATTTCCGGCCTCTGTGACATACCCGGGGAGTTCATCCCGTGATATTATCTTTTTGCCCACATCCTCAAAAAGGACTCTGATTTCTTCCTCTTGCCCATACCTGATAAGAGTTACAATAGAGGTAAGAGGCACAACAGAAACAGGAAGGATCTTGTCTCCAATAATACTGTTGATAAATGTTGATTTCCCTCTTTTAAACTGACCGAGAACTACAAGGTGAAATTTGTTCTCAACAAGTTTTTCTCGAATCTCTTTGAGATTTTCTGTAATTTTCTCATTGCCTCTCCGGGAAGACAGCTCTGACAACCTTTCTATTCCCTCGATGAGTTTTGCCCTGATCTCTTTATAATGATTAAGCATAACTTCCTCCTACAAAAAAGCCCTGTCAGGTGTAATACCTGCAGGGTATTAATGTAACGACCCCACAAGACAGCTCAAATGGGGCAGGGATGCACATAATCCCACTCCCGTGAAGTAGAAGTCATCAGCCCATATAAAGAGGCAATTTGATAGTGGACTTCATCACTATAGTAATATATTTTAGACAGACATAGTTGGATTCAAAATATCATGGCCACACACGGACATGAAAATACAGACTGGTTTTCTAACATGATTTTGTGTGTTTTCATGGTAAAGTAGTACAATACACCACCTTATTTGTCAATTTGTTTGTCCTGGTTATCTCTTAAAGCCACTACACATGCGATATCCAACCTATTGCAGGCCCAATTGTTCAAAACCAAACAATTGCACCGAAAACCTGCCGCTACAGGCAGGTCTTCGGCAAACTTAACGCGCAAGATTTAGGTTGCAGTAACTGTCAGACAGACGGCTCTTTCAAGGGCCTCGACATGGGTGTAACTCAGCAACAACACAGGACATAAAAATGAATGGTTGCTGTAATAATAATTCTTCCTTAAATCAATTCCAAGAACATCAGCGGGAAACACTGCAGATCGTACTCGGTATCAATGCCGTTATGTTCTTTGTCATAATTGCCGCCGCTCTTCACGGCAAATCAACTGCCCTGCTCGCTGACAGTCTTGACAATCTCGGAGATGCACTGGCATACGCTTTAAGCCTTTATGCAGTTTCAAAAGGTATCACTACCAAGGCAAAAGTCGCTCTCTTTAAAGGAGGGCTAATTATGCTTGCAGGATTCGCTGTTGCAGCTCAGATCATCTACAAGCTGTTTGTCCCAATTGTTCCAATTTTTGAGACCATGGGTATATTCAGCCTTATCAGTCTTGCCGCAAACTCACTATGCCTGTTTCTTCTGTGGAAATATCGAGGTGAAGACGTAAACATGAATTCAGTATGGGAATGCTCAAGAAATGATATCGCATCAAACATCTCCGTTATTATTGCAGCAGGCGCAGTGTGGCTAACACATTCCGGATGGCCCGATATTCTGATTGCATCAGGCCTCGTATGTCTCTTGATACGTTCGGCTATTCATGTTATTACTTCAGCCATAACAGAACTTAAGGCAGCAGCCTGAACCGACATGACCGAACTCAAATATCCTATTCACCCACGGATATGAAAATACCGCATAGTTTTTCAGCACGGTTTTGTGTGTTTTTACGGTAAAATAACAAGACAGAGATTATAACTATAAGGAGAAACAAGATGAATTTAACACCGGAAAGGATCAGTAATATTGGTGCGGAACGGATGAAATCCCTGATGAAAAGATCAATGGAAGATATTTCTTCCATTTTCAATGATGTAAAAAAAATAGTGTTTGACATAAAGGATAGAGGAGATGCAGTTACCCTGCAACATTACAAAAAGCATAAGGAAGATATACAGCCTGAAGATCTTGAGGCCACAAAAGAAGAGATAGAGGAGGCATATAACAAGGTAGATCCAAAGGTTGTGACCTGTCTTAAAGAGGCGGCTGAAAATATAATCAAATTCCACAGGGCACAACTGGAAAGGGAGATGTGGTCAATAGAGGTCAAGGATGGAATTCTGGCCGGTCGTATTACAAGATCTATGGACATTGTTGGCTGTTACGTTCCAGGCGGCAGCGCAACCTATCCCAGCTCAGTACTCATGACCGTACTGCCTGCCAAGGTCGCCGGAGTAAAACAGGTTGTGGCCATAACCCCTCCATCAGAGGGAATGACCGCAAATCCTGCAACCCTTGTAGCAGCAGACATAGCAGGTTGTGACCGCATCTTCAAGGTTGGAGGGCCATGGGGAATTGCCAGCCTGGCATATGGAACAGAAGCCATGCCAAAGGTAGACAAGATAGTAGGTCCTGGAAACAAATATGTTACTGCCGCCAAAATGCTGGTCTACGGTGAAGTGGATATAGATTCTCCTGCAGGACCAAGCGAGGCGTTGATCTTATCAGATGAAACAGGAAATCCTGAATGGATAGCAATCGACTTCCTGTCACAGGTAGAGCATGATCCAAATTCTGCCGCAGTACTTGTTACCACCTCCGAACAACTGGCAAAAGATGTATGCAGTATTATAAAACGGGAATTTGACAGCTTAGACAGAAAAGAGATTCTTGAATCATCCCTTTCCGGACATTCCTCTGTCCTTATTGCGGAAGATATGGAAGAAGCCATTGATTTTACCAACAGGTATGCAGCCGAACATCTTCAGATTATAACAAAAGACCCCTTTATAACATTAAACAGTATAAAACATGCAGGGTCCATATTCATGGGACCATATGCACCTGTACCTGTAGGGGATTATGCATCGGGAACAAACCATGTCCTCCCCACGGGTCAGTGTGCAAGGATGTTCTCAGGCCTTTCTGTCGACGATTTTATAAAAAAACCGACATTTCAATATCTTAGCAAAAAAGGCCTTGAAGGACTCAAAGATATTGTCATTACCCTGGCAGAAGAAGAGGGACTTCCCATACATGCAAGGACCATAAAAGCAAGATTTGAATAGTATGACAGGACAAAAACTCATGGATATGTTCAGGCTTATGCTTGAACACTTTGGGCATCAAAACTGGTGGCCGGCTGACACAGCCTTTGAAGTTATGATAGGAGCAATCCTTACGCAAAATACCAACTGGAAAAACGTGGAAAAGGCTATTGCCAACCTTACTGAAAAAGAGCTGCTTGATTTAAATGCCCTACACCATGTTCCAGCAAAAATCCTGGCAAAGGAAATCAGACCTGCCGGATATTACAATCTAAAGGCCGTACGTCTGAAAAATCTTGTCGATTTTGTTATGGACAGATACAATGGGAAGCTTGAGGAATGTCTTGCAGATGAAACAGAAGATTTAAGGAAGGGTCTTCTTTCCGTAAAAGGAATCGGCCCTGAAACGGCTGATAGCATCTTGCTTTACGCCGCCAAACGACCGGTTTTTGTCATAGACGCATACACTCACCGCATAATGAGCCGCCATCATATGTCCCCTGAAGAGGGAACATATGATGAGTTACAGAACCTGTTTATGGATCACTTGCCTGATGACCATAAACTTTTTAACGAATTTCACGCCCTGATAGTACAGACAGGCAAAACCTACTGTAAGAAAAGACCTGTATGTGAAGGCTGCCCGCTCAAAAACTGGACTGATATCCACCCTTAGAGAGACTGTACTTGGAGTCCTTTTGCCACATTGCCTCCGCCATCGGGTTTACTTTTTACGACGCCATCAAGACGGCGTTTCTACAGGGGAGGTGACCATCTCCCCGTATTTCCGTCATATGCCCAACATCCTTTCAGCGCCCTGCGACAGGTATACTGGGGATTTTCTGCCCACAACAGCATCTTTTGATGAGCCTCATTCAACAGTTTGAACTTATCCTCATCACCACCGGCATCAGGATGATATACCTTTGCCATCTTTTTATAGGCACGTTTTATTACATCCATGCTGCTGTCTTTGACAAGGTCGCTTTTTTTAATATGCAGGACCCTTATATATCTTCTTTCTATCTCTGACAGCCTGGGCTTGGCAGTCCTGTCAGGCTGTATTGAATCAGGGCTAACCCCCTTTTTCAGATTTTCCGTGGCAAGATAAAACGACGCATAGCTCTGTGAGGTGTTATGGCTGACCATACTGTGCCATTTTTCCCCACACTCAAGGATGAGAGTCTTCAAATCATCGGCAGGTTTATTACCTTTTTTACGGTTCATCATAAACCTTGACACACCATCAGACCATACGGGCAGCACATCGAGAACAACATGGTCAGAGGTAAAAAAAAAGCGGCCTGTTTTGCAGAAAGTGCCCGTAACAACCCCTTGGACAGGGAAAGAACCCATAAGATTTTCTGTCGGCACTGTCTGGAACAATACCTCCTGCCCAGTTTTATCTTGTCAGTTCCACATGCAAGGCATCTCCTTGACTCAACAGATGCCTCAACTTTTATTATCTGATTCGTATTACTCATGCTATGCACCATATTTTCTTGGAAAAAATGTATCAGCTCAATAATGATGAACCTGTAAAAAGTCGAGTCGATGGCTAAGTAAAAATCTTCATATACAAGGCATAGTGTTTGGTCATGCGTAAAGGCATACAAGATGTCTAACCTATGGCCAAACAATATAACACAGTAGATGGAGACTTTTTACGACGCCATCAATAATTAGGGGAATAACAGCGAACGTAGCGCTGGTAGGAGGCTTTTTCTGACGCGACTGCCGAGAGGGTGCCGTTTCTTCGTGACTTATCGGTGGGGGAAGCCGCAGCTCGACGAAGTCGAGAATGCGGAGGGGGCAGATATCCCCCGCAGATAAGTTACTGAAGAGACCAGCCCGGAGGCTCGGAGCAGAGGAAAAAGTCTCCTGCCCCTGTTTGTTGGGGGCTATTACGAAAAAACCCCTTTTTACAGCGCTCCTACCTGTTATCCATATCAAATTCAAAAAAATCACTTGGTCGTGCCGTCCTGGGTTTTGGGGTATACTCCTTGGGTTCATTACCCTCTCTAAACGCCTGAACAACTGTATTTGTAGAGTATGGACTGGCCAGCAATCCGGTATCAGCATCTATTTTTACAAAAACAATGCCCTTGGGAACATGAAAATCAACTACCGGTTTATCCTTTAATACCTTCTGCATAAAGTATAACCATATGGGACTCGCCGCCCTTGAACCGGTTTCGCCCTTCCCCATTGCCTTATAGTCATCATAACCTACCCATACCCCTGCCACAAGTGAAGGCGTATAACCCATAAACCAGGCATCCAACAGATTGTTTGTAGTGCCGGTTTTTCCTGCTGCAGGCCTTTTCAGTGCCTTTATCCGCCAGGCAGTGCCCTCCTGTATGACAGCCTTTAACATATCTGTCATTACAAAGGCCGTTTGCTCCGAAATAACATTTTGGAGATCCGGACGATTTTCTTCTATTATCTCTCCCTTTCTGTCAACAATACGCTTGACAAATATTGCCTGCGGCAGATTCCCACCATTTGCAAAGACCGCATATGATCGTACAAGTTCAAGCAAAGACAGGCCAGATGATCCGAGGGCCAGGGAAAAATTACGACTTAAAGGAGATTTAATGCCCATTACCCTTGCATAGTTAATAACATAATCTATTCCTATCTTCCTTAATATCTTTATTGTAATGATATTTCTGGATTCAGCAAGCGCTGTTCTCAGCAAGGTTGGCCCAAAAAACTTTTCCTTGTAGTTTTTCGGTTTCCATTCATCCCCCTTTGAATTCACAGAAAATATAATTGGCGAATCCATTATTACCGTAGCAGGAGTCATACCCTTATCCAATGCCGCTGAATATATAATGGGCTTAAATGCCGAGCCTGGCTGACGTCTTGACTGAATTGCACGATTAAACTGGCTTTTAAAAAAATCCCTGCCACCTATCATTGCCTTCACATAACCCGTGACAGGCGACATGCATAACAGCGCTCCCTGCACCTTTGGATCCTGTTCCAAAGACACCTCATATCTGTATGGAGAGATATCCTTTTTAAGAATACGGACAAGAATGACATCTCCCTTTTTCAAGACCTCTGACGGCCTATGTACACGTACCAAATAGTATACCTTTTCGATATCAGGTTTTCGTGCCCATTTCATATTGCAAAGCGGAAGACGGCATAAAAGACCTCCGATTAATACATCTACCTGTCTCTTTCTGTCATCTATCCTCTGGACAAGGGCTTTTACAACAGAGCCTATAACAAGAGAATGCCCTTTAAACTTCCCCTTTGCCCTGTTCACAAATTTTGTCGCCTCGTCTGATGACAGATGCATCAGAGGGCCTCTGTACCCTTCCCTCTTGTCAAGTTCCAGCAACCCTCGTTGCACAGCCGCCTTTGCATATTCCTGCATCTTAAGATCAACAGTAGTGTAAACCTTAAGACCTCCCTGATATACGAGGCCTTTTCCATATTTTTTGACAAGATACTGTCTGATATATTCAGTAAACCATGGGGTATTTATAAAGGTATGTTCCCTCTGCGCCTGGATATTCAAGGGTTCCTTTACTGCCTTTCTGAATTCCCTGTCCGTAATAAAGCCATCTTCACGCATCCTTTTGAGAACATACAACTGCCTATCCTTTGCCCTGTCAAAATGCAGCAGCGGAGAATACCTGGTCGGGGCCTGAGGCAAGGCTGCCAGCATGGCTGACTCTGCTATGTCCAGATCCTCAACCGACTTATGAAAATATGTTCTTGCTGCAGCCTCTACTCCATAGGCACCCTCACCGAGATAAATCTGATTCAGGTAAAGATACAGGATCTGATTCTTGGATAATTCCTTTTCAAGCTGTAAAGACAATACTATTTCCCGGACCTTTCTTCTGTAAGTCCTCTTTTTGTTTTTCAGAAGGATTGCCCTGGTTACCTGTTGTGTTATGGTACTTCCACCCTGTCTTATGCCTCCGGCAAAGATATTTTTAAAAAATGCCCTTATAATTCCCTTTATATCCACCCCATTATGTTCAAAAAAACGGGCATCCTCTACAGCAACAAAGGCCAATATCAAGTGCCGTGGCATACGGTCAATGGGTACAATTATCCTCCTTTCTTTCCAGAATCTGCCAATTACCTGACCGTCACTGCTAAAGACCTCGGTAACAGTCGGCATCTGATAATCCTTGATAGCGCCCACATATGGCATATTACTTGACCATATATACCAGAAGTATCCAGCAGTACCTGCCAATATAAAAAAAATCAGGATAAAAAAAACAGATATATATTTTATAACACCTTTCATATGTAAAATGTTTGCAGTAACTTCAACTTAGGTAGTTTCCATTCATACATGGCCTTTTTCTGCAATCCCTTTATTTCCCTGGCCTGGCGCAATAATTCCTATTTTCGGATCAAAAACTGACGAACTTGTAAAAAGTCAAGTCGATGGCTAAGTAAAAATCTTCATATACAAGGCATAGTGTTTGATCATGCGTGAAGGCATACAGATAGTATGTCGAACGCATGACCAAGCACTATAACACAGTAGATGGAGACTTTTTACGACGCCATCAAAAACTCATTAGAGCGCAGGCAACAACCCGTAATTCATATTTTTTTTCAATATGTTAGAAAAATGCATCGTCCATTTTATCATCAAACCATCGCAAATGCACCATCTTTTTACCAACGATCCTTGTCCCTATACATGGACATGTAAGGCAAAGACACAAAACCATCGCAGGATACCATCATATTCCGAAAATCAAAGAGCTATATTGACTATCAAATAATATTGGCATTATAATAAATAACCTTTAGTCCTACATCATTATACTGCCCACGGGTCAATATTGGATACGATATATAACTCTTTAAAACTTTTGCATAACCGTCCGTCCCTTCTGCCAGTTTTTTACACCTGCCCACGGTTAAATCTTTTGCATCCCTTAAATTGGAATAGCCGGATTCAAAATATCTCAGCCTCCCACGGATATGAAAACACAGGCTGATCTTTCAGCACGGTTTTGTGTGTTCACAATGACCTTGACCAAAACAGAATATTTTGCAAACCTCTCCGTTTACGAGTCGGCATGGAAACAAATTCATCTCATAGCGCCATGATCTTTATACACCTGCCAGTGTGTAGCCATAACAATAAGGAATCTGTCTGTGGAAAACAAAATTGATTACAAAAAGGCCCTCAATCCTGCCCAAATGGAAGCAGTTATGACCACCAACGGCCCTGTTCTTGTAATTGCGGGGGCTGGAAGTGGCAAAACCAGAACCCTTGTATACAGAGTAGCCTATCTTGTAGAAAATGGAATACCACCGGAATCCATACTGCTTCTCACCTTTACAAGAAAAGCTGCCACAGAAATGCTGAACAGGGCAGCTGAAATTTACAATGAAGGTTGCATGTCCGTATCAGGGGGCACCTTCCATTCCCTTGCAAATCAGATTCTCAGGAACCATACAGACCTTATAGGCTATTACAACGGATTTACCATCATAGACCGTTCCGACATGGAACAGATAATAACATCCCTGATTCCGGAATTAAATTTTTTAAAACGTCCTCCGAGATTTCCCAAAAGAGGCACAATTGCAAATATTCTCAGCAAGGCAGCAAATCTGCAGGAACCAACAGGACAGATCATAGCAAAAGAATACATACAATTTACAACATATACCAATCATATAGAAAAATTAGGGAGGCTTTATACGGAATACAAAAGGGCCAATGGATTAATGGACTACGATGACCTGATAATATACCTTCGCAATCTTTTGTCTGACAACCCTGAGATTCGGCAGATGATCGGCCAGCAATACCGCTATGTTATGGTAGATGAATACCAGGATACCAATACCATACAGGCGGATATAATCAAATGGCTTGTGGATGAACACAAAAACATTATGGCTGTGGGTGATGACTGTCAGTCCATATATTCTTTCAGGGGTGCCAACTACCAGAACATGTTTGATTTTCCTGAACAGTTTCCCGGGACCAAAATGATAAGGCTTGAGGAAAACTACAGGTCGACACAGCCCATTTTAAGTTTTACCAATGCAATGATGGAACCTGCAGATAAAAAATACACAAAGTGTCTTTTCACCAAAAAACAGGGTGGAATCCCTCCCAGGATTGTAGAGGCAGACACCGAACCTGAACAGGCATCATTTGTATACAGTTATATAAAGGAGAAGATACAAACAGGCAGAAGATTTTCCGACATAGCAATCCTTTTCCGTGCAGGCTTTCATTCCTTTGAGCTGGAAACATTGTTGACACAACAAGGTATTCCATACGTCAAACACGGCGGTTTCAAATTTTTAGACTCTGCTCACATAAAAGACCTGCTATCGCACCTGAGAGTAGTGGTAAACAGGGAAGATACGATAAGCTGGATGCGTATACTGACACTTATAAGAGGCATAGGCCAGGCCAAGGCCAATAAAATTATTGCCTGGATGCGCTCTGAGGGAATAATGCCGCATGATATCACACAGTGGCCCGGCAAAAGCAAAAAAGACCTTAATCTTCTGAGGCCTGTTGCTGACCTATTATACATACTTACGACCAAGGAAATTTCACCCCGCATGGCAGTAAAGGCAGCCATGAACTACTATGTGCCTATTATGGAAGAAAAATTCGATGACTATCCAAAGAGACAAAAAGAGTTGGATCAACTACTTGCTATGGCTGAGTATCACGACAGCCTGGATTCATTTATCGATACCCTGATACTTGATCCTCCTGCAAGCACCCTGGATATTGAGCCCGAACAGGGGAAAAAAGATATGCTGACCCTATCCACTGTCCACTCTGCAAAGGGCCTGGAATGGCCAGTAGTCATTATTATCTCTGCAAAAAACGGGAAATTCCCCACGCCAATGGCATTAAAAAACCCATTTACCCTGGAGGAGGAACGCAGACTGATGTATGTGGCGACAACAAGGGCAAAGGAAGAACTGCTCATATGTTATTCCAGGAAAGATACCCGGTCATGGCAGACAAACATGGAACTATACAGCAATGGTCCATCTGTTTTCATACAGTCGGTTCCCCACGACCTTGCTGTTCATGAAAACACACAGGGACGACGTATAACAAGCTTCACATCTTCTATCAAATATAACAAACCAAAGAACAGACCTGCCAGCCATGATCACCTGTACAACTCGCCGCGAAAAGATTTACCACAACAGGAAAACAGTAAAGACGGGGACAGGGAAGCCAAGGACATTTCCACAGGAGAACGTGTTATGCACCCTGCCTTTGGTATAGGGGTTGTTGCAAGATTTGTAGATAATGACAAGGTAGAAGTCCTGTTTAAAGATGCAGGAAAAAAACTGCTGCACATGAAATACACAAGGTTAGAACCTGTGCATTAACCCTAAAACCTGCATTTACGGAAAAGAAGTATTTTCACAGTATAAAAGCCATGGTTTGTAGGGGGAGAGGACATACCCTCTGAAAGAAAATCGGAGAGAATAAATGACATTGATACACGGTTTCAAACTGCAAAAGGAGGAAAAGATTCCTGAATTAAGGGCTGTTGCCAGGACTTACAGGCATGCAAAAACCCAGGCAGAGGTCCTTTCCATAGAGACAAAGGATGAAAACAAGGTTTTTGGGATAACCTTCCGTACGCCTCCACAGGATTCAACAGGCCTTCCACACATCATGGAACATTCTGTCCTATGCGGCTCCCGCAAGTATCCGGTAAAAGAGCCCTTTGTAGAGCTGTTAAAAGGTTCGTTAAACACCTTTCTCAATGCCTTTACCTATCCTGACAAAACATGTTACCCGGTTGCCAGTCAAAATCTCAAGGATTTTTATAACCTTATGGATGTGTATCTTGATGCCGTATTCTTTCCGCGGCTGACACCCTACATATTTCAACAGGAAGGATGGCATTATGAATTAAAGGACCCCAATGCGCCATTAGTGATCAAAGGGGTTGTTTACAATGAAATGAAGGGGGCCTACTCATCCCCTGACAATCTCCTGTCTGAACTGTCTATTCAGTCCCTTTTTCCCGACACCCCATATGGTTTTGATTCCGGAGGAGATCCAAAAAAGATTCCGGAGCTCACCTTTGAAAGATTTATCGAATTTCACAGAAACTACTATCATCCTTCAAATGCCAGGATATACTTTTACGGAGATGATCCATTAGAAGAACGTTTAAGGCGTTTAGACACAATCTTACGGGAATTTGAACCTCTTGAAACAAACTCCGAGGTAAGGATACAGCCTCCCTTTGACCATCCGAAACGCATAACAAGAACATTTATGGCAGGAGAAAAGGAAAAAGACAGTAACAAGGGGATGGTAACGGTCAATTGGGTACTTGCTGACACATTGGATGTCAGGACAAATCTCGCACTTCAGATTCTTGGTTATATCCTGATCGGAATGTCTGCATCACCCCTGAAAAAGGCGTTGATCGACTCGGGTCTGGGTGAGGATATTGCAGGCCTGGGTCTTGAAAACGAGTTAAGACAGACCGTGTTTTCTGTAGGGCTCAAAGGGCTCAGGAATGAAAACATGGAAAAGGTAGAACCATTGATAACAAAGACCCTTAAGACCCTTGTAAGGGAGGGGATTGACAGGGAAATAGTGGATGCCGCCCTGAATACCGTGGAATTCCGGCTAAGAGAAAACAATACCGGTCAAATGCCAAGAGGGCTCATAATGATGCTTCGCTGTCTTACTGCATGGCTATACGAAGCAGATCCTGTTGCACCTATTGCCTTTGAAGACCCTCTTGCCAGCATCAAACAAGAGGCCATACCGGGTTTTTTTGAAGGTATGATAAAAGATTTCCTTCTTACAAACACACACAGAACAACACTTTACCTTCGTCCCGATCCTGAACAGAGACAGAGGGAAGAAAAAGAAGAAAGGGAACGTCTTGATAAAATAAGGGCATCGATGACACCTGAACAAATAGATAAAATAATCAAAAACACCCTGGAACTTGAACGCATACAAAAGACCCCCGATTCCCCTGAGGCCCTTCAGACCATCCCTTTGCTTAAACTCTCTGATCTTGAAAGGCAGGAAAAACCGATCCCGTGCGATGAAATACAACAGGATGGGGCAACACTTTTATTCCATGATATCTTCTCAAACGGCATCCTGTATCTTGATGTGGGGCTGGACCTTCATTCTCTTCCTGTTGAATACCTGCCCTATGTTCCGCTACTTGGAAGAGCCCTTGTATCAATGGGCACGGAAAAAGAAGACTTTGTCTCTCTGTCAAAGCATATAAACAGAAAGACCGGCGGAATTACTCCACAGCTTTTTATATCCTCCGTGCATAACAGACCGGACAGCAAGGCCATGCTTTTTATACGGGGTAAGGCCATAGGAAACAAGGCAGAAGATCTCTTTCACATAGTAACAGATATTATGCTCCATACACGATTTGATAACCATAAAAGATTCAAACAGATACTTATGGAGGAAAAGGCGAGGCAGGAACAGCGCCTGGTTCCGGAAGGTCATCATCTTGTCAATACACGGTTAATGTCCCATTTCAATGAATCAGGTTTTGTTTCAGAACAGATGAGAGGAATAAGTTATCTGTTCTTTTTAAGAAAACTGGTATCAAGAATAGACAGTGACTGGGACTCAATACTGTTCACCTTTAAGGATATGTTGAAGAGGCTCTTAACAAAAAAACGCCTTATAGTGAATATCACATCAGACAAAAAGGATTTCACATATAACCGTACTCGCATAGAGGATCTTGTTGCTTCCATACCATCAGGACATACCAAGGATGAGACATGGCCGAAAAAAATCGATGCTACCAAGGCAGAAGGCCTCACTATCCCGGCACAGATAAACTTTGTAGGAAAGGGATGTAATATCTTTAAAAGCGGCTACAGTTTTCACGGGTCGGCCATTGTCATAACAAGGTACATAAGAAACACATGGTTGTGGAACCAAGTAAGGGTACAGGGAGGGGCATATGGGGCATTCTGTACCCTTGGCAGAATTTCCGGCGTACTGACTATGGTTTCCTACAGGGATCCAAATACAGACAGGACACTTAATACCTTTGACAGTACGGGAGAATTTTTAAAAAACACGGATATAGATGACAAGGAACTGACAAAGGCGATTATCGGAACCATGGGAGATATAGATCCGTACAGGCTCCCTGATGCAAAGGGGTTTGTCTCAATGACAAGATTTCTGACTGGAGATACTATCCATATCAGGCAAAAGATAAGAGAAGAGATAATGACCACAACGATATCGCATTTCAGGAAGTTTGCAGGGGTCCTTGATGAAATAAAAAGATCAGGGATTGTAAAGATACTGGGTCCCGAAAATACGGTAAAAAAGGCAATAGGAGGTACCAAGGCTGATATAGTCAAGGTAATGTGACGTGAGACCTTCATTTATCCCCAGGCTTATCAACGATCCATTTTCAGACCCAGGGTTGTTTATCCCTTTTTTGTTTGAAAGAAGGGCGCTTATGTTTGATCTCGGAGACCTTGGTCGTCTTTCTGCAAGGGATATGTTAAAGCTGACCCATGTCTTTGTCACCCATACCCATATGGATCATTTCATAGGTTTTGACACCCTTCTGAGGATAATGCTGGGCAGGGACAAAGACCTGTACCTCTTTGGGCCGCCAGGTTTTTTGCGGCAGGTGGAAGGGAAGCTTTCGGGTTACACATGGAACATGGTATCAAATTACACCAATAAATTTAATATCATAGCAAATGAAGTTCATCATGACACCATCCTTACAAGAAGATATGCATGCAAAGACCGATTTCGCCCCCAGGAAGGGCCCCAATCATATCCATTTGACGGAACATTGCTTAAAGAGTCTTCTTTTTCAGTCCATGGAACCCTGTTAGACCACCATACCGAGTGTCTCGGCCTGTCGCTTACTGAAAACTTCTATATAAATATCAAAAAAAACGCACTGGATGATATGGGTCTTCCTGTGGGGCCATGGCTGAAAAAATTCAAGGATGCCATATATAACAATGCAGATCCTGAAGAGGAAATTACCGTTGTCTCGGAAAAACATGGCAGGATTATTCAGGAAAAAAGATACCCCCTTATGTATCTTATGAAAAATATAGCAACCATATCAAAGGGACAGAAGATAAGTTACATTACGGACGTAAGAGGAAGTGAAGAAAACATAAAAAAGATCGTTAGCCTTGTAAAAGATTCTGACACCCTGTTTATAGAGGCCACATTTTTAGACAAAGACCGGGAAATGGCAAAAAGAAAGTACCACCTGACAGCGAAGCAGGCAGGTCTTATTGCAAAAAATGCCATGGCAAAACATATTGAACTGTTTCATTTTTCTCCACGGTACCGGGGGCGTGAATCAGAACTTGTACAGGAGGCACATAACGCATTTTGCGGCAGACAAAGATGAAAAGATTCAGGGTCATGCAGCTTCAAAACTATAACAGCGGTTCCTTTTCATATGTTGGAGAACAGATTGCCAGGGCATTACCCAACAATGAGTATGAGGTTGTTTCTGCCTTCCTCCAGGGATCAAGGTCGAACGACAAACAACCGAACCGGATAAAGTCATTCAGTGACTCAGATAGGAATATAAAGGGAATCAAAAGACAGATACTCCTTCTTAAAATTTACAGATACTGCAAACAGGAAAGGTTTGACCTGATAATAGCCCATCGCTTCAAATCCATTCATGTGGCAATGACATTAAACAGGCTGATGAAAATTCCGGTGATAGGGATTATACATGGAATAGGAGATTTTGACAGAAGATATCGTCAAAGGATCATAAAAAGAAACAGGTCTCTTACATGGAAGATGGTGGGTGTTTCACAGCCTGTAAAGGAATACCTGATAGATCTTAATTGCGGAATGACAGAAAGAAACACAGTCGCTATCAACAATGCCATAGACATAAATGCGGCATTGGCCATACAGCTTAACAGGGCAGAGGCACGCAAGGCCCTTAACCTACCCGAAAACAGGCTAATATTTGGCACTATAGGCAGGCTGGTTCCGGTTAAGGGGCATATATATCTGCTTGATGCATTAAACAGGATCAAGGACAAACTGCCTGAAGCTGCGGTGGCAATTATGGGTGAAGGCAAAAGCCGCAGGGAACTGGAAAAATATATAGAGGAACACAGGCTGGGAAACAGGGCATTTATCTTGGGAGCACATAACCACGCAGTCAAATATGCAAGGGCCTTTGATGTCTTTGTTATGCCCTCTCTAAGCGAAGGACTTCCTATTGCACTATTGGAGGGAATGTCCGCATCGTTACCTGTAATAGCTTCCAGCTTACCTGCGATATCTGATCTGATCAGTGACGTGGGCTTTATATTTAAGACGGGAGATGCCAAGGATCTTGCACAAAAGATGATGGAAACAGCAAACGCAAACAGGAAAGATATTGGGGAAAGGACCTTTGCCAAGCTGAAAAAAGAGCACGACATAGAAACATTCAGACACCATTACACCATGCTGGCACAGGAAATGATCAAGATGAGCGTAGCCTAATCTGCGCTCATCCCGCAAATCAATCTTTGGGGACTATCCGAAGATAATCCTGAAGATTCCACTTACTGTTTTCCTGTTATAAAATCGTAAAGGCACCTTTTTTAATAACTCAATTGCAAGTCTTTTATCAGATCTGGATACACGTTTGATCATACCGTTCAGATATCGGGATATTGCCTTATCATAATTAGGCCTGTCAGCAAAAAGGGCATAGGTCTTCAGGATATTATCCGCCATGTATGAATAATTTTTGTAAGTATTTGATGGATGAGACCTGTAAAAGGCCAAAATATCATGCATAACACCGATCTTTTTGCCCTTTGCTGCAATAGCAAGAATGGTATAAAAATCCTCTAACAGGATGTCTTCCCTATACCCCCCAATACCCCTCAATTCATCTGTTACATACATAAGGGTAGGGGCAGGAGGTCCTTTAACACGGTTTTCAAATATATCATCAAAGGTTAAAACCCTTTCCGGATAAAATTTCTGGATCCGTCTTGGTCTTCCATCCGGCTCTATTCGGATCATATTCCCTGCCGAAACAGCAAGGGCAGGGTATTTTTGCATGAATTGCACCTGCTTTTCTATACGGTCAAGCAACATCATATCATCTGAACTTAAGGGGACAAAATATTCCCCCCTTGCCATACCCAGAGCAATATTCAATGTCTTTGTCAGGCCCTCGTGCCCTTTTTCAATGAATCTAAACCTATGCTTAACAGATAATGCCCTGATTAGATCAGCAGAATTATCAGTTGAACCATCGTCTATAACAATCAATTCAATATTGGCATATGTCTGATTCAATACGCTTAAAATTGCCTGTTCAATATATGGCCTATGGTTATATGACGGAATTACAACGGTTACAAGAGTAGTAGTATTCATTACTTTTCCCGTAGATTAAAGATATCAAAAACGTCACACAACAATGTCCTTTTCCCTAAACCGGCATAGCCGGATTCAAAACAAACCTGGTTTTTCAGCACAGATTTGTGTATTTTCACGGTAAATCTTGATGGCTAAATAATTTTTTTGAAGGCCTTGATTTTGGGAACATTGCTGTCCCCGGACAAGGACCTAAACACAGTTTTATGGAAAAAAAGATATACAGGCTTTCGAATTTCATTCTCTTATTTGGGTGGATTACAATCATCACAGGGCTGTTTTTCCTGCCCTCAAGACATTGTTATAAAAATGCAGTATATGCCCTGTTTATATGTCCTGCCCTGTTTCTGTCTTACCACTATTTCTACAGGGAACGAAACAGAATAACCATCCCGTTTCTCTTTTTCATATGCGTGCTGCTGTGGCTGATTCTTTCCAATCTATGGGCATCTGATACAGATATTATAAGGGCCATAAGAAGAGCCATTGTTATAGGAGTAACTCCGATTTCATTTTACTATCTTTTAAAGGACAAAAGACTATTTTACTGGACGACTCTTCTTGGTGTAACATCTGTTTCCCTGTTTTTGATCTACTGGGGATGGCATACCCTTTTTCTGCATAAATCCCTGACTGTCTTTTTCCGAAATCACTTCTTGACTCATGTCAGGCCCATGTTCAACATCCTCATGCTCAGCCATGTGCTTGGTTTTTTAACCGCTGTCATGATTGCCATTGCCCTTGCAACACATGGCTATCTCCGTATCATATCTCTGTTTAATATCATCATATTGAGTAGCGCCATTCTTCTGCTCAGAGAAAGAACACCAATAATGGTCATCCTGTTTGTATGTGTTGTTTTGTTACCTTTTAACTTAATGAACCTGAAAAGTAAGATATTATGGCTGTCACTTGCTGTTATCGTTATAATAATTGCCTTTAATTGGCAATATATAACTACACTAATGCTGCAAAAAGGATTTATCCGTATAGACATTTGGAAAGAGGCAATGCGGATATCATTCAAAAATCCGTTTTTCGGACATGGCTGGGACACCCCGATACTGATCCATAGTATTTGCAGAAACGTACACAGAACATTTTATGATGCTCACAATTTATTCATACAGATGCTGTTTTATGGTGGATTGATAGGCCTGATACTAATTGCAGGGCTTTATGCATCATGTTTTCTGTTTGCCTTAAAAAACAGATCCATATTTTCCATTGTATTAACTGCCTTTGGTCTTGCGGCAGTGCAGACAGATGGTATGGGACTTTTGTCAAAGCCAAAAGAAGAGTGGTTCAACGTATGCCTGCCTATTGCAATAGTAATAGGTCTATCACTCCTGATGGCAAATACAAAAAAAGATATAGGACAACATTGAACCTGAATCGAATGAGTTTCAGGTCATCGGTAGACACACAATGTCGTTGAACAGAGACAACACCTCGACAATTCCATCAAAAAACATGATTTATAAAACCAATGTCTTTTAAAAAATTTCTTTATACATCCATACTTTCTGCCCTGGCTTTCTCCATGATGTTTTCATGGCAGAGCATTCCAACAAAAAAAACAAGACAGGATGTATTTAACAGAATACTCAAAACGGGCAAACTCACGGTTATAACGATAAACAATCCTCATTGCTACTACATCTACCGCGATGAGCCTATGGGTTTTGAATATGATATGGCAAAGGCATTCGCCGACTATATGAAACTACAACTTGATGTCGTCATCGTTCCATGGAATGATATCCTGTCTGCTCTTGAGTCTGAAAGGGGCGATTTTGCTGCAAGTGAACTGACTCGCACTCCTTTACGTGACAAGGTTGCAGATTTTTCTCTTGGATATCTCGATATCCAGCAGATGGTCATCATCCATAAGAATAATCACAAGATAAAAAACAAAGAAGACCTAAACGGTGTAACAGTTTATGTACGTGCAGGAAGCACTTATATACGGAACCTGGTAACACTGAGAAATCAGGGGATAAACATACACATAGCACTATCCAACAGGCCTGATGAAGAACTTATACGTATGGTAGCAGAAAAAAGGATAACAGCTACTGTATCTTACTCTAACATAGCCCGACTGAATCGCCGATACTATCCTGCCATATCAATAGCCTTTTCAATAGGAGGCAAACAACGGCTGAGGTGGGCCGTAAAAAAAGGTGAAACCAGACTCCTTGCCAAGATAAACCAGTTCATAAAAAAGATAAAAAAAGACGGAAAATTTAAAAAGATTTACAACAAGTACTATGCAAACATAGATAATTTTGACTATGTAGACCTGGTCAAATTTCATCGTGCCATTGACACAAAACTGCCCCTTTACGATCATATTATAAAAAAGGCAACCGCCCGGTATGGCTTTGACTGGAGACTGATCGCCGCCATAGTATACCAGGAATCACATTTTGATCCCAGGGCCACCAGTTATACAGGGGCACAGGGAATAATGCAGCTCACTGAAATTACAGCAGCAGAAATGGGGATAAAAAACCGTCTTGACCCGGAACAAAGCATAATGGGTGGAGTCAAATACCTTAAATGGTTGTACAACACGTTCAAAGAGATAAAAGATCCGGACAGAACATTCATTACCCTTGCGGCATATAATGTAGGAAGAGGACATATATTAGATGCCCAGAAACTTGCAAAAGCCACAGGGCTTGATCCCAACAGTTGGACCGATCTCAAGCAGGTATTACCCCTTCTGTCATACCGCAAGTATTACAGAAAGACTGCATACGGTTACTGCAGGGGAACAGAACCTGTTAAATACGTAGAAAACATACGTATCTACTATGACATATTAAAGAGGAAGGCCATTGAACATATTTTCAGGCAAAAAATTATTGTATGAGGAGATTTCCTTACTAAAAAAACAGGCAGTTATAGATAGATACTGAAAGAGGAACATGCCATACTGACACAGACAGGACAAGAAAGAAAAAATACAGTTTGTTTTTGAGGTACAGACTGTGTATATTCTCACATCATGTAACTACAGACATGATTTCCTTATTTGTGCATAAAACACACCCAAACCGGCATGGTCACAAACGGATATGAAGATAAGGCCTGGTTTTTCAGCACGGTTTTGTGTTTTTTTACGGTAAAATTCTGAGCAGACATACTTCAACTGTAACAGGAGAGATTAAAAAAATGTATACGGCAAGTGACTTGAGGAAAGGACTAAAAATCCAGATTGACAATGAACCATATATAATAATTGACTTTCAGTTTTCAAAACCAGGAAAGGGGCAGTCCCTTTACCGATGCAAGCTCAAGAACATGATTTCAGGTATTATTTTTGACCGGACATACAGATCCGGAGATACGTTTCAGCCAGCAGCCATAGAAGAACGAAAAATGCAATACCTGTATTCCCAGAATGATCAGGCCTGTTTCATGGATACGGAAAACTATGAGCAGGTATTTTTGACTGATGAGCAGTTGGGAGATGCAAAAAACTTTTTGATAGATAATCTCGATGTCAGCATACTGTTCTTTGATGATAAGCCGATAGGTATTACACTGCCCAACTTTGTTGACATGGAGGTAATAAAAGGTGATCCCTGGGCAAAAGGAGATTCTGTTACAGGAGATACCAAACCTGTAACAGTTGAATCAGGTTATGAACTCAGGGTGCCACCATTCGTTGAAAAGGGAGACAGGATAACCATAGATACGAGGACAGGTCAATATGTCACACGGGTCAAAGGATAGTATTACTCTGTGGATAAAGAACAAAAAAGACTTGAACAAAAAAAGGACGCACTGCGGAAACGTGCAAAAATAATCCAGGCAATACGCGACTTTTTTGTTGAAAACGATTATCTTGAAATTGAAACTCCGTACATCATACCTGCTCCGGCTCCAGAGGCCTACATCGAAACAGTAAGGGCAGGAAACAGCTATCTTCATCCCTCACCCGAGCTATGCATGAAAAGAATCCTTGCAGCCGGTTACAAAAAGATATTTCAGATATGCAAATGTTTCAGGGCAAAAGAGCGCGGGGGCTTGCATCTTCCAGAGTTTACCATGCTGGAATGGTATTCAGTAAATACCGATTACATGGATCTAATGGAAGATTGTGAAAACCTTGTTTCCTCAGTTTCAAAAAAGATAAACGGCAGACTGTTTGTCCCGTACAGAAACAGGTTGATAGACCTTACCCCTCCATGGGAACGCCTAACTGTGCGTGATGCCTTTTCGCTGTTCGCATCCATTGACCCTGAAACTGCAATAAGACAGGACTGTTTTGATGAAATAATGTCATTCAAAATAGAACAACATCTTGGCATAAAAAAACCAACCTTTCTGTATGATTATCCTTCATCATGTGCATCCCTTGCACGTATAAAATCCACCGACCAAACAGTAGCAGAGAGGTGTGAGCTGTTTATATCAGGGATTGAAATTTCCAATGGTTTTTCAGAACTAACAGATCCACAGGAACAAGAGACACGTTTCAGACAGGAAACAAAAAAGATGCAAGGGCTCGGGATTTCTCCCTATCCCACGCCAAAAAATTTTCTAAGTGCCTTGAAACATATGCCAAAAGCCGCTGGCATGGCACTTGGCATAGACAGACTTGTAATGATATTGACTGATAAAGACAGAATAGATGATATTGTTGCCTTTACACCAGAATCCCTTTAAAAAACGAACAAAACCCTGCCTGATAAGCCCCTTCCATAAACATTCTGTGACCAGGTTGCGTTAGACCAAACATATTCAGACCTTACCGTTACCAGTAACTCCCTTGCAATTCGGATTGTTTTACCCCCAATCAGGGTGACACCTATTTGAACTCATCCCAGCATATTGGACAATACCATCAGAAACTCAGTTAGTTCTTTGAATAACATATCTGTTTAATGCCAAAAGACCCTGCTTATAAGGCGAATCAGCAAACGAATCGAGGCACCTGCCCGCCCTGTCTGCAAAACTTATGGCCTCTTGCCGTACCTTATCAATAGCCTTTGAATTTCTTACAGTCAGAACAAGACGTCGATAATCATCCTCACTCGCTCTGTTATTTTTTAATAAATCCCCGAGACGGTTTTTCTCGCAACTGTCCTGTTCAGAAAGGGCGTATATCAAAGGCAGCGTGATTTTCCCCTCCCTGATATCCTTACCAACAGGTTTCCCAAAGGCCTCTTCAGAAGAAGTATAATCCAGCAAATCATCTATTAACTGAAATGCAATCCCCATATTTAATCCAAACTGCCCCAGCAATCTGATATGTTCGTCTTCAGCTCCTGAAACAATTCCCCCGCATGCACAGGCACAGGACATAAGAAGTGCGGTTTTGCCAGTTATTATATCGAGATATGCCTCTTTTGAAATATTCAGATTATTTGAATAAAGGAGTTCCCGAAACTGCCCCTCAACAAGCCTGGAAAGGGTATGGGTAATGTTATGCACAAACGCCATGTTATTGGATGTTATTGCTATCTCATAGGCCCTTGCACACAAAAAGTCACCACCAAGGATTGCAAAATGATTGCCCCATGTCATATTAGCAGAGGGCTTTTTGCGTCTGAGTTCAGAATTGTCAAGGACATCATCGTGCAAAAGGGATGCAACATGTATGTATTCAAAGATTGTCGACAGATGATAAATATCGGCCTTTGTGTAATTGCAAAGGCCACACGAAAGCACAAAAAACAGGGGTCTCAATCGTTTTCCCTCTCCCTGCAGAATATAGTCTCCTATTTTTTTTACCAAAGGAATACATGGAGATAGATTTGCATTCAGCGCTGCATTTATTTTCGCAACATGTCTTTTGTAGTCTTCAAACAGGTTTTCCAAGGGTATCGTCATTATTTAATCTCTATTATTTAATCTCTCCAATAAGATCATACGAATATGCCTCTTTTATCAAAACCGGCATAATTTTACCATAAACACCCTCCCCCTTATTTATTAATATCTGTCCATCAATATCCGGGGCCATGATAGCACTCCGTCCTTTTAGCAAAAGATCCGTTTCTTCGCTATGTCCCTCTATGAGAACAGGCACTACCTGGCCTATGAACTCACGGTTTATCTCTTCTGATATCTTTGCCTGCAGAGACATGATCTTCTCTTTTCTCCGTATTGCAGTTTCAAAACTGACACTGTTCCCTATCCTGCCTGCAGCTGTACCCTCTTCCCTGCTAAAGACAAAGACACCAAGATGATCAAACCTTGCATCATTGACAAAACTGTAAAGTTCGTTAAATGCAGATTCTGTTTCTCCCGGGAATCCTACCATAAACGAGGTCCTTAACGATATCTTGCGCCTATGACCCCTTATTCTGTTGACAAGCCCCCACGGAGTTTCTGATACAGGAGGTCGTCTCATGTTTACGAGGATGTCACGGTTAACATGTTGCAGGGGGATATCCAGATAGGGACATATCTTTTCCTCGGAATCCATGATATCCAAAAGGCGCTCGGAAACCCCATCCGGATAGCAGTAAAGGATACGAATCCAGCTAAGGTCCCTGATCATAACAAGCCGTTCAAGCAAATCCTCTATAGAGAAATTCTGATCCCTACCATACATGGTGGTGTCCTGAGCAACGAGATTTATTTCTCTTACACCATGCTCAACCAGGTTTATTACTTCTGCCTCAACAGATTCTATGCTACGACTGCGAAAAGGGCCTCTCATAGCCGGAATGGTACAAAACGAACACCTGTGAGAGCAACCTTCTGCTATCTTTATATACGCAGTGTAAAATGGAGTGGACAATAGCCTGGGGGTACTGTGATCTGCAAGATATAATGGCCTGCTGATAAAAAAAGGCGCCTTGTCCTCAGAAATGTCAGACTCCATGACATCAAGGATACGTATAAATTCGTTTGTCCCCAGCCATGCATCCACCTCGGGCATCTCCCTGCGCAGCTTATATCCATAGCGCTGGACCATGCAGCCTGTTACGATAAGTTTTTTAAGACTACCGTTGATCTTGAATTTTGCTGCCTCAAGGATTGTATCTATTGACTCTTCCACTGCCTCCCGAATAAAACCGCAGGTGTTTATTATACAGACGGAGGCATCTTCTATATTGTCCGTACATCTGTAGCCTGCCTGATTGAGGTATCCAAGCATATGCTCACTGTCAACAAGATTTTTTGGACAACCAAGACTTATAAAAAATATATCCTCACGAGACGTCATAATTCAAAGCACTCTTTTGTATCCATCCGCAGATCAATTTTTGGCTGCCACAAAGTCTGCAACCTTTCATACCTGTTGAACATTCAATCCCACTGCCTTATAAACAAGCCCAATTTCGCAACTGTGTTTTCACACAAAAGACAATGCAACCAATCACTTATAACAACTCATACAAAACAGCAGATATCACCACTGATCCTGCATATTGAGCTATTTTGGCCATCTGACAGACAGGCATTGAGATTGTGAAAAAAGATATGTTTATGGGCAAAAAAATAGTTAAGCATAGCATATACCCGAATTTTACAGTATAATCAAGATGTAACCTTAGATAGTTTCCATCCATAAATGGCTTTTCACAGCCTCCGCATCAATCTGCGACGTTGACAAGGGCTTGATCGTACTACGTCTGTGCCCTTGCCACCTTGCACCTGTCTGCCACAGACAGATCTTTGACAAACTTGACGCTTGCAGGATGTAGGTTTTACAACAGGCACAAGGTGTTTCGAGTATTAAACCGGCATGGCCGGATCCAAAATATCCTGGCCACCCACGAATATGAAAACACAGACTGGTTTTTCAACATGGTTTTGTGTGTTTTCATGGTAAAATTTTCGTATAACGACGCGTGTAAAACAGCCTTTTTTGTATGGGCATAAGGTAACAGGTTTTTTCGGAAAACTTATATGCCAGAAGATAGGCCCTATGCCCGGAGAAAAATACGATGCTTGCCAGACCACTATTGCCACCTGCACTCAAAAAAGGAGACACCATAGGAATCATATCCCCTGCAGGACCAGTCAACAAGGACAAATTGACTGCCGGGATCAGGCTTCTTGAAAGACATGGCCTTTATGTACACATTGGAAAAAATGCCCTTAATAAACAGGGGTATCTTGCCGGAACAGATGATGAACGTCTGTCCGACCTCCATTCCATGTTTCAGGATAAGTCCATCAGGGCCATATTCTGTACAAGGGGGGGCTATGGAAGCATGCGGCTCCTTGACAAAATTGACTATGCCACCATATACCAACATCCGAAGATTATTGCCGGATACAGTGACATAACCGCCCTTTTGATGGCAATCCATAAAAAGACAGGTCTTTTAACCTTTCATGCGCCCATGCTGAGAAATATCTCCAAAGGCCATGATCTTACACAATTTGTCAACACACTTGAATCCGGAAAGATGCCACTATTCGACTTAAAGGGCGGAAAATGCCTGCATCGTGGAAGGGCAGTGGGTCCTATTACAGGGGGAAACCTTACCCTGATTACAAGCCTGATAGGCACACCTTTTATTCCCTCTTTCAATGGATGCATTCTATTTCTGGAGGATAGAGGTGAGGCATTGTATCGCATAGACAGGATGATAACACAGATGAGACTGTCAGGACAGTTGGATGGAATCAAGGGGCTTGTTGCAGGGACGTTTGAGAATTGTGGCGACAAATCAAACATCGAAGCACTTTTAAGGGATGTGACATCTAACCTTCACATTCCAGTGGCAACGGGATTGCTAACAGGGCATGGAGCAGTAAACCTTGCTGTACCCATAGGTGTTACGGCAAAACTTGACACTGATGCAATGACAATGTCAATAGAGAGCCCTGTGACAGAGGCCAATTAACGTTTACTTAAACACACAAGCCTTGTTGAATGAAAAGAGAGTTTGTCTGCGTATTGTGAAATCTTTACCATGAAAACACACAAAACCAGGCTGTATTTTCATGTCCGTAGATGGGTAGGATATTTTGAATCCAGCCATACCGGTTTATTTTTTAAAAAATGCCTCAAGGGCCGCCTTTGCATCCCTAACCTTGTTACGACCTTTTACAGTTGAGCCCTTAGGTACAAAAAAATCACAAAAGTTTGCACTATCCTTATCAAAAACACGTTCTGGAGAGATCTGCCTGCATTCGTTGTAGGCATTGGGATCAAAAAATTTGCACTGTCGGCAACAGTGCAAAGCCCTCCCGCATTTTGGACAGATATCTGACGTGCCTATCTTATCCTGTGTTTTAAACGTCTTTTTGCAAAAGACACATTGCATCTTCATGTCTTCTCCTCCTTTGATAAAGTCATTATTCGCATATACCACCCAAGCAGCAACTATGCGGAATAACCTTTGTTGTTAGTAGTACCCACACCATAAATTCCGACAACCTTTTATTAAATCGGCGTGGCTAAATTCAAAATATCCTAGCCATCCCCAAACATGAAAAATAGAGTCTGGTTTTTCAGCATGGTCTTGTTTTTTTACGGCAGATTCCGTATAAACTGTTTTCAAAATCCGATACTTGCAAGATCTAGGTTCAATATAAGACATGAAAGATACAGCCACTCCAAGATTTAGATTTATAGACCATACCTCTGACTTAGGTGTCGTCCTTTATGGTAAAAACCTTGAGGAACTTTTTCAAAATGCTGCACTAACAATGCTTACGATCATGTTAGGCGATATACCTGAACTTACCGGCGAACCTGCAACCATTAATATCTCTGTTTCGGGGACAGATCTTTCCGATTTGATGGTATGCTGGCTGGGAGAGATCCTGTTCCTGTCAGAGGCAGAAGGTATAGCGCCCTGCACAATTGAGATCAAATCTGTCTCTCCTACCTTGCTTGAAGCAGAGCTCCGGACTGTTTCTGTTGATCCATCATCCATCATTCGTGAAATAAAAGCGGTTACCTATCATGAAATAAAAGTGGAAAAAAGAGATGACCACTGGGAGGCAAAGGTCGTTTTTGATGTATAGTTTTTATCTATGAATGGTATTTTTCCATAACCCCTTCCCTTTCAGGGTCTACAAACATCACCCTCTATGCCAAAAACAAGGCCGAAGACCTGGCCTTGTACAAAAATATTTTACCATGAAAACACACAAAACCATGTTGAAAAGCCAGTCTGTATTTTCATATCCGTGGGTGGCCAGGATGTTTTGGATCCGGCCATGCCGGTTTAGCACCCAACAACCGGTCCTTGGATAAATGCTATGGGGTTTCCTCTCCATAACGGCAAGATTGGAAAAAATGAAATTTTGGAGTCAGACATATGGGAATCAAACTTGAAAGACTTGACGAATTTCGTTGGTTAATACCAAAAGCGGGACATATGCGAGTACCGGGCCTGATATTCTCAAACAGCAACATGATAAAGGATATCCAGGATGATCAGAGCATCATTCAGGTCATCAATGTTGCAACATTACCGGGAATAGTAGGCTACTCCATTGCCATGCCGGACATTCATTGGGGATATGGTTTCCCCATAGGTGGCGTAGCAGCCTTTGATACAGAAGAAGGCATGGTATCCCCCGGCGGTGTTGGTTATGATATTAACTGCGGATGCCGTTTAATGACCACCCTGCTTGTAGCTGACGAAATCAGGCCATTTTTAAAAAAAATAATTACCGGCCTGTTCAGGGATATTCCTACTGGAGTGGGATCAACAGGCCTTGTGCATCTATCCAGGTCAGATGAAGCAGATGTTGCAGTAAAGGGAGCACAATGGGCCATTAACAGGGGATTCGGGTCTCCAAGAGACCTGCAAACCACAGAGGACGGAGGCTGCATGCAGGGCGCAGATCCTTCCATATTGAGCGATCGGGCTATAAAAAGGGGGCTTAATCAGCTTGGCACACTCGGTTCAGGTAACCATTTCATGGAAATTCAGGTAGTAGATCGTATTTATGATGAAAAAAAGGCAAAAATATACCGACTGTTTAAAGGTCAGGTAACCATCTTTATCCATACCGGTTCAAGAGGGTTTGGATACCAGATATGCGATGATTTTCTCAAACAGATGGCAAAACAGACGGCAAAAAACATACCTGAATTACCTGACAGACAGTTGGCCGGCGCCTTATTAAAGTCTGATATGGCCAAAAACTACCTTGCTGCAATGGCCTGCGCGGCAAACTATGCATGGGCCAACCGGCAAATCCTCATGGGCATGTCAAAGGAAATTCTCATGAGGGAACTGTCAATAGGGCCAAAAGAGCTTGGAATGAACCTGCTGTATGATGTTTGCCATAACATAGCCAAGATAGAAACACACACTGTTAACGGGCATAAAACAACGCTGTGTGTTCACAGAAAAGGCACAACCCGTGCTCTTCCTCCCGGACATAGCCTGTTACCCGAAATATATCGTGATACAGGCCAGCCCGTACTCATTCCCGGTGATATGGGAACAACTTCTTACGTGCTTTCAGGCGCCAATGGGGCTATGGAACATAGCTTCTGCTCTTCCTGTCATGGCGCAGGCCGCATCCTGAGTCGCAACCAGGCCATAAAAAAGGCAAAAGGCCGTTCTATAGGCAGGGAAATGGAGGACAGAGGCATACTTGTTTGCGCAAGAGGAAAAAGGACACTTAAAGAGGAGATGCCCGAGGCTTACAAAGACGTATCGCAGGTTGTTGATGTAGTCTGTGGGGCAGGTCTTGCCAATAAAGTGGCCAGGTTAAGACCCTTAGCTGTAATTAAAGGTTAAAAGCTCAAAAGATTATCTCTATATGGATCAGAAAACCCGGGATACAGACCTTGATAAAAGGGCGCGTTCAGCAACATTGATGTCTTCGGGAATATCAACCTCAATGGAATTAAATTCTGTTTCTATAACCTTTATCCTGTAACCGTGTTCCAGTGCCCTTAACTGCTCAAGCCTTTCATATGCCTCCAGTTCACCTTCCGGAAGTCTCGTAAACAGGCCAAGAAAACCCATACGATAGCCATAAAAACCGAGGTGTTTATAGTATGTTTTTTCCGTATCCCCATCCCGGAAGTAAGGCACAGGAGCACGGGAAAAGTAAAGGGCATAGCCGTTTTTGTCCGTAACCACCTTTACATGATTGGGATTGCAGACATCTTCCTGGTCTTCTATTTTCCACTTCAGCGTGCTGATGGATACAGACGGATCTTCCTTTAATGGCCTTACAAGATCTGAAACAATGGACAGATCAAATAAAGGCTGGTCTCCCTGGATATTGATGATAATATCCTCTTCATCAACACCGATTTTTTCAGCCGCCTCATAAATCCTGTCTGTGCCTGAGCGGTGTTTTTTCCCCGTCATTACCGCATGCCCACCAAACTGAATAACACAGTCTGCTATCCTTGCATCATCTGTTGCAACAAAGACATCCGTAAATTCCTGACACGCCCTGGCACGCATATACACATGCTGAATCATTGGCCGGCCGGAAATAACGGCAAGGGATTTTCCGGGAAACCTGTGTGATGCAAACCTTGCAGGTATAAAGGCAAATATCCTCATCTTTAAACCGGACTGTAGCTTGCACACGCTGTATCAGATTCCCACGCAGTAACCTTACTGACCCTGAAGTTATCTCCTTTCAATTCCTTGTCAAGGTATTGAAAGATATGGCGGGCAATATTTTCTGACGATGGGTTCTGATGCTTAAACGGCTCAAGCTCATTTAAATATTTATGATCCAGTCTCTGCAAAACCTCTGACGTATGTTTTTTTATTACCTTAAAGTCACATAACAGGCCCTGTGCATTTAGCCTGTCTCCTTCAAGATAAACTTCTATCTTCCAGTTATGTCCATGGAGATTTTCGCATTCACCATTAAATTCCCGCAACCTGTGGGCCGCAGCAAAGTGAGATATTATCTTAAGTTCATACATTGTTTTGAATCCTTCAGCCATGTTAAAGGGTCAAGGCCTTTTCTGCCTTTTCTGATTTCAAAATAGATCCTTGCAGATCCTGAAGGCCCAAATCTTTCTGCAAGTCCAAGAATATCCCCCTGCCTGATTTTATCTCCTGCAACCCTGTATCTTTCAAAAAGATGGGCAAATACCGTATAATAACGTGACCCATGGTTTACAATAATAACATTACCATAGCCTTTCAGCCTGCCTGAGAAATCAACCCGTCCTGAGGCTACTGCCCTGACAGTGTTGTCTGAATCCAAGGCGCACTGAATAAACACCCCGTTACAGGATGGAAGCCCTGCGGAGGACATCAGGCGGACAACCTCGCCTTTCTCCACGGGCAATGGCAACTTTCCCTTTAGATTTTCAAATCTGACAGGGATATCGCGATATGCTGTCTTCTTTTCTATCTGCTGCATTGCCCTTTTCAGGGTTGGTGATGACATCTGGAGTTCAGTAACGGCTGTTTCATAAAATTTCTTTTCCCGATGAATATCCACAAGCCGAATAACCTTTTTTTCCAGATCCTGTTGAAGGGCAAACAAACGCTCTGCCTCAATCCTGTTGGCATTTTGAATCCGTTTCAGAACAGATTTCACATGGGCAAGCCTTTTTTTCTGAAGGGCCTTTTTCCTGTCAAGGCCAGACAGCGTATCAAAATCTTCTTTTACCACACACTTCAGATACTTGAGCCGCCTCCACATCTCATCTGAATCATGGGTATTCAGCAAAACCGTGGCATAAGAGTTTCTCACATACTTATACATGGATACAAGTCTTTTGGCCATCTTTGTTTCCAACTTATTTATAGATTTTTTTATGCCTTCAAGCTCACACTGCATGGCCAAAATCTGATTATTTCCGTTAAGAAGTCTTTTTCTGTACTTTTCTATCAGTTTTTTCTCCCGTGCCACCTCCTTTTCAAGCAAGGCCAATTGGCCAAGCATATCCTTTTCATGAAAATTGTACCTTCTGAATTTTTGTTTTTCCTCAGACAGGGTTGACCTGATAACATCCACCCTGTTTTTCCGGGATCGTGTATCAGAGGCAAAAAGGCACACGGGCAGCATCAAACAGTACAGGATTAAAAGCAATGAACACCTCACCTGCACATCAAACCAGAATAACCTGGTCATCAACTTCATCAGAAATATCTTTCCCCCATATCCGAATAACAGATGGCTGCTTTTCATTTAAACCGACATAGCCGAATTCAAAATATCCTAACCACCCACAGTAAAATACCGCCTGGCTTTGCAGCACGGTCTTGAGTGTTTTTTACGGTAAACACAACACCAACTCCTTTGTATTATCAACAGCTACAGCTTGATAGCGTCGTAAAAAGTCTTCATATACTGTGTTATAGCGTTTGGCCATACGTGTGACGACATCTTGTATGTCTTATATATGAAGATTTTTGCCTATCCATCGGTTCTACTTTTTGCGAGTTCATCTTTTTTTATCTTAAAAGAGTTAAGCAGCAAGATCTATCTCCGCCTTTAACTTATCCCAAGGCACATAAATCCGTTTCATATTATCTTGATGAATTAAACCAGCCTTTTTTAACAATTGAACATCTTGATACACATTCTTATAATCTCTTTTTAGTATACGACTTAATTGCCTAATACTAGTAACACCATGACTATGTAAGACTTTCAAAAGTGATATCCTACACTTTGTTAATACTTGAAAAAATGTGGCTGAATCGATGAAATAAAGATTTTCTTCCGGAATGTTGATATATCCATTTTCAGCCTTGCGCCACATCTCAATAAAGTCTCTATTTACTTTCTCCTCTGTGGCCAAACCTATTTTTAGTTTTCTGTCCTTCATAACTGCCCTCTAAGTTTATTTATGTCCTATTGGAAGTCAGCTACCAATTTTTCTACTGTAGTGAAATTATATGGTTCTTCCTTATCATTCAAATGACGATGATCTCCCTTACCTGTTTCATTATCATATCGCACGCAATTACCCTTCAGATCACCAAAATAAAGACGATATTTCAATCCATGTGGCCCTTCTGGAGTTTTTTCTGGTAATTGCCAAATAACCATCTCTCTTATTGCTCTATCAGGATATATCAACTTTGACCGATAAATTAATCTTGCCTCTGTCATACAAAATAAATTATTTTCATCTCATCTAACAAATACTTATCCATAACGGACGGTTATGACTCTTCACTGTATCTGTTTTTTTTTCCACGTAGTCTACAACAAGCTGGTCTTCCCACGGGTCTGCCTTTTTTATTGCGACCCATATTTCATCACCCATGTTAAGGAGCACACCGTTTTTGCGTTTGACCTCCGTCACCAACAAAAAATCCGTTAGAACAATACGGTATCTATTTCTCAGCTCATGTATAACAATGGCCTTATACTGTGTGTCAATGTGCCGGCTCAAAAACTTAATAATCCAATATCTCTGGCGATTTCTGCTCAACATCTGTCCTGCCTTTATCGTCGGAATAACCGACTGTTTTATTTCATTTAGTTCCTTGTGTGTATAAACAGGATCCGTTCTGTTAAGCAAACTCTTTATCTGATGTTGTGCAACAAGATCAAGTTCCCTTCGTAAAGGCGAAGTGGCCTGGACATATGAATCAACGCCAAGGCCGCTGTGGGGCGCAGACGTAGTGGTTATTTGCAGAGGACTCAGCTTTTGTCTCTGCTGAAAAACATAAAAGACATGCCCCCTTTTATCCTGTGAAACCAATTCATTCGGTTTTGCCTGGGTCCTGAAAAGGGTAGGTATATCATTATCCCTGCACAGTCTGCCTGCAAGACAGTTATAAAGTATCATAAATTCCGCTATTATTGTCCTTGCGGGCGTATCCTGTGGCACCAATTCAAGGGTAAAGTCTTCCCTGTTTTCCGGCCTGTTATCAAACCTGACCTGCAGATCCGGAAGCGAGAGATTCAAGGCCCCCATATCCATCCTCTTTTTATGCAACAAGGCAGCTATTCGATGCATCTCATGAAACAGGTTTGCCTGTTCTTTGTCTGTAAGAATCTCAGTATCTTCAGATAAATCATCAGACATAGCTTCATCCGGGGCATCGAGGCCGGTCTGAGGCGGATCTGACCGGTTTAATATCTCATCGATCTCGTTATAGGTCATTCTACGATCTACCTTGATAATGCTCTGAGTGAAACGATAATCGAGGATATCGCAGTCCCTGTCCATATCCACAAACAACGAGACTGCAAGCCGGTCCCTGCCTTCGGTAAGACTGAGCAGGTCTTCTGATACCCTTGGAGGCATCATGGGTATCTGTCTGCGGGGAAGATAAAGGGACTGTGCCCGTATTTTTGCCTCATTGTCGATGGGACCGCCAACTTCGACCATCTGTGCAACATCGACAATATGTATGCCTAACCTGTATCCATTTTCAAGCAGTTCCAGGCTTACTGCATCATCAAAATCGCGTGTTTCAGCGCTGTCTATTGTAACCGTGAAAATATCTCTGAGATCTTCACGTCCATCAAGGGGCAAGGGTTTATTCTGTAAGATCTCTGCCTCTTCAAGCACCTTTTTACTGAATTCAACAGGAAAGCCAAGACGTAAAAGCTCTATGTTTTCATCCTCTTCCCATACGCCAAGCTTAATCAGTATATCCCTGGCATAAGATGTGTTGGTCCCTGCCCGCGAGAGAAGATCCTTTCCATGTTTGAATTCCGGCGCCTCCTTGCCATAGAGCGCCAACTGGGTCAAAAGATCAATCACATAGTCCTTGCAGGCAGGAGGATGGCTCTGCTTGCCTTTCAGGATATCTGCAATCCAATTAGCTCCGTTAACAAGCCTCTCTTCTCTTAATGCATCCTCCTCCCTTTGTCTTATAATCTGCTCAACCCTTTCTTCGGAGTTAGGGAGAAAACGGCCATCCTTCATCTTAAAAAACAGACGGTTCTCAAACAGCGCCCTCACCAAGGCAGATATATGCTCATCAGAAATGGAGCTGCCAAACACAAGCTGGGCCAGATATCTGTGGTCAAAGCTTTCATCCTCATCCTTGATCAGCTCCCACAGATCCTTTACGTCCACCTGATCTTTGTATGAATTTCTTGTCTCCTCCTCCTGTTTCAGGCATTCCAGGATGTTTTCCCTCGGCATAGAAAGATCTATTACAGAATTCGAAATCAACATGGCCCGTTTAACAGACAGGTTCACCTCACGGTTTGTCAGTGTCAACAGATGCAGTTTGTTCCCCTTATCCTGAAGACAGAGAGAACAGATAAATCTGGATTGGTCTATATATTCTACTATTTTTCCCTCATTCATCCTGTAACCTTTCTTTTGCCCTTAAAAAGGAATATGGCCGACATCTCCCAAGGTCAACACATCCTTGCCATCTTATAATAATATCACCTTGAAAACCCGTCTCAACTGTTTTCAAAAAAAAGAAATTATGCTTTCAATATCACAAGGTTATGGCAACATTGAGCTTAAGTGACACGAATAAGTTTGAATTCAGGCATAAGGGTTTAGCGCCTTCCAACGAACTTAATTTGCAAAAAGTCACGTAACCACTTTATATTATTTGATATTTAACCTACATCCTGCAAACGTCAAGTTCGTTCCTCATAGGATACAGCAAAGCAGCATAAACCAGATTTTTATGGGTTCATAAACACTGATGGCGTCGTAAAAAGCTCCAGATGCCAGGCGCGGAAAAGCTGAGGAATGAGGCGTACATAGAAGTACGCCGCAATGACGAAGACTTTTTCGCAACGACGCAGATGGACTTTTTACGGCGCCATCAATACTAATAAAGAAAGATTCCATCCTCATACACAACCTGTTTTCCCCCACCTGCAAAAAGTGCGGTAACCCTCTTTTTTCCAGTATTTACAAGATCCCAGTGAAGGGCAGAGTCATTAAAGCCGAGTTTTTCCTTCATTTCCGTGGTTAGCTCTGCCGGATCTTCATCATAGGTATCGGAGTAGGATGCACCTACAGCTATATGACAGTTCCCATAGGGTCCACCAAAATTTTCATCAAACAGGGTATCTGCCATAAACCGGTTTATACGTGAAAAACGTTTATCCGTAAGCGAAAATTCACCTACTCTCGATGCACCCTGATCCAGGCCAAGCTGTTTAACCAAAAACTGTTCTCCTTTTTTGGCCGTTATTTTAACTGCTTCACCTTTAACGAATGTCAGACGAACACCCTCCACATAATTTCCGCTCCTGAACGAAGGCTGATCGGCATAATATATGCCTTCTGTCCCTCTCCAGTCGGGTGATATAAACAGTTCAAAACTTGGTATGTTATGTCCTGATACCCCTGCCCATTTACGTCTTTCACCAGGAACGATATAAAGATCAATATGTTCTGACTCCACATGAAATGCCTTTGCCCTCATTGAATTAAGCCACTCTTTGATTGAAACGGCATTTTCATGGATAGATCGCCATTCCCTGACAGGGTCGGACTTGTCAAGATAACAGGCCCTGATGATCTGGTTAGTATACTCTTTTACAGTCATGCCCGCCTTTTTGGCAAGCTCCTCAGTGGTAAATGTGCAAAGTGTCCAGCCATACAGCCCTGCTTCTTCACGTTTATTCAATATGTCCCGAAGGGGTTTTCTGGACACAAGTCTTTTGCCTATGGCCTTCGGATCAACATCCTTCAGATGCGTAATGGAAGCAGGCGCACGGAGATGAATACTGCCATTCAGGTTTCTGGTCAATTTCTCCTCCCCGGGAGGAACAAAAACTATCTGCTCCATACTGCCATGCCTGAACAGATTATGTTCCATAACAGATGTCAAGGAAAGACGCACAACCGGATTCATTTTTTTGTCAAGTAATTTTACATGGAGGGCCTCGGCAAGTTTCATCGCTGCAAGATCAAAATTGACTGCAACAATATCTCCCTTGTGATAACTTTCTGTCCGTGCTGTTTCAAGGCCCCATAACAGCACATCTGCATACCGTTCAATCTGTGTCTTTGTAAACATCCCCATTCCCCTGCTGTTTTTTTGTTCCCCGTCTCTGTCTGTCCATATGCCGCTGAAATTTCCTGTAAAGCCTTCCCGCCCTTTTTTCGACACATCTCCAGAACAACCCCTGTCTCCTGATAGCATCCTGCCATGGCATACCTGTGTACACCTCAATAAAATGAAAGATATCCTGCCTTGACAGACCTATATCCATGGCAGAAAAGTACAGGGCAGCTATGTCCTTAAGCCGCCATCGCACTGAAAGTTTTCTACTGAAAAACACCCTGTGAAGATCAATAAGGTACAGATTTATATTTTCCGGATCAGGATTATCACCGTCTCTGTGCATATCGAGCAGGAAGTGACAGAGGTAAAGGTCCCTGTGACAGATACCGTTTTTATGCAGAATCCTTGTTACTCTCGCAACTTCCGTGATTAATGTGCGCTTGAATCTATAGGCAGGGGGTGATATCTTCCAGTCACGACAGACATCCTCCAAACTTTCTACTCCAGTTAATTCCCTTGTGATAACAAAAGATTTTATCTTAGACAGATTTCTGCCCCGTTTACCATAACCAACAAGCTCCGGCGTATGTATTCCAAGTCTTTTCAGGCGGCTGATCGCCTTCCACTCATTTTCTGCCCCAAGCAAAGGCCTTTTGAAACACAGAACATCTTTTATGATGTCTTTCCATGTGGTACCAAGGTGAATCTTTATGAAGTATGTTTCGTGATTAAGCTCAAATCTGAGAGTTGTACGGCCTTTCACCTTTCTGTAAACCTGACCGTCCATATTGAGCAGAACATCAAATATATCTGCTCCTTTCCATAAATTTTTCCATTCCTGCGGCACACTAAGAATAGGAGGCATTATTGATCTCAAACAACTTATCTCTTTTATGGATGAAAACTGATTCACCTGTAAAAAGTCAAATCGATGGCTAAGTAAAAATCTTCATATACAAGGCATAGTGTTTGGTCATGCGT
>JAGGTJ010000121.1 GCA_021163815.1 Deltaproteobacteria bacterium | reverse complement strand
GTTCTTCTCACACATGGTGGGGACATTAAATTTACTTCTGTAACTGCTCCGACTGCATGCACCGCCTCTCTGATTGCTACGGAGACAGGAAATGTTGATAATGGATCGCATTACTACAAGATAACTTATGTAAATGATACTGGAGAAACTGAGTTAGGAGCAGCTTCCAATTCAGTTACAGTAGATGATACACATAAGCAAGTTAGTTTAACTGATATTCCTACAAGCTCATCAGGCTCAGTAATAGCAAGAAGAATTTATAGGACGAAGGCTGGTGGATCGTATCTTTATTACCTTACTACAATAAATGATAATACTACAACTACCTACACGGACAATAAAGCGGATGCAGATTTAGGGACAGAGATTAATAACAACAGATATAACAATACTTACGGGAAGGTTATTATAGATGGCAAAGTGTGTCTCGATATTGGAAATAACGTCTTTGTAGGTGTTGATGCAGGAAAAGATAATTCTGCAGGATATGCTAATACCTTTCTCGGCTTTCAAGCAGGCTATGAAAACACTTCAGGAAACTTCAACACTTTTCTTGGATATTCAACAGCTTGGAAGAACACAACAGGTGGAGGTAATGTTTTCGTAGGGAGTTATGCTGGAAATATTAACACAGGAGGAAGTGGAAATGTATTTTTAGGACGCTCCGCTGGAGTTTATAATCAAACAGGAAATTATAACGTATTTTTAGGAAGAAATGCAGGTTATAATAACCAAACAGGCAGTCGTAATATATGTTTAGGATACTATGCTGGTTCGAAAGTTACAGGTTCGGACATTCTCATCATTGATAACCGTGTCAGAACCAGCAATGCAGATGAGCAAGCTAAAGCTATCCTCTACGGTACTATGGCCGATGCCCCAGCCAATCAGACGCTGAAAATTAATGCGGCAACAACTGTATCGCAAAGCTTATCCCTTGCTTCGGGTACATCTGTCAACGAATTCTCCACCGACACCACCCTTGCAGGGAATAGTGATGATGCTGTCCCCACTGAAAAGGCTGTGAAGCAGTATGTGGATGGCGGTAGCAGGGCGGGGTTGCCTGCGTTTTTGGCAGTGAAGACTACTGCTCAGAGCAATATTGCTGTAAACACTGCAGTAGACGTCACCTTTGAGACAGAAATTTACGATCAGGGAAACGATTTTTCATCCTCAACTTTTACAGCGCCAGCTACAGGAAAATACCATTTTGATGTAGGTGTTATGTTAGGCTCTGTTGACACTGCTGCTACGTATTATGACATTCGGATAGTAACATCAAATAGAACCTACTTTAATTTTATTGACCCTAATTTTACAGCTGATGTTAGTGTTCTAACCTTAACAATTTCTGTTGATGCAGACATGGATGCCAACGATACAGCAAAGGTACAGATATATCAGTCAGGGGGAACCCAACAGACTGATCTCGTAGCGCCACCGACTGGTTATGTGTATCATTGGTTCAGTGGCCATCGAATAGCATAAAGAAAGGAGAGGCAAAGATGAAAAAGTTCAAAACAGATTCCACAGTAGTAGACGTAAAGGAATTTTGGGCACCAGAGCATGCTGCAATAGATCAATCTGCGCCTGAACGCTCCATAATATTCTACGACGGAGATCCGTCAAAAGAGGTTGGCAAACTTTTTTGGGATGGAGATGAAATACATTTTACAGGCGATGCCGATGAGTCAGCGAAGGTCTTTTTCAAGAGTTTGATAGATTTGTGGAAAGGGGAAACAAAAGATGAAAGAATTCATAGTTAAACTTTCAGATGCTGAGGTTAAAGCACTTGAAGCTACCATCCTGTCAATTGAACAATGGCTTCAGGATGCCATCACCAACAAGGCACGGCAGTGTATTGACAGAATCATTTTGGAGCGCACAGACAGGCAGCCTAAGAAGCTGTCAAGGGATAAGAAGTTGAAGATGATTGAAGAGATGGAACTTGAAGTTAGAAGCGAGGTGGAGAAAGATCCCACCTCGCCTCTAAATTAGTTTTTTCCTTCTAAGAGATGAAAAACTTGACCTACGACAAGGGTGGGATAAACTTTTCCTACGCAGTCTTTGATTTTTGCAATCTCTTCTACTGTCACCTCGACATCTCCACCCTTATTTACCTTTAGTGCCAGCTCGTATCTTGCAAGCTTTTCTTTTGCGTCAAGTGTCTCTCTTTCTTGCTGAGCAAGAAGTGCGTTTACAGAGACATCCTTTAACGTAACTGGCTTTCCTGCATCGATTAGAGGTTCTCCATCCAATGTTTTTAACTCAGCGCTCATGTTTACTATCATTTCAAACCCTCCTTCTTCGTAAATTTACCGACTAAAATTACGACGCAACTTCATAAAAAATTCCTTTCGAAGTTGCGCTCTCTTTTATCCTTCCTGCCTCTTTTAAGAGGTCAATGATGCCTTGGAACTCTTGGGCTCCATGTGTCAACTTCTTATAAACCCTTCTGAGAAGAACTGAACGAGACACAGGTAGAGGTGATTTGCTTCGAACGATTCCCTCAACTAAATCGGCCAGACTCCCCTGAATGGTTGCTCCGACATTCCTTAGAACGCTATGCATCCCCTCTTCAAGATGCTCAATGGACATAATGCCTTGAATAAGATGGTCTTTTGTAATTACAAGATCGTCAGACTCTGCCATCGAGATGTGCAATGCTGCCTTTAGGGCGTGGTCATGCTTCCTCTGGTAGAAAGCATCAAGCTCCTTAAAAGGCGCTACGCTCATCTGCTCATACCATTCATCAAAATACTTCTCTGCCTCATCTGTCAACTGCACCCTTCCACAAAGATGGGAAATGTGATTTAGATCGTGAACCAACAGCTCTTCAAGATCTCTGCGAAGCTTCGGCTTCGAAACTCTTTTGAAGTCTGATGAGGCGACAATCACAACCCGTCCCATAAATCCGCTTGAAAGAGAAGAAGATGGGAAGATTTCAGACATGGAATCAGGTGTCGATGCTGCAAGCAGCGATGGCGCAGGATTCCTCACCTTGCAGAGCCCTTTATTTCGAGTCAGGAAGTCCAATTTGCTTCTGCCTGTGTAAGATGCCGTCAGAAAGTTCATGACATCAGCAACATACGAAGCCTTTCCGAAGAGATATGAGAGTTCGTCTGCATGGATCAAAAGACTCCCATCTGGGACAACACGGCCATCGGGACGTACTATAACATGGTTCATGGCATCAATTAGCCCTTCAACTGTTGCACGGCCATGGATGATATGAACATCTTCAACTTGCTCTAAGATGTTGATACCGATATCAATTGCTGCACTCTTTTTACAAAGCCCTGATTGACTCACAAGGAAGACAAATTGGTTCGGATAGACATCGTATGCCCCTCGATCAATATAAACATTCCTCCTCAAAGCTACTCCGATCATCATCATCCCGACCCAGAAATGAAAAACATCAGGGGACTCCTGTCTGACGATATAATCTCGATAATCTTTTAACCACGATTGCTTCGATTTTCGCTTCATAGTTCAACGCATTCTTTTAGTGTGATGTATCGAATATCTATCTCAGCTCTATTTGCCGTATGAATTTCATGCATCACCCCCTCCGATTTCTGCCATCCTTCAAGCTTAAGCACCCAAAGCTCTTCACATGACAGAAGGAAAAAATCGTTAAAACCTCTCCAGAAGCTGCAGTCCTTCGGCAGCCCAAACTTGACCGCCAAGGGATGTCCATAAACAATCGGAGAAAAAACTTTGATACCCTTCTTTAAAAGAATTGCACATGCTAATTGTGCATCCTCAAATCTCTTCTCCTCATCTTCACCTGCATATGGACTTGCAAGATAGATCATTCTACCTCCTCCATTTCTGCCCAATTCTGCCCGACAGAGACTTCGATGGGAATTGTATGTGTCTCTCCCCAAATCTGAAAAGGGATGTCATAAGCCTCCCGCAGAGCCTCAATGGCAAAATGCACCTCCCCTTTCGGGACAGATAAGATGAGACCGTCATGAAGTTCAAGGAGAACTATGTAATGTTTGTAGAGCCTCTTCAAAGCCTTCTTGTTTACATCCGAGACAGTTGATTGCGGCAAGAAGGCATAAGCCTCCTTAAAGAGCTCCAATCCAATCCTTCCGAAAAAGATGTGTCTTCTTCCAAAAGGATTTACAAGTGTCCTGCATCTCTTAATTTCTTGCTCCACATAAGCGTGGAAGACTTTTCTGATGCCAGGGTAGGTGGAATGATATAGCTCCAAGTGGCGCTTTGCATCTGCAAGAGGGATGTTAGCTATCCGTGCAAAAGTGAAGGCCGACAATCCGTAGTTGCTTCCATGGATCAAACTTTTTGATATTACGTATCGAGGATCGTCTTTTTCAACATACTCTCCGAATATGTTTTTCGCATTCTCAAGATGGATAGATTTTCCCTTGGCGAAGAGATCAAGAAATTTCCTATCTCTCGCATACCATCCCACCACACGAGCTTCAGCTTGCTTTTGATCGCCTCCCACCAAAATATGTCCCTTCTCGGCAACGAAAAACTTTCTTTGCTCGCCTCTTTTTACATTTTGAAGATTCATCCCTCCCCTTGAAAAGGCTTTACGAGATGCAAGGCGCCCCGAGGAGGTGCGAGCCAAAGAGTAGTCGCATCGGACTCTCCCATCGACGACATTCTCTTCAGAGAAAAGGCTGAGTTCTTTTCGGGCTGCACGGATGTCAATAATCATTGTAGGGATATCAGACTGGTATTTGTATGCCAACTTTTTCAATGCCTTCTTACCCGTCTTCTCGCCTTTGTAGGGTTGCATATTCAATGTTCCGAACAGAAGTTCTGAAACCTGCTTCGGGGAATTTACATTCAATTTACACCCTGTCTGCTCATAAATCTCTTGGGTGTAATCTTCGATGAGCTTTTTCAGAACCTTGCGAGCTTCTTTTAGTTGCTCGACATCCACCGGAACTCCCCTCAGATTCATCTCCAAAAGCGGCTCAATCATCTCCGCATAAAGATCAATGTAGACTCGTATCAGCCCCTCTTCTGCAAGCTCCTTACGAAGGTTCTCGATTGACCAGAACGCAGCAACAACGTCATAGCAGTTGTAAATCCAATGATCTCTTTCCATTCCTGCCCTTAAGGTCGATCCTTTTTCGCCTTTTTCATCCTTTTTGTAAAAAGGGATGTCGGTGTAGATACTTGTAATCACATCCAACCTATGCGGAAGCTCGGGATAAAGGCAGTGATGCATAAGCATTGGATCCCATGTGGGCGTCTTCAGACGGATGTTATGTTCATACAAAATTCTCCAATCAAAAAAGACGTTCTGATTTGCAAGATTTAGTTGAGGTAAAACCTCCGCCAGCTTTTTCCAGATCTCAGCCTCCTGCTCAAGCGTCCAGTAATCTCTGCCAGTCCCGTAGTAGAAGGGAATGCTAATAGCGTCTCGCCTTGACCATGCAAGGCCGATGGCAGAAAGTCGATCATGTGGCGTTTCCACGTCAATCACGACCATGGGAAAGTTGGCCTTTTTGAGCATTTCAAGTGTGTCGATGACTTGCTGAAAAGTTGGGCGGATGATGAAATTGAAAGTTGGTGGCTCGTAAGGAACATCACTTTCCGCAAGCTTTCTTACTCTGGCGAGATCTGCAACAATAAGAGGCCATACAGAATAGTTGTAGTGGAC
The DNA here is from genome assembly GCA_021163815.1 of Deltaproteobacteria bacterium. Taxonomy (GTDB): domain Bacteria; phylum Desulfobacterota; class DSM-4660; order Desulfatiglandales; family Desulfatiglandaceae; genus JAGGTJ01. The sequence continues at coordinate 44,455 of JAGGTJ010000121.1, read as the reverse complement.
GACAGATGGATGAAGAGTCGGAACAACAATACATTTATGCCGAATACACTCCCTCGGAGTAAGAATTGATCCTCTAAAGTTCGAAATCCCTTTCTTGTCTGTAACAGACTCCAGAGCATACCTTCCCAAAGGGACTAAAATTTTAGGTTCAAAAAGCCCATTGAGCTCGTCAATGAGCCTCTTTCGCCACATCTCCAGCTCTTGAAATGGTATTAGGGACATCGTGTCTTTCGGAGCACGGTTTTTAGAGACGTTTGTGATGTAAAGTTCATTTCTTCTCAACCCTGCCAGTCTCAAGAACCTGTTGAGATATCGACCTGCCGATCCTTGAAATGGACGCCCTGTGAGCACCTCTTCCTTCGCAGGCGCTTCGCCAATAAGGATGACTTTTGCGTATCTTGAACCTTCAGGAGGAACTTCAACTTTCATCTTCTTTCTCCTTTGCAAGGAACCCTTTCACCCTATCCAGACCTCTGGTATAGAGTTCCTTGTCTTTTTCGATGCCTATCGACCTCCTACCCGACAATGTTGCAGCCACCACAGTGGCAAATGATCCTGCACAAGGATCAAGAACAAGCTCGTTTGGAGCTGTCGAAATTTTGATGAACTTTTGAAGAAGGTCGATGGGTTTTTCTTGCGTATGAAGGCGTTCAACTGTTGAAGGGCGGTTAAATTCGAAAACATTTGATGTCGCCTCGCTCAGACCTCTGCCATATCCCTTGCGACAGAAAAGAATCGTCTCATAACGAGGCATGAATTTCGTATCAAAATCCGTATATCCCCCTCCTTCTTTTACCCAAATCAAAGGAAGTTCATCTACAATAAATTTCCATCTTCGTTTGGAGTTCATTTGCTTACAAGTATCAAGAAGACGGCCAACAGGCTCTTGAAGATGTTTGTGATATTGAGCAACTCGCTCGACATCTTTGACTACTTTAGCAAAATCCTCCAACAGAGCTTTGTAGAAGCTCACGTATTGAATGCCACAGAAAAGATACATATGAGTATCTGGCTTCATGACTCGATAAAGTTCGGGGATGAGGTTGAATGCGAGTTCGACAGCATATGTCTCGGAGTCATCTCTATAACTGGCCTTCGTGCCACTCGGCCCTCTCGCAGAGGCAATGATGTCAATATCAACTCCCCAAGGTGGGTCGAAGATGACGAGGTCGACAACCTCATCGTCGAGATTCTCCTTGATGACTTTGACAGCATCGCCACAATAGAGATGATAAAGCTTCCCAGCACTTTTTTCCCCTTCTGCCTGTCTTTTTGCAAGCTCCGACAGGATTGCAGTCTCTTGAAGCTTGGTGTAGGCTTTTAGAGCCTGCTTTCGACTTTTGTATTTGGAGATTTCAGGTAAGGTCTCTGATGCCTCCAGCAAAGAGATGTCTTGAGAAAGGGTTGCAGTAGAGATGCCCAAAACTTCAGCACTGTCCTTTAAACCCCATCCGTCAGATTCATGTCCCTTAACTGCAGCGCCTTTGAGTTCTTTGTAGAGTTCATGAATCTCCTTCCTAAGCTTTGCTCTTTCGATCCAAGTCAACTCTTTATGAATGTTTTCTTCCAGCTCAAGAACCTTCTTCTCCAGAGAAGAAAGATTCTCAAAAAGCTTCACCTCAATTTTCTTCCATCCCAGTTCTTTGCAAGCTTTCAACCTTCGAAAGCCTGCAACAAGCTCAAAATCCTCTTTTGTAACGCAGATAGGGTTGATGAGCCCTCTTTGCTTGATGCTTTGCTTCAACGCTTCAAAATCGTCTCCAATCTCGACACGGGCTCGGTCTTTGATGACAATTTTATCCACAGGAACTTTCATATCATGTCTACCTCCTGAAAAGATGGGAGGGAAAGGAACGATGCCCTTTCCCTCTCGTGATCTAACTACTCGACCCTGTGGTAGCCGTTGACATAATTTCGTGGCTCACCTCTCCAGGGCTCGACTATGACATCGACAAACAACTCACGTCCAAATGTGTCTTCGAGCTCAAAACCGTCTTCATCCCAAGGAACATCAATCACCTCAAGCATATTTTTGAGATTCCACAAAGCCTGGGGCTGAAGGGATGTCATCCAATAAAGCTTCTTACCCTCATACTCCCCTTCGAGAACAGTGCCGATCCAACCGATATATGCACCGCCCTCTGAAGATTTCTTTGCCTTGGATGACTCCTCTATTCTAACGAGGTATGTTCCGGCTGGCAAGAGCTCGAATTGCGATTCGACATCTTCAAGGTTAACATTAATGCGTGGCATGCCTAATTTCTCCTTTCTTTCTTTTTTGAATTTGAAGGTAAACTTCTTCCATCCCTCCTTTCTTATATGCTACATCCTCCCTTCTTAAGGATGGCAAGTATATTTGCGGGCTCGAGCTCGTCGAGCTCCATGCTCGTCCGAGCGCAATATTTTGTACCTCTTGTTCTGAAGAGATACTCCGTTGGCTTCAGCTTTGACTGCCTTATCTCCATAAAATAGGTCTCGTTGAAGTATCCTGAAAGCTTGCGTCGCATTTGTCCATCAATAAGTGCCCAATATCCCCTTACAATTTCCACCTCTGTAAGAGGGTCACGTTCTACTTCCATGAGCTCATGGGCTGTGCAGATAAAATCGGGACGCATAGTTGTGGCTGCAGTAAACAGTTCTTCCATATTCGCCAAGTAGCTGCCCCATGAAGGCCAATTCATATCTCCATCAAAACCTTTTCCAAATTTGCCTTGACCTCTGTGATAGATGAGAAGACGTTTCATATGCTCCGCCAGCCTCGTAACAGAATCAAGCACAACTGTGTTGTATTTTTGAAATTCTTCTTCATCGTCGATGATGCGGTTTAGATACTCGACAACTTCTAGATAGCCCTGCGGCATCTTTCTCAAAGGCTTCTTCGGATCGAGTGCACGATCTTTTAGTCGATCCTCAACAAGCTTTGCGTTGAAGGTATGGATTGTCAAAAGCCCTTCTTCGACAAGTGGCCGCAGGTTTTGCATCTCCCCTGCCTTTCCATCAACATCCAATAAAAGTGTTGGATGACGGCCTGTGCAAGCAGCAGTTGTCTTTCCTGATCCAGGTTTTCCAATCAAAAGAAAATTCATAATACCTCCTTTCTCCTCCATCGAAACCTCTCAGAAGTTCCATCAACAGAATAGATGTAGTCATTCCAGTCAGGCTCGACAGAGATGTTGTAGATGGTGATATCTTTTTTGGGATCGCTTATCGTCGACACATTTTTTGATGTGTCAATGACAAAATTCCTGCGAACGACATCTTTGAATCTGATATCAAACTTTATCAGCATTTGCCTTCAAAAACTCCTGAATGTCTTTGTCTGTTGCTAAAAAGTTGAAAATATCATCAGTAGAAACCTTAAATTCATCCATAACAAACTTAACATACTGTCGAAGCCCTGCCAAGAAGAAGGATGTTATTAAGTCTTCAGCATCTTTTTCGATAAATTTGGCAATCGGCAGAAGAATCCCTACAGGAATTTCCATCTTGTATTCAACAAGCCCTCCTGGGATGGACTTCCAATGTGTGTAGTCGAAGGATGAAAAAAGATAAAGTGGCGTAACATAGGCCAAAACTGCGGCTCTTTGTTCATCGTCTTTCATCGTATCTTCCTTTCAATTTCTTCAAGCTTCTCACGAAGCATTGGAATTCGAAATTTACACTCTTTGAGTAGAGGGATCATAATTTCTCGCATCTGTGGATGGCTGGCTTTAGAACATCTGAGCTCAAAAATATGCAGCCATTCCCGAAAGTTTGCAGTTACAACAATTTCGGTTCTGAGTGAATTTGGAAGGACTGAACGAGCCTCTTGAGGAGACCATCCGTGATTGAGGAGGTCAATGTATGCGTCTTCAGATCTAAGCATGTGTTGGAACCATACCATTGAATTAATCTCCTGAAGCCCCTTTGGTATGTCTCTGTAAATGCCTTCCTCGATGTATACCCAAGGAGGTATAACAAATGCTACTTCGTTTTTGTAATTACAATACCTTGTTGATTCCTGTGAGAAAGCACAAAGTCTGTGTCTCACTAACTCATGAGACACACCTCTATCGATTATGAACCTAACAGTCATAGCAGAGTGCTCGATGACAGAAAGATGGTTTCTGTTAATGATGTTTCTGACGAATCTATCCGCAGAACCCTCGACAATCTTGTCCTCCGATTTATAGCAGGATCTGCCGATGCGCTCTATAGATTCGGCTGATCCATAAACGCCCTCAATAGTAAATTTTGGCCTTATCAGTCTCATCAGAACCTCCTTGTCAACGGTCTGAAAAATAGCTGCTCATAAAATCTCACCAAAGACCATGCAGCCCTTCTGGACATCCCCTGCTCCACAAGTCTACAGTAGACATGGAGTGGGTTGAATAGATGTTGAAATTTACTTCTCATCGTCTTCACCTCCTTTTTTGACTTCGATGACTACTGGAAAAAATGGCACTCCCCTACGAAGGGTCAGATTTTGATATTTGACAACAGCAACATAACTACCACTTGCGAGCTCGTCTCTCATCTCCCAAAGCCGTCTTCTGTCTTCATCTGTCATCCCCGTCCCAACAGAAAAGATTTGGTTATCTTTTTTACAGATCAGCGCCCCCAACGTGTTTTTTGGGATGCCGTCAATTGAGATCTCTTCTTTTGTGTCGATGATAGTATATTCATCCATCCTATGCGGTTTCAACTTCATCAACTGAGATGCCCTCTTTCGCTCATAATGGGCATATGGATGACGAACGATAATGCCTTCATAACCATCTCCAACAATAGAATTAAAAAGATTAAGAACCGTTTCCATATCTTTTGCAAAGAAGGTTCTTACCTGACGGACGTGTTCTCCAAATGAAAAGCTTTTTAGCATGCCCAAACGGGCAAGCTGATCGGCACCGTTAACAACATCAAAAACGTGATACTGCATCAGGTAATAATGAGGATGTAGATTGACGGTTCTGCGGGCAATGCTTTTGATGTCATCAACATCCATCCCATGCACATAAAGTTCACCATCTAATTCTATTTCAGATGGAATGGATGTTCCTGACATCGCTGCCAGTTGAGATTTTATATGCGGAACTCCCATAATCTCGTTCATCTGCGAGCTCATCAGACTGATATGCGAACCGTTCACGATGGCTCGACATCGTATCCCATTCAGTTTAGGCTGGATGACATACGGCTGTGGCCATGACTCCAGTCTTTTGTGATCAAAAGGTTTTGCTAACATGATTCCTGATCTTGCCATTTCTACCTCCTTTCGAGTCTAAAGCTCGATGCATTGGGTTTATCCATCCAGATAATGATCTGTGGCGTTTCTATCATCTTCCACGGTGGCGGCGTTTGCCATGCCCAAAAACTCAATCCTGGCTCCAAACAAGATGGATAGAAAGTGAATGCCAGAATTATCAGAACGCCTACCAGCAGCCTCATTCTCTAATCCACTTCTTCAGAAGAAACTCAAGCTGATCAAGAGGCAAAACGAATATGATGTCTGATGGGCTTAAAAAGCCTTGAGAGACAAGATATTCCTTGAAATCCTTCAGCCGCTTCTTGTGTTTGAGGAGCATTCGAAGAATCTTCAGTCTGCCTTCCCAATCAGGCCGCTCCTGTTTGGATTTGATGATGATGCTTTTCTTAGTCATCTTCGTAATTTTACCGACTAAATTTACAATTCTTCAAAATATGGTATGCCAAAATTTCCCCATGACATCTCCAACTATCCGGATTTACATCCTCCAGAGAGGAGACGATTTTGTCAATGCACCAGCAATCCAGAATCAAGAAGCCATCCTTGACGTATTGCATCTCCAACCTACTAATATCCATCTTCCCTTCTTCCACAAGCTTTGAATAAAGCTTCAAGCTTTCGTGGAGAGGGTAGATTTTAGACGAAAATCTGCTTCTTTTAGTAGGATATGGATTCCCATATCGGGAAGGTCTCCCGATGTAAATCCCCGTTCCGTTAAGACCATGACTCGTTATTCTAATCACAGGAATGCGACCTCGTTATTGTTACTCGAAATCCATAATCTGTCTCGACAATCTTCCCGACATTCGTCATGTATCCCCAATAAGGATACTCTCTCAAATACGCAGCTATCTTCTCCTGAAGTTCGTCTAATGTGCGGGCATGAAGCTTCGCCCAGCAGTGATAACTGCTTATGCCATTAGAGAATTCATCTTTAGGAACCGTTTTCATCTTCATCACCATCCTTTCTTTCAAATTCATATTTGATTAATGAATCTTTCAGGCGTCGAGATGCATCACGAAGAGGCAAATAATCGCATCCTCCATACTTTAGACATGCATTAGCATCTCCCCTTGGGAAGTGATTTTCCGAAACGCATCTCTGAATCAACTTCACCCAATTCATCAAATCGTTGAATGAGTCATCCACTTGTTTTCCGCTTTTGATGATGAGATCCGAAGGAAATCGATACCTCTCTCTGTGGATGTAGATGACTCTTACAAGACATTTCGGAGTTGCCTTTCCATCAAGAGAAAAAAGTCCAAGCTTTTTTGCAATCCACAAATACCACATAATTTGAAATGACCCATGAAGCCTTCTAAAATACGAATCACCCCACTGAGATGCCGTCTTATCCTCATTCACCGCCACCGATCCGTCATCAAGTCTAACGACGCCATCCAACCGCCCCCGAAAAAGAATGCCTGGAGCAATCTCATCCTCAAACGAGACTTCAGGGCGGATGAAGTTTTTAGGATCGTCAGGAAATGTTTGCATGTACTCAGACAAAATCTCAAGACCTCTGGCCACCGAGCGAAGAGGATCGTCGTCTTTTGTCTTCTGAAGAATCCTTCCTTCCTCTTCCCATCGGTCGACAAAAGCCTGCCTTGCCTCATCTTGACTTCCTGTTCGTCGAAAGGTGGCGAGGCTGTAGGCCATGCACGATCCTAAAGCCAATGCGGGGCTCTTTTTCTTTGGGCGGAGATGTTCAACATATCTCCAATAAAATTTTTTAGGGCACTCCATAAACATCGAAATTTTACTGTAAGAGAATTTTTCCATCAGGACACCCCTTCTTTATCGAGGTTCAGTTCCTTCAAAATTTTCACTGCAAGCTCATCACTCATCTCCTTAAAAATTGAGGGGATTCGACTGCCTCTCTTCTTCTGTGGAGTGTATTTGCGATGCTGCCGCAACTCTTTCAACCAGTTTAAAAGCTCCTTCTCAGACATCTTACTCAAGTCTTTCATCTCTTTACCTCCTCCGTTTTATTTCCTTTTCAATATCCTGTCTTAAGAAGGTGAAATACCCTCTGCACAGATGCCCTTTAGGATAGTGTTTATCACACATTCTCAAGACTTCATCTGCATTTGTAGGAAGCCTCAAATTCAGACTTCCGAAGAAGTCTATCAAGAGTCTTGGAAGAAATCTCTCGACCTCTTGGTAGTATTCTGGAGTCATGTTCTCTTCAGGCATCCTATGGACATAGACTAACCAATCCACTGGATGCTGCAGTCCAGAGGCTATGCCTGCTAAAACGGCATAGTGAAAAAATTCATGGTAGGTCATCATCTAACTTCCCTTCTTGTGTATTTCTCTCATTCATTAGAGCTTATGTCATGGTTATTTGCCAGCTGGTTTCTCCAAAGGATTTTTGAGCTTCTACAAATCCGTTAGGTTGAAACTCAGCTGTGGCATCCAAAAGATGCGCCTTGACAATACTTGGATTGTAATCCAGTTGAATCTGAAAATCTCCCTTCCACAGCTGCACAAGATAAGCTGCTTCTAACAAATCTTCAGGAACCTCCGTTAAAGCTTTGATCAGTTTTTCTTTCTTCATAGTTGTTCCTCCTTCATTATAGCCTCTTCAACCATTCGTGAAAGAACTACCTCCTGAGCTCGAAGAAATTCTGCCCTGACCTCCCATTTCGTCCATGTAGGCTTTCTTCTGAGCCTGCGGAAAAATTCATCTTGGAACTCGGGATGGACTATGCCCACAAGGTATTCAGTTGGACTCATTTCTCATCTCCTTATATCTATCACATCCTTTTAGAAAATAATCGCTTCCCCGATGGCTACCAGAACCCACAATACATCTTGGACAAAGAGCGCAATAATACCATACGAAACCCGCAGCATCTGTTCTCGAAAAACAGTGCCTGCAAGTCTCGCAGGTCTTTTTATTTTCTATCTTATTCATCCTTTCTCATCTCTCTTTCAGCTAATATGCATTGGCTGATATGATACGCCTCCCGAAGCTCTGAAAGTAGCCAAATAGGGTTGGTTCGAGGGTTCAATCTTAATAAGATTCGGTCTAAGATATTGACCAGCGTTCTTGCCTGATCGTAATAATACTCCCTTACCCGCTCTGCGCCTGCCTTCATTCTTCATTCTCTCCCTTCTTCGTCTACTATGATCATATTAGATTTTCATTAGCAAATTTCTCACTTAACTGGTCAACAGAGTAATCGCTTCGGAACCTGCGAAATGACTTTCTGTCCATTCGAATCAACTCCTTCCATAACTCTGGAAACTTGTGATACAAAACTCTCAGTTCCCCTATACGAGATAAAGGACAACACCAACATGATACTCTGTAGAATTTTTCATAGAGACCATCCCAATCAAAACCTTTAGAATAGCAATATTCAAGGGCTTGCTTTCCTGTTATCTTCCAGTCTACTAAAGGATACTTTATATTTCTGCCTCTGTTTTTAGCACAGCGTCTCCTTTCATCATAGGCAATGCCATGATACTCAATTATATCGAAGTCTTTCTTCATATATCCACACTTTCTCGGATTATATCTATAGTTATAAACTTGGCTCAAAAAAGCTTCTCGCTTTAAGGATGTGCACCACCTATTTCTGAAATCAGGCCATCCATAGCCCTTCCTACCTTTGTTCTTGCCTTTCGTTTTAACGTGATCAGCAAACCAATAATCATAGTCAATTTTAACTGTTTCAATTATATGGGGCTTAATAAATGATTTAACCTTCTCTATATGAGTATACATTTGAGGAAACTCTTTAGTAGTATCCACAAAAATAATCCGATCTATATGTATGCCTCTTTCTATCATAAGGAGTAGCATCGCAGTTGAATCTTTACCGCCGCTAAAACTTATTATATTCATTTCTTTGTCCACCACGACCATGTTAGAACTTCGTGTGGAACCCACTGACCTTCTTCCGACGCAGAGATGAAATTTTGCTCATGCTCACCAGCTGCGCCTGAACGCAAACTTACGAACCATCCCCCGAATGAAAGCCAAAACACATCACTCACTGTTGCACGGATTGCTCTTCCATTCCAAGGATAGAGCACCTCATCCCCTGGCTTGAATCGTGGTTTAGTTTTTGGTTGTATTTCTTTGCTGCAGAAGGTCTCTCTTGTATCTTTCATCTCTTATTTGTCTCCAACATCTTCAAGGCAACTGCTGCTTTGGCTTTCCTAAACTCTTCCTTGACTTGATCTTTTCCCCATCCCGTCTTCTTGTCGAGACGGGCAAAAAAATCTCGCTCCAACCTTGCTATGAATTCAGAAATTCTCATTGTCTATCCTCCTTTCGATATTTCTTCTTTGTTTCTCTGGCTGCATCCGGATGGCCTCTAAGATGTCATACGATCACCTTTATTTTTGCAGCCAGAGAAAGATAATCTCATTCAAGAACTTCAACAGCGGGGAATGCAACGGTTCCTCTTGGGGCTACTCCGCTTAAATAGAAACTCGATACAAGATTTCGAGGATCTAATCCGCAATCGGCAACAACCCTCGATACCCATCGGGGAGTCCCGATACCCTTAACTTTTATGATAGTGGTTTTGCTACAGGAAATAATTTCTTTAAATAGTTCAGCATCGCTCCGTTTTGAGAAACACATTATCCCCAAACTATGCGGAGCGGCCTTAACAATGTGACCCTTGTAGTAATGAGGGAAAAACTCAGGATGCTGCTTCCTAAATTTTTCCACTTTGGAAAACTTAGAAGTTCCCTTATAGAAAGACTTAAAGATCGTCCAATTTGTGCCCCATCTTGTTTGCTTCTCTACGACTTTAAATGGCATTCGTTTCACCTCCTTCATTCAAGCACTTCAACTGCATCAAAGGCGATTGTTCCTTTCGGAGAAGCGCATAAAAGCGGTTTCTTCTCAATAAGAACCCAAGGAGCTGTGATAGTGAGCCCATAGATTTTTCTTATGTGTTTTGGTTTCCCGATCCCTTTAACTTCAATAACTTTCAATTCTGGATGAAAGAAGCGACAGAAACTCTTCTCTGCAACTGCTCTGTCGGAATAACAAAAAATACCTTTGCTACCTGAAGCTGCCCTTTACAATATGCCTCTTATAGTAATGAGGGAAAAATTCTGGATGCTTTTTTCGAAACTTGAGCCCTCTACGATAGATCTCAGGATTGTTGCTGTAAGTGTTTTTAAAATATGACCAGGTAAATCCCCACCGAGTCCTTTTTTCCACAACCTTAAATGGCATGCTTCTCGCCTCCTTTTACTCAAGCACCTTAACGGCAGGGAACGCAACAGTTGCGTATGGAGCAGGTGCCAATCTCGGCTCGGAAGTGAGCAAGCTCCAAGGATAACTACCGCACCATTCTATTATGTAACCTACTTTTCTTGCCGATCCGATTCCTTCTACTTTTATTATGATGAGTCGGTCTCGACAGCGACACCTTTCTTTGAACCTTTCTGCATCAGTCTTGGTAGGAAAGCACATAATTCCTACCGTTTTGGGAGCCGCTTTCACGATCCGCCCCTTGTGGTAATGCGGAAAGTATTCAGAATGCTTCTTTCGGAATCTAAGGCCTTTGGCATATCTTTCAGGAAAAGCTTTACGATCTACTAAGCTCTTAAATATTGCCCAGTTGGTGCCCCACCTTGTTACTTTTTCCACTACTTTGTAAGGCATACTATTCACCTCCTTTATTCGAGAACTTTGACTGCTTCAAACCCAACAGTTCCTTTTGGAGAAGGCGCAGCAAAGTAATTAGATGACTGGAACTCCAGATTCCATGGGCAACTTGCGCAGACAGGAATGACGGTGTCAATAGATCTTCCGATACCAAGCGGCTTCACACGCACAATGATCGCCATCTCTCCAAGGCAAAGAGATTTCATAAACTGTTCTGCATAATCTCTGCGGGAGAAACACATAATGCCAAGACTGCCTGGAACAGCCTTAATGATCTTTCCTCTAAAATAATGGGGGAAGAACTCAGGGTGTTCTTTCCGAAATTTTAAGCCTTTGAGGTAGATTTCTTTGTCTTTGGAATGCTGGTGCTTAAACACCATCCAATTCGTTCCCCATCGAGTTTGCCTCTCGACAACTTTATACAACACAATCTTCACCTCCTCTCATTCGAGAACTTCGACGGCAGCAAAGCCTATCGTATCATAAGGAACCTGTTCAGTCCACCATGCGTAATCAAGGAGACGCCAAGGATGTGATCCAGTTCCCAAGATAAGTCTCGACACTCCCCATCCAGCGCCGATTCCTTCAACTTCAATGATGGTGGTTCGATCTTTAACTCGAAGGTATGTCCAAAAACGCCTTGCTGCATCTTTTGATGCAAAACACAAAATTCCTGGTGTTCGAGGCACTGCTTTGACGACATGACCTTTGATATATCTGGGAAAGAACTCGGGATGGTCTCTTCGAAACCTGAGACCTTTGTTGTAATCTTCAGGAGTTCCTACATCTTCCAGATATTTCTTGAAAAGCGCCCAGTTCAATCCCCATCGTGTCTCTTTCTCAACAACTTTGTATGGCACAACACTTATCTCCTTACTTCATTCTATGTGGAAACCTTACTACCTTGATGGAGTATCCTTTTTCAAGTTTCCGTATCATTCCTGGAAGAGTCCCATACTCCTCTGGAGGAAATTTCAGGCAATAGTCAATCACCTTCCTGAGAAGAGATGGAAGTTCCTTTGCATAGAAGATGACATAACAATTCCAATCTGTCAAGCAGTCCGCATAATAATCCTTAGGCAGATCTGTCTTCATGGGATTCCTCCTTTTGAAGGATGAGAGTCAGGGCATCTAAACCCTCAGAGAACGATCTCTCGACATAGATGGTTCTGATGGGAAAACTTTCATCCTTCGTGCGGTATCTTCTGGAATGCTTGCATTCTTTCTCGATGTAGAATTTACTCTTCATCTTGCTTCTCCTTATCTTTGTCAGAACGACCTAATGTCTTTTGAATTTCCGACAACAGAGCCATATAGCAAAATTGCTTCATCGAAAGACCTTTAACTGCAGCTGCAGCCTTCCAGCCTGCATGAACATAACTTGGGATGTCCCGCAAAGTATATGTCTTCATTTTTTTACCTCCTTTGAAAAGATGTGGGAAAGGGTTGGGTAGTTGAATCCCTACCCAACCCCGACAAGATTAGGTAATCGAAGCCAACAGCTCTTCGATCTTCTCCTTGATCGAAGGGTCAGCTTTCGCCGCTGCCATCAGGCGAGCGACTGGGCTCTTCTCACGAGTATGAGCCGCACGGAATGCGTTCATAGCGTCTGCCCGCACCTGACGATTGATGTGAGCGAGCGCTTTATCCTCCCCGATGGCATTTGCTGCCTCATCGAGGCTCTCATAAACACTTACTTCGATGGTTCCAAGAACGGAACCTTTGGATTTGACATCGACAGTTTCCTTTCGCATCTCTTAGATCCTCCTATAAGATTTTTTGGGTTACGGGTTTACGGACAACTCTACCTCTACCTCGACGATGACTCTGCATCACCTCCCTTCGATTTCTCACGAAGTTGCGCACCTTTTTGCAGTTGACGCAGAAGATGCGCTTCCTGTGATTTTTTGATCGCCTTCGATATGAAGGCCGATAGATAGAGAAGGCAAGACCGCATACAGGACAGAAATAGATTTCTCTCGTCAAAGATTTGGGTCTCATGCCGCCTTCTCCTTATCTTTCGTATTTTTTAGCCGGTAAATTTACACATCTCCACATCAACAACGTCTTCCCTTTTTGAGATACGACAAAAGGCGTCTTTTGTTGGATGTAAAACTGCATCCAACTCGACAAAATGTCTTCTTCGAGGACGCCCATGAAGACTTTATTGATCTGAAGAGGTTTTAAGCATGTTTCGACATGCCTCCCGACAAGTTCATGATCTCGAAACCGATAATATGGTTTCTGATCGAGCCAAAAACTTTGATCGTATATTCTTTGCTTTTTCATCCCGTGAGCCATAAGTAAAGCATCCCTACTCCCAAAATCCATGGGAGTAGGAATGCCATGCAAAAGATTAATGTTCTCATTCCACCTTAACGATGACGTCATCTCTTAAGGTAACTTTAGCATACCACTTACGGTTGTGGTATGCATCAGGACCTACCATCAAAACTGTCCCATTCGGACGATATTCCGATCCAAACAACGATGTTTCGTAATATTTGAGCCTCTGGCCGATGGCCGCCTTCAGCTCCTTTTTCGTTCTATATCCACTTGCACTTAACATCTTCCTTTCACCTCCTATCTGTTAAGAGCCTCCGTCAGGAGATCTTTGGCCAAATCCGTTTGTCCATCCTTGATAAGGGATCTGATTTTCTCGATCAGAGACATTGCCTTGCGAGTTGACGATCGCCTCGGCTCACCCCGCAGTGGAAGGATTGTCTTCTTCTTGCGCTCCGCAAGTGCTCTATCAAGGCGATGGTATTCATCGCTCAACAAAGCATATCTATCTTCAATCTCCTTGACCCTTTTGCGAGCTTCGAGGAGTTGAGGATAGAGTTTTCTCATCTTTTTGCGAATGGTCTCCATCTTTTGAAGTTCGTCCATCTTTCTTCACCTCCTTATCGGATCAATCTTTTATGGATTTGTCCCTTCGATTATAATCTTGGATCAATATGCTACAGCCACAAACAGGGCAGAGCATGCAATCATATGGATACTTCCCTTTGGCTGTGTTGGGATTGGCGCAGCAGTTCCAACAGAGAATTGCCTTGCATCGGGGGCACTGATGCTCTTCGTAGACGTGATACCCTTCAAGGCTGCATCCAATTCCCAAAAGAGCTGCTACTCGATACGTCTCTGTCCATCGAGTTTGTGCCAAAGCCTTTTGAATTTTGCGTCTCAATTGCCCCGCATGGGCTTCGCTCATTTCAAGACCTTTTTCATCTTTCTTAACAAATTTTCCATTTACATATGTTAGATGCATTCTTCTTCACCTTCTTCCTCATCGAGCCTCTTGAGCTCGTCGGAAATGTTCTTCATCCTACTGATGGCTTTCTTCAAACAAACCACATGGTAAGCCATAGCCTTCAGATTGTTTTGCATTCTTTCTTCTAATTCTTTCTTTTTCATTCATCTTCACCTCCCTTCTCTATGAACTTTCTTAGTTCCTCAATCTCTAAACGAAGCTCATCGAACTTCGACTCGTTGCGGAGTGCAAGGAACATCTTCTCTGCGAGCTCTTTGAAAGTTAATTCCTTCATCGTTTACCTTCCTTCACTGTTCAGTATGCTCTTGAGCAACCGAACCTTTCTTTGGAGATTTCTCATGTCGCTTTCAATTCTATAAATCAGCGACTCGATCGTTTTCTTTTTAGTCTCCATTTCCTCATCTTCTTTACTCTTCTTCATCTTGTTCACCTCCTTTCGTCTTCAGATACTCCAAAATCCTTTTGGCTTCTGCATCCCATTCCTTCGAATGGATGTTGGGATATTTGAAGTGTGCGAGCTCATGTGCAAGAGTTTGGTAGACATCCTCCGCCCTTTTTGCCCATTTGGCATTGAGAAGGATTTCGATGCCTTTTTGGGTTTTGATGATGGCTCCCCGAACGTCATTTGACATCTGAGTCGAGATGTGGATGTCCACATGAGACTTCACGATCTCTTCGGAGAGACGTCTTAGTAATAGCCAAGATATTTTATTTGATTTTCCCATGATAATTTGACCTTATGTCCGAATCCTGATGTATTACTAAACTTTATTCCTTTCTTTTCGATGAAGTCTCCCCATGTTTGAATGCCTTTAGAGGTGAAGATGGCAAATTTTCCATCGTCTAAGATGTTAAGATAAGAAGTCCCGAGTATGCCGATCAGAACGGCAAGAGCACGGGTATCTGACCAGATTCCGTCAGGAAATTTCTTTCCTTTGATGAGACAGTAAAAGGCGATTTGCTGTAACGTTTCTCTCCATGGGAGATAATGGCCGTTATGGAAAAGAACTCCGTTCTTGGTTCTGCCTCTGATGGGATTTCTCCATCCGAGAAGGAAAGGATGGGTTAACTTTGGAGAGATGTCGCCCGACGATGCCAGCCGAAAGTGGACGATGTGGGGCAGGCTTTGGAGATTTTTGTAGAAGTCGATGAAGTCGCCGACTTCCATGAAACCTTTCTGGAAGAAGACGAAGTCTTCTGATGCCCATGCGGCACCGACACCGTCGGGATTGCTGGAGAAACAGTTGTGTATCTCCTTCGATGTTAGTTTTCTATCTTCGCATATGCAGATCACGCACATAAGTTCCTCACATGCAATTCGATGGCCTTCCACAAGTTCTCCAACTGTTCGAGGGTGGGATTCATCCTCAATTTTCTTGCTATTCCGATGCACTCGTCGGATGCACGAGGATGACTGATTTGCTTACATCCTTCTACCGGAATAGTGCAAACCATACCTCTATCTATGTGAAGGCCGAAGAGTCGAATGATGAGCGATTTTGGAAAAGACAGATTTTCAGCTCGCTCTCTTAGATATGTTTTGACTTCGATGTCCCATGTGTCAAGAAAGTCGAGCCAAAGAGGAAATTCTCTTTTCTTTGGCTTGATCTTCCACAACCCTAAAACATTATCTGTTGGAACAAAAGCTCCGACGTATTTGATGAAGAATGTTGCTTCATCTGGCGTCAACTTGCAGATATTGATGTAATCGTCTACAGATGGGCGAATATCGTCATACTCTATCTCTTTCTCTTGGATGGCATGTTCTACAAGACTCTTCATGATTTTTAGGGAAATTTCTGCCATCTTTGGATGGGCAAAGACAGCAGCTGAAGGGGTTCGATATTCAAATCCCCATGGCTGCGTTCTATAGCTGCTAAGATGCCCATATGTTCCTCTGTAGGTGAGATATTGAGTCGGGGCGCCGAGGAAGTCATCAAAGACCCGAAGAAGGTCTTGGCTCGGTGATATCTCTTTTCCGATTCCAACATGGATGTGTCCGCCGATCGGATATGTGTCGGTATCGGTGGATACTTCGAATCCGTCATTCGCAACCTGTTTCAAGAGGTCGTGAATGTGTTTGACGACCTGTTGAGGAGATTCGGCAGGTGCTGGACGAAGTTCGAGTTGTTCGCCTTCACCGTCACATCCAATGGGATCGTTGATAGAGTTGTAGACTTCAGAGGCAGATACCATGTCACCGCCGAACTCTTTTAGGATGAATTCTGGATCAGCCCCTAAAGTGATTTTTGAAATCTTTCTGGATTTCGTCTTGGTGCTGCGCCATATGGCTTTCTCTCTGATGGGAAGAACTCTGCATATGGCATCAAGCACTATATATGCGGTGTCAACATCTCGTTGATGGTGGGTGAAGTCAGCTGTGTAGAGGATGTTCTTTTTGGGGATGTAGACTGCTGCAAGGCGGTCGTTGACGGTGATGCGGATTGCATCCCCTGATGGGCTCATTCTGGGAAGCATTGATGCGAAGTCCCAGAAGCAGGATCCGTATTCTGGGATTTGGAGAGAGATGTTGATGGTGCTGTTACAGCAGGGGGCATTGTCGTTGTAGCAAAAAATTGCCACAATGTTGACATCCCTTTCCAGATTCTCCAGATGCAAGTTGTGGTTAGTGAAGAGCAGCCCGGGGAATCTGTGTTGGTATTTTTGGATGAATTCTGGGAGAGCCTCTGTCTGAGACTGCGCAAATGCTCCCAGCTTCATCTTTACTCTTCTTTTCATCTCTCTTTTGTCATCTGCCGTAACTTTAGTCGGTAAAGTTACGGTTTTCTAATAATTTTAGTAAGTTGGGGACTCTGTCCCCTATTTTGGGCTTATTTTACGAAATTTTCTGGTTTTTGTCAAGGAAAAAGTTTTCTAATGATTTCAAGGAGTTGGGGACTTTGTCCCCTAAGTATTGGATTTTCTTAGGGAAAATTCTGGAAAAAATTTTTCCAATAATTTCAAGGGGTTACAGACGCCACTGAATTATCCCAATTATCTACCTTGTGTCTGTCTGACAAGGGGTAAAAATACACATCATGACATAACATCTAATCATCTCTATAATATCATCTCTATATATCATGTAATATGTCATCTATGACATATATATAATCATATATATAGCATCTTATATATCATGGAGTCTGTGTCATGTTTTGTATTTTTACCAGTTGTCAGAGACACACAAGGTAGATAATTTGGATAACCGGGTCGGGTAAAAAAAGTGTAATAATTTCAGGGAGTTAAGGTCGGCTGAATTTTCCGTAAGGAAATCCAGTAGTTAGGCCGGCGCAAAAATTTTTCCAATAATTTCAGGCACTTAAAGTCGTAATTTTACCGACTAAAATTACACATCAGCAGCAAAGCTGCCGCATCGCCGTCAAAAGACGACAAATGAGGACTGAAAGTCGCCATCATCTGCGACGAAAGGCGACAGATGCCGTCATGATCTACGACTTGATTTCCATCATCGGCGTAACGCCGGCCAGCCATCCGACCCACCTTCCGACTTGATTTTCAGCATCGAGAAATTTTGATGCGGTGGCGTCAAAAAGTTGACAGGTGGTGTCAAGAGGTTGACAGATGTCAAGAGGTTGACGCATCTGTCTCGCAAGGTTCAGGTTGATGTTGCAAAGATTGCGTCAGCAATCGGTATGTCAAAGCAATCAATGCAGTCCGTGTCGGGAACATTCAATGTTTGTTCAGTGGCCGAAAAAAAAATTGAAAAATTGCAAAAAAATACTTGACAAACAATGTTGCAATGATTATAGAGTAATTATAGGCATAGCCACCTATCATTTGGTGCGCTAATCTTGCCTGGAAAGGGGTGAAAAGAATGGCAAATAAAGACAAAGACAAAGTGTTGGCAAATGCCTTACCGGATGGCCTTGAGAGAATACCAGTCAAGGCTACCAGTGAAGGCAAAGTGGTCGGCACAGGCACTGTTGTGGTGCCTGTAGTCGGCAAGGTCGGCCTTAAATACCTTAAGGCCAACTTAACTCTCAGAGACGTCAAGGATATTCGTCGTCAGAGAGTGACGGATGCCCTAAACGCTCTGAGACGTCGGGTCTCCAAAAAGACCTTGTTAGCCAAAGCGCTTGCCGGAGACTTCGGAAGGGAAGCGCAGGAGCAAGCTGAAAGGCTTGTTCAAGAACTTGAGTAACTTTAACTTAAGGCCAGGGCACATGTTGTCTCTGGCCTTAACCTTTAACAATTAAAGAAAGGGGAGAGCAAATATGTATGAGTTAGACTTTCACATTGAAGTTTCTTATGAGACTCCAAGTGGGCATTATAAGGAAATTGCCCGTATACCACTGGATGTAATGCTTATTCAGTTATTACGGGCTTTCCGTGAAGCTTTTGATGGCGGTGTAAGATTTGAGATTAAGAGAGAAGACTGAGTCTCTCTCTCCCGTCTCTTAAGGCCACTCGGGGCAAATGTCTTGAGTGGCCTTAACCTTTTAAAAGAAAGGAAGTGATGAGATGAAAAGAATAAAAATTAACGTTTTTGTCGAGGATTCTTCTGGGGAATTCAAGTGGAAGGAATCAATCCTTCTGCCTGAAGAGGTTTCTAAAGTTTTAGATGAATACATATCTAAATACAAGGGCAAGGTTATCTTTGACGTAAATGCGCCATAGATAGCCTTGCTTGCCGTTAAGGCCACTCGGAGCGCTTCGCTTCAAGTGGCCTTTTTCTTGCCAGACTTGCCTGCCTAATCGGCCTTTTAGGCCGTATTTTCCCTCCTGAATAGTCTTATACGTCACTGGCCGTCTTTGGTCGAAATTCACTTACTCAGTGCGTCTACCAGTCGCTTTTGACTCACTGAGTCGGAGTGTCTTTGCGCCAGGTCTTTTGACTGCCTGATTTGCGTTTTAAGCCATGATTTTTTCTTTCCGAATAGTTTTATATGTCTTCGACTGTTTTCGGCTTGAATTCGACGGATGGCTTTGCCAGGCGGTGAATTTTATGCAGGTTTTTTGGTCGACGGTGGCGTGCAGACCCTTCCCGACCCAGACCTCAAAATTCAACAGAAGCAATCAAAGCGCCAAAAGCGCCAGAGGCGCCAAAAGCAAGTGCTGAAGGCACAGGAACGCAACTGACATCTTTTGATGCCAATGCAATCAAACAGCAAAACAGGCATCTTTGGATGCAAAAGCAACCTCCCGGCGCTCCGATGCCTCTTCCCCGCTCCGCTTCTCCCTCTCCCCTCTCAATTTACCTTCCTTTCTTACAAATAACTCCCTGCCCCTTGTTCCCTCTCCCCGCTCCGTATTTCGTGGCGCAAAGCACCAGGCGCATGCCGCCAGCCATTTCTTTAACAATCAAAGCACCTATCTTCACGACCCTCTTGAAAATTCCCAAAAGAAAAGGCACAATAGACGCAAAGCACTTTATTCGGAGACAAAGGATGTCAAAAAGAACCCATAACGAACTCAAAGAACTTATTGAAAGTTTGAAAAATGCTTACAAAAATCACACCAAGACACAAAGAAATCATTCGGCGCATCCTCTGTGGAGACAGCGTAGAGGATATAGCTCTGAGCATGGGGATGAGTCAACACTATCTTCGAGCTCTTAAAAGGGATCCGCTCTTTCAAAATGAACTCACTGAGATGGAAAGGGAAATCTCCGAAAGGTTCATCGAAGAAAGGGCGTCAGCCAGAGAAAAACTAAAAGCTGCAGAAGGTGAGGCTGCTGACCTCTGCATACAGGCCGTTCGAGGCGACATCGACGGGACGCCTGTCCCGATGCAACTGCGCCTGAAATCGGCATGGGACATCCTCGACAGAACCGACAATAAAGCGCCAGAGAAGAAGCTTGTTATGAGAGTCGACCAACTTATCATTGAAGCCTACAAGAAGAGGATGAAAAAAGAAGGGGAAGAAGAAAAAGAGGATGAATCTGACAGTTGAAGCCTTGCAACATTACAGTCAACACCCTGTAGACTTCTGCCAGGATTTGATTGAAGGAGTTGACTTTGACAGATGGCAGATTGAGGCGTTTGATGCGCTTACCAAATATCGCTTCATCGCCATTCGTTCGGGAAGTGGCGTCGGAAAGACCGTTTTCCTTTCTTTGGCCACCTTATGGTTTCTTGCCACGAAACCTTTTGCAAGGATTCCATCTACAGCACCATCACAACACCAACTTTATGACCTTCTCTGGTCGGAGCACTCGAAGTGGATACATCGTTCAAAGTTCCTGAGGGAACTTCTTTCTTGGACTCAGTCGAAAGTTGCGGTGCGTCACCATGAGGCACGGTGGTTTGCCATCGCCCGAACTGCAAAAGTATCTCCTGACGGTCAAGTTGCTGAAGGCCTCCAAGGATTTCATGCAGAGTCAAAAGACGACAACCTTCTCTTCATCGTCGACGAAGCATCAGGCGTACCCGACGCAGTCTTTCCTGCTGTTGAAGGGGCTTTTACAAGCAGCAACTCTTATTGCATTCTTGCAGGCAATCCTACCCGACTTTCAGGATATTTTCACTCCGTCTTCAATGATTTGAGGATGAAGAAACAATACAGGCTTTTTCATGTCTCATGTTATGACTCATCCTTTGTCAGTGAGAGATATTTGAGGATGATGGAGACTCGATATGGGAAAGACCATCCCATATTTCAGATAAAGGTGCTGGGGGACTTTCCAAGTAGAACTATGGAAACTCTTTTTGCGCCTGAGGATATTGAAACCTTTAGAAATCGAACGAAGTCAAAGCTGCCCGTGAAGAATCTACCTATTGAAATTGGCGTTGACGTTGGGCGTACATCCTCAAAAAGCGTGATGTGCATCCGTCAAGGATTCAACATTTTGGAATTCAGGGATCTCTTCTTGACAGGAGGCGTTGTAGACACTCTTGAAGTTACAGAATGGGTAGCCGAGGCTATACGTTCCTACGAGCCTAAGTCAGTGAAGATCGACTTTGTAGGCATCGGGGCGGGCGTTTATGACAACCTCAAAGCTCTTTTTCCCAAGATTGTGGTGCCTGTTGCTGGAAATGCACAAGTTCCCCCAGATCTTAAGGATCGATACACAAATCTGAGAGCTCAAGGATATTGGAATTTGCGTTCTTTGTTGCCGCATCTGTTTTGTAGAAATATTCCTGACAGATTCCTTGAAGAGATAAGTGACATTAGAGTCTTTTATCCGAATGGCAAGGTTCAAATTGAGTCGAAGGCAGATATGGTTAAAAGATGCGGGCATTCTCCTGATTATGCAGACGCTGCGATGTACGCCTTCCTCGATAGTAGACTTTGTGCAACACCTGATCGCATAGTAGAACCGATACCGTTAGGAAAGGTCAACACAGATCTGGAAAAATTGAGTTTATGGGGCAAAATGAAGTTTGAACCGAAATTTCCGAAGTGGAGCGCTCTACATCTGTAACTTTACCCGGTAAAAATACGAATTATGGCAAACTTTTTCATCGAAATAGGACGAACGGGGCTGAAACGTTCAGCAGGGTATGTTTATGATGAATTTCTATCATCCTTGCGAGGGCGGACAGGAATCAAAACCTATCGGGAGATGGGAGATAATGACGCTGTCATTGGAGGGTGTCTGCATGCCATCATTCAGATTCTGCGAGAGATGCGGTGGAGCGTCAAGACGCCTCCAGAAGGTTCCGAAGCGGATGCAAAATTCTTGGAACGCTGCATGTATTCTATGCAGCACTCTTGGATTGATTTCATCTCCGACGTTTATTCGATGTTGATCTATGGCTTTTCTCTCTTTGAGCAGGTTTTTAGAAGGGATGACGATGGTCGTATTGTTTGGAAAAAGCTGGCTTTTCGATCTCAACTTTCTTTTGAGCGCTGGGATTTTGATGATTATGGCGAAGTTGTGGGGTTTTGGCAGCGCCCTGCACCCCATTACAGAGAGTTCTACATCCCGATGTCGAAGTGCATCCATTTTCGTACAAGATCAGGAGGGCGCAACCCTGAGGGGCGCAGCATTCTTCGAAACGCCTATCGAAGCTGGTTCTTCAAGAAGTCGCTCGAAGAGCTGGAGGCAATTGGCATTGAAAGAGATTTAGTCGGGATGCCAGTTCTTAAGATGCCTGAAGGCGTCAACCCTGAAGACGATGATACAAAAACGAAGAGCGTTATTGCATCTGCAAAAAAGCTCATCGCCAACCTGAGACGGGATGAACAAGAAGGCGTGCTTTTACCCTATGGTTGGGAGTTGGATTTACTTTCTGCACCAGGGAAAAAGCAGTTTGATACGACATCAATCATCAACCGCTACAACAAAGAGATTGCAATTACGGTGCTGGCGCAGTTTGTGATGCTTGGCATGGAACGCACGGGGAGCTATGCTCTGGCGAGGGAACAGACAGATATGTTCTATCTCTGCCTTGAGGGGTGGGCAGATGCTGTCGCTACAACTTTCAACCGCACGGCGGTGCCTTTGCTTTTTAAGATGAACGGCATCACCAATCGTCCTTTGCCTTACATCGTCCACACCCAAGTCCGCAGGCAGAGTCTGAGAGATTTGGCAGACTATGTGTCGAGGCTGACATCTGTAGGAGCTTTGGAGCTTGATGAGGGCGTTAAGGCGTATCTGAAGCGATATGCAAGGCTGAGTGAGTATGCAGAGGTTAGAGAATGAAACTTTTGCTGTTGAAGCTAAGGGATTTTTTGAAGTTACGGCTTCATGGAATCGTTTTTCCCGAGAGAGCATGTTTCTTTGAGAAGCCATTTGATTGGCACTGTGGATATGGAAGGAAAATCACGGAGTGGCAAAAGCAAGAGCTTGCTACCTGCAACTTGGTAAAGTATAGTCATAAGCCAGAGAAGCCTACAAAGGCGGCCATGCGAAGGGCTCAAAGGAAGATGTTTTCTAAAATTCGCTATCAGAAAGAGAAAAAAGATGTCTGGAACACCTCGCAGAAGACCGAAATGCTGGAAAGAGGCGATTGTGAGGATCAGGCCATCTATATTATGTCTCTGCTTCGTGATCAATGCACGGATTGGAAGTGTCTTGGGGTAGGTATTGTGAAGGGGCATGCATTTGCCATGGTGAAGATAGGCGAAGACGATTTTTGGATCATTGATAATGGCTATTTGAGCTACAGCATTGAGAAAGCATCACGACTTCTACTATGTCGCAATTTGCAGCCTATCTGTGGATTTAATCTTTTCGAAAAATGGAGCTACTAAGATGGAGCAGCAGAACGAAATTAAGATTTCGTATCTCTGCGCAAGGGTTGAAGAGGCGATTGAAAAGTTGAGAAAGTTTGAGATTACGGGATTTAAGGAATATTGCGACATGGCGATTATGATTCTGGAGGAGTTAGAAGATGAAATGTCCTGAATGCGGACATCCAAATTGCAAGCTGCTAAAGATTGTGCCTAAAGGATATATTTATTTCCTCTGCTTGAATTGCAGGGCGATTTTTAAGAAACATGAGGAAAAAGACTATGAGCCAAACTCAGCCGATCGATAAAGTTGTAGGGCTTTCATGTCAAATTGTTCGACAGCTTCGGCAAATTGAAGATATTGTTCGAAATATGCATACTGGCCAGCCGATGCTGGGCATCAAAAACGGCTCCGTGTTGAAGGAGCTCATTTTGGTGCCATGGCATGAGAAGCTGATAGAAGTCATCTCATGGCTCGATAAAAAACATCCAGGGCAGATTGTCTTTACCAGTGGCTGGCGTCCCGAAGCAGGGATTCATGGCACGAAGCCTCTACGAGCTGTCGATTTGCGTTCTTCATGCTTCAGCAATCCTCACGTAATCGAGCATTTGATTAACGAAAACTGGGATTATGGAAAGGAGCCTTATCAGGTCTGCCTCTATCATCGCACCGCTACCTGTCAGAACTGCGGAAGGCGATTCGAGGTGGATGTAGAACATGGAATCCGAAGCTCCACTCAATGCCCAGAGTGTGATGCTGACTGGACAAAGCTTCGAGACAACGGGAGGCATTTTCATATTCAGGTTCGTAATGAGACACGAAGGAGACTGCGATGAGCTTACTTAGCCGAATTGCAAGTCTGGGGATTGGAGAGGTCATGAGCTCTGCGGGAAAGCTTGCCCTCGATCTTCGCACCGCCCTGACGGGCGACCTCACTCCCGAACAGAAGGCGAGGTTGCAGGATGCGGCAATGGAGCTCGAAAAGAGGGCACAGGATATTCAGGCCGAGTTGACGAGGCTGCAGGCTGAGGTGGTGCTTGCTGAATCCAGAGGGTCATGGATGCAGCGAAGCTGGAGGCCGATTCTGATGCTTTCTATCGTGGCCATCATAGTAAACAACTACATTTTGTTTCCTTATTTCAGCCTCTTCGGACTGCCTGCAACGATGCTGCAGCTTCCTGAAAAGCTGTGGTCGTTGATGATGATTGGCGTTGGCGGATATGTTATAGGCAGATCAGGAGAGCAGATCGCAAAGACGAAGTGGAGAGGCAATGTCAGAGATTAATGAATTAAGCAGGATCATTGGTCAACTAGAATCGGGCATGAAGATGTTGGTGCAAAAACAACATGCTTTTTGCGCCCGTCTTGATCGCATAGAGGAGATGCTTCAACAACAGTCAAAGAGAGACAGTCAGGCAAGTTTTTATGGAGGTGTAATCGGAGGATTTGTTGCGGTGATTAGCTTTCTGATTACAAAACTTATAAGTTTTTTCATAAGATAGGGAGGGAATGGTGAGATCATTTACCTCAGTCAAGGCGAAATGCCCGAGATGTGGAAGGATCTTTACAGTGCGAAGGTTGTATACAGACGATCCTAACAAAATCATCAGAAAATTCTGCGCTTACTGTAAGGATTATTTTGTAAAATATGGCTTGTGGGACATGCCAGAGGAATATACACTAAATCTTCCGAGAGGCGTGTATCTTGAATGAGATTCGAAAGACAAGTTCGGTAAGCATCTGCTCAACTTTAGTCAGCCTGCAGCAGGAAGAGGAGTCGATTGAGATTTCTGCTGTGAAGGAGATGACGGCAGTTGTCTTTTATGATGCAGAGGCATCTTCTGTTGAGATTACTCTTTTGCATGGAGGCGACGTTATCAAAGAGCGGTTTAGACTGAAGCCTAATGAGAAGGTGAGGCTGTCGCATAAATTTGTTTTAAAACATGAACGAGAACTCAATGATGATTCGCCATTTCCGTTTGAGCTGATGTACCGAAAGCAGATGTATCATTTAGGGAGGACGAAGGCTGGAAAGCTTATTCTTACGAAGTAGATGTGTAATTTTACCGACTAAATTTACGGAGGAGACAGATGCCTTGGGATGTAGGGGATGTTGATCGGCATAAGAAAGGACTTACTGATGCACAGAAGAAGCGGTGGGTAGCTGTTGCGAATTCTGTTTTGGAAAGATGTCTAAACGAAGGAGGCACACAATCAGAGTGTGAGGCTAAAGCCATCAGACAAGCGAATAGTATAGCCCAGAGAGATCATGTTGTCTCTTTCTTCAAACAGAAAAAAGAGAAGCAGATTGCCTACGGCGTTGTCTTCGAGCCTGAGTACGTTGATGCAGATGATGAATGGATCAGTAAGGATGATATAGAGGATGCAGCCCATGAGTATTTGATAAACTATCGCAACGTCAAATTCAGTCATACGCAGGGAATCAATGACAAGGTAAAGGTGGTGGAATCTTACATCGCTCCTCTTGATTTCAAGATTGGAGAGCATCTCATCAAGGAAGGCTCTTGGATAGTGGCTGTCAAAGTTTTTGATGGCAAACTTTGGAAGGAGATAGGCAAAAGCCTTGTTGGATTTAGCGCAGGCGGGACTGCGCATTATGTAGAATAAGATGAAGAAGGGGAGGAGCTGACGATGGCAAAACAAATCAAACCGAGGGTCGAAGAAATCTCACTGGCCTTTGACCCTGCAAATCGCAAGAAGTTTTTCATGCGGAAGGAACTCAGCAGAGCACGAACGCCATCATTCAGCGGTACGGAGACATCTTCATGGGTTGGAGTAGATAAGACTTTTCAAGCATATCGTGATGGGTATTATGCCCATGGCGGAAAGAAGCCAGATGAAGTTCCACAGAGAGTTGAGGATGCTCCTCAAGACATGAAGAGTTGGATTGCAAGTAAGAGCTTGCTGGGAGAGGCAGATGCTGAAAAATGGGAAGATTTGTTGATCTTTCCAGTTGTCAATCCGTCTACGGATAAGCTGAATGAGAATGCGCTGAGGGCAGTGCTTTCAGGAAGAGGGGCTCAGGCAAAGATTTCATCTGGAGCTCTGGATTCGGCACGTGCTATGGCAAGGAAACTTTTGGATGAGAACTTCAAGAAAGAAGAAGGAGGAACAAAGGATATGTCAAACAAAAAGAGTTTTGAGGATGTTTTAAAGGAATATAAGGATCAACTTACACCGGAAACTTTAAAGAAGGCTTTAGAGGAGCTGCCTGAGATAAAAAAAGATCTGCCTGAGATGAAAAAGGCTCTGTATAAGGTTTTTGAGCCTGAAGATGTTGTGGGGCTTTTTAAGGATCGCAAGGACGAGCTCGCAACTGAAGACTTTTTCAAAAAACTCTGCGAGGAGCTTCCCGAACTGAAGGGAGTTTTTGAGAAAGATAATTCAGATTATAAGATGCTGAAGGAGCATGTCAAGGCTCTGGAGTCTCAGATTGAGAAAGAAAGAGATGCCCGCCGTTTAATGGAACTTAGAGATGTAGTCAAGGAGAAACAAATCCCAGGCGAAGTTGAGAAGATTTCTAAGATGATACTGACGCTTGAGAAGATGAGTCCTGAGCTTGCAAAGGACGTTATGAAAGTTTTCGGTAGTATGAGCGAAATGGTCAAGGCATCTGCAGCTTTTACAGAGATTGGAAGCAGCGGTGAAGGGATGGAAGATGGTAAAGACTCTGCCTACGCTAAGCTGCATGCTCTTGTAAAAGATGAGATGAAGAAAGACAGCAGTCTTTCCGAGACGAAAGCATGGGAGCGAGTTGTTCGTGCGAATCCTGCTTTATATCGTGAATACATAAGGAGGAAGTAGTCATGGCCATTGAGGAAAGAGTTTATGACAGAAGTTTTGATGCTGCTGCAGATCTTTCTGAGAAGCAGTATTATTTTGTAAAGTTGAGTGCAGCACATACTTGCAATGTGGCTGGTGCTGCCGATTCTGCTCTTATCGGGATTCTGCAGAACAAGCCTGAAAGTGATAGAGCTGCGAGCGTTCGTAGAGTTGGAGTGTCGAAGTTGGTTCTCGGAGGCACAGTTACTGTGGGTGCAAAGTTGACTTCTGATGCTAACGGCAAGGGAGTTACAGCTACATCTGGCCAGCGTTATGGGGCAATTGCACTTGAGGCTGGAGATTCGGGAGACACAATTTCGGCGCTGATGGAATTTGGTAAAGTTTAAGGAGGGTTTGAGATATGGAACCGACTGGATCTGATCTTCACATTGATACGTTGTTAAGTAATTTAAGTATAGGGTATTTGAATCAGCCTTCAGACTACATTGCTGATATCGTATTCCCTGTGGTTCGATCTAAGAAGCAGTCAGATAAGTATGCAAGATACAACAAATATGACTGGTTTCGAGATGAGGCTCAAAAGCGAGCACCTCTCACAGAGAGTGCTGGAGGCGGATACGGATTGCTCGATCCGGGCACATTCTATTGCGATGAGTGGAGCTATCATAAGGATTATGCGGAAGAGGATGAAGACAATGCAGATGAGATTTTTGAGCTGGATCGAGAGGCGACGGAGTTTGTCATCGAGAAGCTTCGCATTAAGCGTGAAAGAATCTGGGCTGACAGATACTTCAAAACTGGTGTATGGGGCAAGGATTTAAAGGGACAAACTGACACCCCTGGAACCGATGAGTTCAAATGCTGGGATTTGTCTGGGTCGACCCCTATTGACGATATCGAGGATGCGAAAAGCATCGTCAAGTCTACTACAGGCCTGATTCCGAACACTCTTGTGGTGTCAAATCGGGTGCATCAGACACTGAAAAATCACAGCGACATCGTCGACCGCTTCAAATATACACAAGCGGGAGTCATTACTGAGCAGTTGCTGGCTAAGGTTTTTGAAGTCAAGCGCTATCTTGTAGGGTCTGCTATCTACGCAGAAAGCCCTGAAGGGACTGAGTCTCTTTCTTATATTTTGGATCAGTATGGCGCTCTGCTTGTTTATGCTGCACCGAGACCCTCAAAGAGGCTGCCTTCTGGGGGATATACCTTCAGGTGGACACGCCCGAGATATCGAGGTCGTGAGGGTGAAAGACTCGAAGCTACGATTCGAAAATTCTATCTGCAGAAGGAACGTGGCACGAGAGTTGAAGGGTCGATCTATGAAGACATCAAGCTGGTTGCCAGTGATTGTGGCGTCTTTTTTAAGGATGCTATTGCAGCTGGTAGGACTATAACATCATAATCTGAGGTAATGCCGTGACGTTTAGCTACGATGCAACAGCTTTAGACGAAGCCCGCAACAGGATTCGACTGGAAATTGGAGATACAAATCCAGATCGAGTCCTGTTGCAAGACGAAGAGATTGATCAGATAATCTCTGAGCAGTCTGAGTTCTATTTGCGTGTTGCGAGGTGCTGTAGGCTCATTTGCGCTCATTTTGCAGCGGAACCGAGTCGCTACCGAGCGGAGAATTTTACTGAGGATTTGAGAGATGTCTTTGAGAGATATCAGAAGATGGCACAACTCTATGAGGAGAAAGCTGCAGCTCCTTGGGCAGGGAGTTATCTTGACAGCTTCAAAGATGCTACAGAGGCCGATACATCTCTCGTGACGCCGCTTTTTAAGAGGGGGATGCATGATTTCAATTGATCCTTTTCTTAAGCATACAGTAGATGTTGTGAAGGTGACTCTTGCAGGGGGTCGGAGGACGACAGAAACTGAGAAGGATGTGCCTGCATTTGTGTCATCTCGTCAAGGCGTCACCAGAGACGAGACAGGAGATCATTCCGTATCTACTACTGTCGTGTTTTTTAAGCCTGATCAGGATATTTCTCAACAAGATGAAGTCGTGGTGGATGGTGTAACAAGATCAGTGCGAAACATTGTTAAGGCTCGAAATGATAGAGGTGTGCATCATCTTGAAGTGGAGCTGCAATGAGAGTCTCGATTAAAACAGGTTTTGGAAATCTGCGAAATAAGATTGCGAGGATTCAGGCAGATGTTCAAGGAGCGTCTGTTGAAGGTGTAAGGGATGCAATGGTGGCATTGCGAGACGACGCCTTCAACGAGTGCCCGAAGGTGCCTTATCGGACGGGCTTTTTGAAAAGCCGCCATTTTATAAGGATAGTTCCCCTTATGATTGGTGTTGTAGGATACCTTGAGACACATGGAGTGCGTTATGCCACCGTTATTCATGAAGGCATTAGCCGTTGGGGTACGCCTTTTCACTATCACACTCCTGGAACTGGGGCGAAGTGGATAGAGGCAAAGATGTTACGCCACTACAAGAAATATATCGGAATTGTTGCTCGTAAGATTCATGAGTCTTGTCGAAAACATCACTAAATACATCGAGGCGCAGACCTCGCTCAAGATTGATGAAGATTTGTTTATAGGAGCAGATGTCTATAATGCGCCTGCACGATGTGTCATCGTGGGTGAATCTGCAGGAGCCATCGAGACTGAATCCGGACTTGAAAGACGCCCTGTTCAAGTGATCTGCAAAGACCTTGCATATCTTGATGCAGAAGACTTGGCATATGAAATTTATGAACTT
Organism: Deltaproteobacteria bacterium; assembly: GCA_021163815.1. Lineage (GTDB taxonomy): Bacteria > Desulfobacterota > DSM-4660 > Desulfatiglandales > Desulfatiglandaceae > JAGGTJ01. Next base: position 14,626 of record JAGGTJ010000121.1, on the reverse strand, counting down.
TTTGCACATAAGGCGGGCTTTCCTGAAGGGGAGTTAGATGACACAGTACTGTATTGTAATGTGATTGGAATGCCTGCTCCAGTGGATCGAGACAAACGAGGAAGCTATATTTTTACGATGACCTTTCTTTTTATAAGAGGAGAATGATAACGCATCCTTTTTATTCCAAATCTGCACAGAGAACACCTCCTAAAGAGGTGCTTGAGATAAAGGTTCGGAGAGCTGAACAGCCTTATCTTTTCTGGATTGGAAAAGATGTCGAAGACTTTTTCAATGAATGCAAAAGGTTCGGATTTGTTTGCCAAAGATATACCTATGGAGGCTTGAGTCTTTTGCTTCATGCAAGTGGTGTTGTTGTAAAAGACGTTGGGCTGGATTTTCAAAAGGATTTAAATGTCTGCAGCTTTGTGAAAAACTATGGCATACCCTTGATTTGGCTGCGTAGGTTTATGATGCCAGGACGTTGGCAGAGTTTGTTTGATCTTTTTTGCGTTGGATGCGATTCTAAAGACTTTTGGCGGGAGCTTTGCCAGATATGCGTGTAGCTGTATGCTTTCTCAACGGAGTTGGTAATTTCATCTTTCTCACAGCAGCTATTAAGGTGTTGAAGAGATGGGGATATGAAGTTGATTTGATTACTGATGAGAAATTTTTGAAGCATCCTGCCTTGATGGAAATCAGCAACGGTATTTTCAACAAGATAAGAACGAAATATGTCGAAGATGGCTACGAGAAGGTCTTCATCTTCAACTGGTCAGTTCCGGCTGCTGTCAGGCGCAAGGTGAAGACGATCAACTGGCAAGAGCAAGGCATCCATGAAGTGCAGCATTATCTCGATTGCATTGGCGCCTCATGGGATGATTTTGATGGATACATCTTTAAGCCTGATCTTAAGCCAAAAATTCGAAAAAAGGACTTCACAATCGCATTAGCAAACTGTTCGAGAACAAATCAAGCTGTCAAGAAAAGGTGGGATAAATTCCCTGAACTTTCTGAAGTGCTTCAAGATTTAGGCTATCAGGTTGTATTGTTGGGATTGGATGGCGAGCTTGAAGGATGCAAAGGCATCGACTATACGGGAAAGCTGACTTTGAGGCAGACTGCAAAAGTTTTGCAGCAATGTAATTTGCTGATTTCTCCCTCAACAGGGCTTTCTGTTGTAGCTGATGCTGTAGGAACGTCTGTCTTGCTGCTTGAAGGTCCGATGACAACTCCTAAATCTCACCCTCTTCTGGTGAATTATGCAGTCGTAAGGAAGTATGTGGCATGTGCCCCATGTTTTCAGAAATCGACGTGGTGGATGTGCAAAAAGCCAGTATGTATGACGAGGATTGAGGTGGGAGATGTTATTCAGAAGATGCTCAACTTCATTCCAAAGATGTATCGTCCACGTCGAAAGGTATTTGTGAAGAAGGAGAAGGCCGTCAAGGGTAGGAAGTTTAAATGTGATGGAAAAGTTGCTTATTGCGTGGCATGCTTTAATAGATATCATCTTCTAAAAAGCTTCCTAAAATCGTTTAAAGAGAGTGAGCCTCAAGAAGGGCATGTTTTGTTTTTAAATGATGGCAGCACTGACCCAAGGGTCAAGAAGGCGTTGCTTGATTTCAAGGTGGATGGTATTGAGGTGCATTATTTTGAGGCGGATCAAGCAGCTCAACGACATCGATGTCGGTGTCCCTCATGTGCCTCTTACAACTTCCTTCTCAAAAAGGCTGAAAAGATAGAGGATGTAGACTACTTGGCGGTTTGTGATCCAGATGCCATCTTCAAACCTTTTTGGGCGCAGAGAATGATCTTAACGTTAGAATATGCAAGACGGCACCATGAAGGCGTGGGATTGTGTTCATGCTTCAATGCGAAGCATCCTGTTTATGATGTAGCTGAAAGCCAGCAGGTTTTTTCAAGTCCGTATGGCCAATATCGTTTGAAGAGAGGCGTTAATCTTCTTTTCTTGATGCGAAAGGACTTTTTCAAAAACGATTTCGGGCTTTTTGATGTTGAAGAGAATTCGGCTGATCTTTCAAAGAATGCAGAACTTGCTCAGAAGGGTTTTTGGAGTGTGGTTCTTCAACCGTCGATGGCACAGCATATGGGCGCTTTTGCATCATCTTTCGTGCGCCTAAAGCGATGCCTTTTTGCGGAGGATTTTTAGATGAATCCAAGACTTTGCCCCATCTGTAACGAACCTTTGGAACGTTATGGTGAAATTTATCGATGTAGGGATTGTTTCCTTTTTGCCGATCCGAGACAATTGATGGGTTATGGAGATGATTATCTTCTACATTACAAACTGTATCGAGAAAAAACAGAGTTATCAGGGCTTATTCAGAGGGCGAGATGGGCTTTTGTTCATCAATACACTCCGACCCGCAGGCTGGTGCTGTTGGATTACGGATGTGGCGCACGGGCTTTTGGAGATGCCAACGAGAGTAATTTGATCAGAGTGTTTAATTATGATCCATACTTCTATAGGGATCACGGCTTCCTTAAAGCAGATATTGATGTCTTGACGATGTGGGACTCATTAGAGCATATGAGCCGTCTTGACATCGTGCCACTTATTGGAGCTGAATGGATTTTTTTGAGCTTGCCAATTGTAGATGACGTCGAGGACATCTTCACTTGGAAGCATTTTGTTCCTGGAGAGCACATCTGGTACTTCTCTGAGAAAGCTCTGGAGCTGCTTTTCAGGAAATGGGGCTATAGGATGTTAATTAGGCAGGATATCGAGGCAGAGCTTCGTTCTAAGGATGTTGCATCATTCTGCTTTATAAAGATTTAATTTAGGAGGGATGAAAAATGGCTTTGGATTTAGGACCTTGTCGTGTGTATTTCGGTGATGCAGATTCTGAAGAAGATTTAGGGAAGACTCAAGGAGGCGTTAGACTTTCGTTCTCGCAGTCTGTTGCTGATCTTTCTTCAGATCAATATGGCACCGAGCCAGAGGATCAAGTAATCACTGGACAAGGGGCAACGATAACATGTCCACTTGCAAACTACACCCTCGACTCTATAGCACTTGCGCTCAATCAGACTAAGAAGTCTTTAGGCAGTCAGGAAGGCATCAAAGGCTCAAGTTTGGTTGGCACAAAGCTTTCTTCTAAGGCTAAGAGTTTGTTGCTGAAGAAGTATGTCGATGGTGAAATTTCCAGTGATAAAAAGGATTGGATACGCTTTCCAAAGGCTGCGCCGATAGGAACTTTTGAGCTCACCTATGACGGAGAGACTCAACGTGTCATCGAAACTATCTTTAGGGCGTTTCCTGATGACAACGAGGTGCTTTATTACTTTGGTGATGAAGAAGCAGCTGAAAGCGGCAGTTAAAATGGAGGTATAAAGTGAAGAAGATGGTAGACATTGATGCCTTACTCGGCGAGAACAAGTTAGTGCTCAAGCTGTCAGGTAAGGAGTATGAGGTTAAGGACATCGGACTTGATGTCTTCCTCAAGGCTTTGAAGGTCGATGAAAATGCTGGCTTCGAGGTCTTTCACAAGCAGTTGGCGTGCATTCTTGGAGTGGATCAAGAAGAACTGAAAGGCATTGGCCTTAAAGCTGCAAGTCTTGCCATGTCAGAGATCAGAAACTGGATTCTTGATGTAGGAGGCGCTGAAGCAGGTGGAAACCCTTAGATATCGCCTCCTGCTTCGCACTCCTCGCATCAACCTACGGTTGGTCACATCAGACAATTCTAACACTTACCGCAAGGCAGTTCTTTTTCTACTACCGAAAAGCTGTTGACCTAATTGGACAACGTCAGCGCCTCGCTTTTGAGGCATCTATTTTTCCTTATCTGGATGAGCGTGGTAGACGCCAGATGTGGTATGACTACGGAGGCGTGCCAAAGCTGATAAGTACTAAGGAGGATGTCGAAAACTCTTGGGAGGCGCTCAGATCGGGGAAGATTTCTTATGATAGGGACAGGTGATATACAAGTTTCGTTGGAGCTGCAGAACGAGAAGTTTCTGCGTGAGCTTCGGGAGACTCTTGCCTCCATCGAGGCAGCGGTTGCGAAGATGGCTCAAGCTCAAGAGGTCGTCTTCACGAGAAGAAGTAGAAAGGCTGCACGGGAGTTTAGAATGACCTGGCGGCAAGCTTTTCATTCCATGAAAGAGGCTTTTAAGCATCCTCTGAGAACGATGCAAGATGAATTAGATAGGTTTCTTAAGGAGGATGAGAAAAAAGGAAAGAAGTTTGAAGCCGGTTGGTGGAAAAGGTTTGGTGCTGTAGCTCTTGGATTCACTGTTGCGTATCGAGCGATGAATGCTTTCGAGGCTGGCATGCGTCGACTGGTCGATACCTTTCATCAAGCCATTCGAGAAAGCGGGATGCTGGCAAGCATGCAGGCCAAGTTGGCATTTTGGTATAAAATCCATGAAAAGTCTACTTTGAGCTTTGCGAAGGCTTATGAGAAAGCTGGAGCGAACATTAAGGCTTTGGCTGATGCAAGCATCACCTCATTGAGTTCTATTGAAGAGCTTTCAACAGGGCTCGATGAGCTTGCCCAAGGTGGGCTTATTGTAAAGAAGAGTATGATGCCTGCCCTTGCATCGCTTGTCGACTACACAGCGATGGTGGCGCAGACTACAGGATCAACGACCAGACAGATTCGTCAAGAACTCCAAAGCTTGATGGAAGGTCAGGTAAGGACAACGAATATTGTAGTTAGATCTTTCATCAAGTGGGGCATTCTTACAGACGAAGAGCTTGAGAAGCTCAAGAGGATGGAAGGCGCTGGGGAAATTATTGAAAAGCTGATGCTGCAAGTGCACGCAAGGATGTCTGAAGTTACGAAGATTTTGGTTCGTGCTGATGTTGACCGAGCTCTTCAATACTGGGAGAAATCCTTGAGGAGGATGATATCGCTTAGTGTTGAGCTGGCGTCAGGCGGCAGAGGCTTGAATCTCTTTGCTGAAGCTTTTGCAGAGAGCGCAGAAAAGTTTCGAGAAGGGATGTCTGAAGACTTTTTGAAAAGAAATGTTGTTCTTCTTCAGATGTTGAGAGACATCTTGAAGATGTTCATAAGCAGCTTCGAGTTTGGAGTAAGGGGTGCAGGATATCTGGCTGTAGCGATCAAAAACTTGTCGAAGCCTATGAAGGACGTGTTGAAGAAACTTGAAGGGATAATTCGTCTCTATGCATTGCTGGCTGGTGCAAAAGTAGCTGCAGCTGCTGTTCGGGCTCTTTCAGGAGCTTTTAGAGTGCTGGCATTTCCTCTCAAAACGATACTTACGATGTTGAACTCCGTTGTTGGCAGGATACTTTTTCTGCCGTCGCTTGTGCCTGCGGTTATCGCTCTTGTAAAGACATTACAGAAGCCAACACCGATTTTTGAAAAGCATCAGGAGCTTCTTAAAAAATATCAGGAAGAGGTCAGAGCTACAAAAGATGAGCTGGAAGGTTTGCAAGAGATGTACGCAAGAGTATCTCCTCAATCTTCTTATGCAGCATTTTATAAGAAGAAAATTAAGGAGATGAAAGCTCATCTGGAAGAACTGAAAAAGCTCGTGAAAGAGGAAGAAGAAGCTACAAGCTTTAAAGTTCTTCTCAAATATATAAAAGAGCACTATCCAGAACAGTTCAGAGCTGCATACGGGGCAGTTATCGATCGCATCAAACCGTATGTTAAAGAGGCTCGAAGCCGTATTGTGGAGCTTCTAACTTCCTTGGATGTCGAGTTGCCGGCGCTCGGGAAAGCTGGAGAAGGTTTGAGATCGATTTTTGGAGAGCGTATCTCTGCTGCTGCATTGGAAGAGGCTCAGAGAGTTGAAGATGAGATGACCGATGCCATCCAGAAAGCTACGATGAGTGCATATGAGTATCAGAGATGGGTCTTAAATAAGACTGTTGAAAGATACATGAATATGAAAGGTGCAACCCAAGAGACGTTAAGCCTGATCATGAAGTATTGGGTTGTGATGCTAAAGAAAATAGATAAGGCTGAAAAAGATTCGGAAGCGCAAAGAAAAGAAAGATTGGAGAGTCTGAAAGATACCTACATCGACAAGTTTAACGAACTTACGATGGAGAGGAGTGAATATGAGCTTTGGGCACTTGAACGAGAGAAAGCTGCAGCACTAAAAAGTGCGGAGGGCCAGAAAGAGGCTGTAGACGCTATTGAGAAATATTTCAATGCGAAGAGACAAAAAATGCTTGAAGAGCATAAGGCAGCAGCGAATCACCTGATAACCCTTTCAAGACGCACGGCTGAGGCCATGGAGACAAATTTTAGTGATTTTTTCTTTGAGTTGATGACTGGAAAGTTAAAGACTTTTCACGATTATGTGGTGGCAGTTCTTGAAAGCATTGCAAGGGCGTGCAGTGATCTTTTGGGTCAGTTGGCAACGTCGGTCATCTTTGGAAAAGGCGGGTTGCTCGAACATGTTGTTGGAAAAGGCGGCGGCGGTGAGATTAAGACTTATAAAGCTCATAGAGGCGGAGTCATCGGCAAGGAACCTCTTCCTCAGACGACTGTACCTGAAAACATCTTTCGATTTGCTCCAAAACTTCATGCGGGGCTTAGATCAGATGAATATCCTGCCATCTTGCAAAGAGGCGAGACGGTGCTTCCAAGAGGAGCTTCGCCGATTGAAAGAGTTCAGATTGTGAATAATACGATGTTTGAACCGAAGGTTGAAGAAACGAGAGGAGCTTATGGAGGTAGGGATATTACTGTCATCATTGGAGAGATTGCAGCTAATGATGTCCGCAGAGGCGGCGCTTTGTATCATTCTCTTAGGTCTGTTTTTGGTATGAGCCCTGTTCTTACTGGGAGGTAGATATGATCTATTGGCCTACATCATTAAGAGACTACTTTTTGATTTCATGGAGAGAGTTGCCTCCGCAAAATGTAGTTAGATCGCCAATGGATGCTGGACCTGCAAAGGTGAGGAGGCGGTCAACTGCAGACGTTCGCACCTTTGAGCTTCGGATGTTCCTAAAACCGTCGCTTTTGACGGTGCTTGATGACTTCTTTGTTACGACGACAAAGTCGGGAACTCTGTCTTTTGAGATGAAAAATCCTCGCACTAAGAGTGATCAGAATTTCAGGTTTGTGGATAGGCCGACCTACATACAACATAAACGAGGATATATCGTCAATCTGACACTTGAGGAGTTGCCATCATGAGTAGAGATACATCTCTAACATTCCGTCAGGCGGTATATGGGCAGACAACTGATGAGGCCTTCCTTGTGCTTCTTGAGCTCGACCATTCAGATCTTTCCGAACCTATAAGGGTTACGAGTGATGGAGTCGATACCATAAGCGGCGGTAAGACATATATTTCGTATAGATTTGATATTAGATTGCCTTCTGATCCAAGCGAAGGCGTTACTCGTGGGAAGTTGACGATTGATAATGTTGATCGCCAAATTGTTGAGGCGGTAAGGTCGATTAGCTCTCCGATGAGTGTAAAGATTATGATAGTCTTGGCAAGCAGTCCTGATACAGTTGAAGCTGAATTTTCAGGCTTTGAGTTGAGGAATGTTGTATGCGACGCACTTCAAGTTACTGGTGATTTGAGCGTGGAGTATTTTACATCTGAACCTTTTCCTGGCGATCTTTTTCTCCCCGCAACTTTCCCTGCACTTTTTTAGTTATCTTCGTAAATTTACCGACTAAAAATACGAAAAATGACTCAATTTATAGGCATACCCTTCAAACCGAAGGGGCGCAGTTATGATGGTGTAGATTGTTGGGGGTTGGTGTGGCTTTTTGCCAGAGACATACTTAACATTAAACTCCCATCGTATTCTGATAGATACCTTAATGCTGAAGATCAGAAAGAAATCTCAACGCTTATAAAAAGCTCGATCAGAGACCCTATCTGGACGCCGATAGGCTGGGGCAGTGAAAGATTTGGTGACTTTGTGTTGATGCGAATTCTCGGTGATCCCTGGCATGTCGGCGTTGTTGTCGGAGGAAAGCAGATGCTTCACATCATGAAAGGAATAAACTCCTGTTTGGAAAGATATACTCTTTCCATCTGGAGAAGGCGAATCATTAACTTTTATCGGCATGAGGAGTTGTTGTGAAACAGGTTCAACTTGTAGCATGTTTGCGTCCTTTTTCATCTGAAAGACTAACGCACATCTCTCCCTACGGAAAGACGATTTCGGAGATGTTAGATGAGGTAGGGGCAACATCAGATGTAGTAGTTGTCGTTGACGGCTTTGCCGTTCCACAGGAGCTTTGGAAAAGCTATATTCCCGCACCTGAGTCAATCGTAACTGTTCGAGCTGTGCCATCACATGGTGGCGGCGACGGGAAGGATATCTTGCGCACCGTTGCGGCGATAGCTGTTGTTGCAGCTGCAGGTTGGGCTGCCCCACAAGTAGTGTCTTTGTTGGGCATGGAAGCGTATACTGCTGCAGGCGCATGGACAGTTGCGACGAAGGCCGCAATGGTCACCTTATCCACAGCAGGAATGCTGGCTCTTAATGCACTCATTCCACCACCCCAACCTAAACTTAGTGTTCGTGCAGGCGCAGGAGCTGGAACGGATTTTTTGAGAAGCCCAAGCATTTCCGGTGGGCGAAATCCCATCAACAAATTTGGGCCGATCCCAAAAGTTTATGGGAGATGTCGAGTTGTGCCTCCATTTGCTGCAAGACCTTATACAGAGATCGTCGGCAACGATCAATACCTAAGAGAGCTTTTCGCTGTAGGATATGGGCCGCTTAAGATCACTGACCTTAAGATCGGAGAAACGTCGATCGAGGAGTTTGAGGATGTCGAATATGAGGTCTGTGAAGGTAGGAGGGAGAATCTCGACGAAGGTGGTAGTGCAGTAGATAATGGTGATGGAACAGTCACACTGCCTTGTCAGAATCATTGTTTTGAAGATGGGCGAGAGATCAAGATCACGGGGACAACAAATTATGATGGGCTTTATAAGGTCGTTAGTCATACTGAAAACACTTTTGATATTTCTGCATCGTATGTCTCCGAGACCTTTGATGGCAGTGAGGTCGTCGAAGATGCGCCTGTAACTCTCTTCACAGAGAATGTGCAAGAAGAATCTCTTTCGACGTTGTTGGAGTATGATGTTGCGCAGACGAAGACAACAGAGGCCGATACTGAGGAGATAAGTGTTGACATCACCTTCCCTCAAGGGCTTGTTAGCTTTGATGATTATGGAAATAAAGGAATGAGGGAGGTTGGGTTTGAGATTCAGTATTCTCCTCATGGAGAAAATGATTGGAGCGTCGGGAGGACTTTTACATCGAAGGCTGAGCAGACGACAGAAGAGATGCCACCGCCAGGTTATGAGGCGCATTATGATGAGGTTATAGGAGACTATTCCATCGATCAGTATAGAGTTGATCGTGTCGTCATCAACAAATATACAGGAGATGCAGTTGTTCTTTATGGTAGAGCTAAAGGAGCTTTGTGGCTTGTCAAGGCACCACCGTGCCCAAGCTGGGCATGTCTCTGCGCAAAGATCACTCGCAGTAATGGATGTCCAATAACTGATAGTGATATTGTTGATGAACGCTCTGCAGGCTGCCTTGACTATGAGTCTGCAGATGATTTTAAACCTCAGGCAACATCTCCTGCAAGCAACAAAATTACCATCGCTGCAGGAAGTATAAGGCTGCGACCAAGTGCAAAGGCCAACGAGACAAAGACGTTGAGGCTCAATTATCGCATGTCCGTGCCGAAGGGGCAGTATGATGTTCGCATTCGACGAACTACTCCTGATTCATCGAGCACCAAGATCTATGATAAGGCTTATTGGACAGCGCTGAGGTCGATCAAACACGAAAATCCCCTGAACGCCGCCCTCCCTCTTGCAACTGTTGCAATCCGCATTAAGGCTACAGATCAGCTGCAAGGCGTTGTCGATACCTTTAACTGCGTTGCAACATCAATTTTACCTGACTACAGCCCGTCTGACGACAAATGGATCAGAAAACCTACAAGAAATCCTGCATCAATCTATCGAGACATCCTGCAAGGCGACGCCAATAAGCGAGCGGTAGATGATTCGAGAGTTGATCTTGAAGCGCTTGCTGCATGGCATAGGAGAAATGCAGCAACAATAAAGAAGTTAAATGATGGCGAATCGGCTGTTGATAAAGGTGATGGCAAAGTTGGGCTTCCATGTACGGGTCATGGCTTCAAGAAGAGAAGTTATGTTACGATACACGGGACTGATAATTATGATGGAGAATACTACATCGATGAATCTTCTTCCGATAATGAAATTGTAATCGAAGCCGATTATGCTGCGGAGACATTTGATGGCACAGAGTTTGTTCGATCTTTGGAGCGTTCATATAATCAGGTGATTGATTATATGACTTCTGTTGAAGATGCTCTTTGGGAAGTTGCTGCAGCAGGACGTGCTGCACCTACATATCTTGATGGCAAATATTCAGTTGTTGAAGATCGACCTCTAACCACCCCTGTCCAGCATTTCACTCCAAGAAATTCTTGGAATTTTAGCATGGAAAAGGTCTTCGTGAAGACACCTCACGCCTTCCGAGTGCTGTTTCCGAATGAAGAACAAAATTGGGAGATGGATGAGCGAATCGTCTATGACGATGGCTACTCTGCCAGCAACGCCACTGACTACGAGCAGTTGGAGCTTCCAGGGATAACACACAGCGAGTTGGCTTATAAGCATGCAAGATATCATCTTGCCGTTGCAAAGCTGCGCCCAGAGACATATAGTTGGTATGCAGATGTAGAGCACATCGTCTGCACGAGAGGCGATCTTGTTAGATTTAGTCATGACGTCCTTCAAGTGGGGCTGTCTTGGGGGCGTGTGATCTCTATCCAAACGAGCGGAGGTAATGCGACAGGCGTTACGCTGGATGAGTTTTGTCCGATGGTAACGACGAAACAATATGCCATCCGTTTTAGAAAGTCAGATGGAACGTCATTGCTTAAGAATGTTGAGACGAAAGCTGAAGATGGCGAATACAAGGAGCTGGATTTTGAAACGCCGTTTCCGGAAGATGAGGCTCCTGCAGAAGGCGACCTTTTTCTCTACGGTGAGCGAACTACAGAGTCGATGGAGCTTATTATTAAAAGCATCGAGCCTGTAGCGAATCTTGCTGCGAAGATAACTGCCGTGGACGCTGCGCCTGCAGTTCACGATGCAGATGTCACGGACATTCCAGCCTATGATAGTCAGATGTCTTTCCCGCCTTATATCGAGTCAGAGATAGGTGCGCCGCAGGTAGACAGCATACGGTCTGATGAAGCTGTCTTAGTTAGAGAGTCTGATGGATCGCTTCGCCCAAGAATCGTTGTAACGTTTAAGTATGAATCTGGCAAGCTACTTGATCAGGTGGTAGCTGTTGAGGGAATGATACGTCCCCATGGCGGCACAGTAAGACGACTGCGTGGCCCGATCTTCAGCTATGATCCTGCAGAAATTACCTTCGATGACGTTGAAGAAGGGATAGAATATACGCTGTCGTTTAGATATCATCTTGCAAATGGAAAAGTTGGGCCTGCGTCATCTACAACTCATACTGCTGTAGGAAAAACGTCTGCTCCGGAACAGCCATCAGACATCTCCGCAACTGCTCAAGTGAATAGTATTAGACTCAATTGGACGAATCCCGTCGTTAAAGATTTTTCACATGTAGGCATTTGGAGAAATACATCTGACTCTTTTCCTGAAGGCGATCCAGACCTTGTTGTGAAAGGTGCGCCAGGTGAGAAGATGGAGTACGTCGATACGGTGCCTACAACATCTCAACCCTATTATTACTGGTTTAAGTCTTACGATACGTCAGGAAATGCAAGCACGCAGACGTCATCTTACAGCACCACGCCGAAAGTTGATAATAATCTTTTAAAGCATACCATCGACAAAGCGTTTTCTGACAACAGTCCTTCTGCGGGTTATGTTTCGTGGGCAGGCGTGCATGTCTATTACGATGGAGTCGTTTATGAGATCGCCGATGGCAACACAAATAAAAAATACATCTATTGGGACAAATCTGTATCGACGACTGAATTTCAAACGTCTGATGACCTTCCGACACTCGATAACGAAGACTTCCTTGTGGCGACGAACGATGGTGGTTCACATACCATGGTCTGGAATGCGACTCTTCAAGATGGAAAGAACATTTTTGGCATCATTCAGTCTGCAAACTGGAGCGCATCAGAAGGCTCACAGATCGATCTTACTGCAGGCACAATTAAACTTGGTGGGTCGTCGAATCCTGATTTTGATGTTGATGCAGATGGCAAACTCACAGCTGCGAATGCTGTTATTGATGGCACCATAAATGCTGCTGCAGGAACATTTACCGGATACGTCACTGCAGGCACCGCAAGGTTTGGAAAAGGCGTGCAGACAGGGAAAGATGGGCTGTGGCTTGATGCCAACAATTATTGGTATACGGATGGGATGAAGGCCACTACAGGGACAGTCGGTGGCTGGACGTTAGGAACAGATACACTTTCTGCAGGCAATATTACCCTTGATGCCGATAGCACATATCCGAGCATTAGGATGGGTGATGCCACAGGCTTTATGTCAGGTACGGGCATCTGGATGGGAAAGCATACTGATGGCAACTATACTTTGCATATTGGCAATCCCAATGATCAGTATTTGAAGTGGGATGGATCTGATTTGACGATTACGGGAGCCTACATTGGCAGTTCAGATATAGGAGCTACGACAGCCAACACCTTCACCATTAATGATGATGCAGATGATGTTAACGTCCAACTAATTTTGGATCGCACCACAGGCGGAGCAGCCACGCTGCAGTGGAATGGAAGCGAGCTGACATCTAATATTAGCGTGGATGTCTCCGGTAGCCTGCAACAGTTAGCTACCAAGGACTATGTTGATCTTTCAGTAACAAGCCTTGGAGCATCATACTACATGTCGGATACTTCCTCTGGCATTGAAGACTATCAGTTATGCACTCTGACGCCTTCAAGTGATGCAGAAGTCTACATAGAAGGCTCCAGGCTTAGTGATGGTGACTACATCGGTGGTTGGATATCTGCATCGGGAGGGACGCCTAATGTGCTCTTGACCGGCGGATTCAACTTCTACATCACGGCAGAAAAGATGTCAGGCACCAAAACCTTGAAGTTGTATTGGAAGATGTATGAAAGGAAATCTGATACGTCGGAGACGCTGATTGCCACATCCTCTATCAGTGATGAAATCACAGACAGCAAAGATGTCTTTGTAGTGCCCATGCTTATCACGTCTGACTACGAACCTGATAGCGGATCGAGGATTGTAGGGAAACTTTATGCTTCTGTTACCGGCGGGGGCAGTGCGCCTACCGTCAGAATCTACTATGAGGGCGGCACAGGCTCCAGATGGGACATCCCTGCCAATAGCGAGGTCTTTCGCAGCATTTTTGTCCCATATACGGATGCTGTAAAAGATGTAGACCTCGGCAGTCATTCCATGACAGTTAACGACCTGACGGTCAGCTCTCCATCTAACATCTATGCCCTAAATCATGATTCCTTCACAGGCTTCGTGGCTAATGAACATATAGACCATTCTACTGTCTCCATCAATGCAGGTACTGGATTGAGTGGCGGTGGGAATATTACCACTTCTCGAACTTTGTCATTGTCCCATCTCGGCCTTGAAAGTTTGAGTGATCCTGGTGCAGATAGAATTATGTTCTGGGATGACTCAGAAAGTACCTTGAAGTGGCTCGGTCTGGGAAATAGTCTTACGATCAGTACGACTACTCTTGATGCTGTTCAGGATATTAGGACATCTGCGAGTCCAACGTTTGCTACAGCAAAGCTCACCAACCTCTCAGATGGCTATCTCCCATACCATGTCTCCGATGCCAGCGGGCTGGCGAATAGTCCAGTTTATACGGATGGGACTAATGTTTGTATTGGGGGGACGAAGTTGGAGGCGAAATTGTGGGTTAGAACAGGAGATTCTGGCCAAACTACGCCGAGTGGCAATGCAGATGAATTGGTAATTGAAGGAGGCGATCATTCTGGTATAACAATTCTTTCGCCGAATAGTTCAGTTGGGAGTGTCAGGTTTGGTGACCCAGAGGATGCCGATGTAGGCATCGTCAGATATAGTCATGTAGATAATGATATGTCATTTTGGACAACAGGAAATCGGCAAGTTACAATAGATGAAAACGGCAACCTCGGCCTTGGCACAACCACCCCACGCAGGCTTGCCGACTTTCTATCCACGTCCCAACCCCAACTCCGCCTGACCTACTCCGACAACTCAATCTATACGGACTTCCAGACGAACTCCAACGGCAATCTAATCGTATCACCTACAGGAGACTTTGTCTTCAACCCAACAGGCAACGATATTTATCCCAATACCAACTACGATCTGAATCTTGGCCTCATCAACAAAAAATTCCTCTCGCTGCATGCAGCCGAACTTTGGGTTGAGACGCTTGTGGCACAAAACACTCTTGCCACCATAGGTGGGCGCATCCTTGTCGGCCCAACAACTACGTTGACATCAGACCTGGGAACATCAGCCACCACCATCTACGTAAAACACAACAACCTCTCCAATGGAGACCGCATCTATATGGAGGCTGATGGTAAGGTGGAGTTTATGTCTGTTGACAGCGACGCAGGTGGATCAGGACCTTACAGCTACACAGTCACACGAGATCTTGA
>JAGGTJ010000025.1 GCA_021163815.1 Deltaproteobacteria bacterium | reverse complement strand
GAACCGGGCCACCTGGTCGGTGCTGCCGCCGAGTCGGTGGGCCTCATCTACGATGACCATGTCCCAACCAGCGGAGACCAGATCCTCGAATCGCTCCTGGTTATACTCGGCCACCTGCTTCGCCGACCATCCACGCCGGCTTTCCATCGGTTTGACCGAATCCATGGGGCAGACCACTTGCGGATGGCTCTGCCAGATATTGTCCTCCCTGGCAATACGGCGGTAAGCCAAGAAATCGCTGGGGATGAGCAGCCGGAAATCCTCGTTGAAGTGGGTGCGCATTTCGGCCACCCATTGGGTCACCAGACCCTTCGGAGCGATGACCAGGACCCGCTTGACCAGTCCGCGCAGTTTGAGTTCGCGAAGAATGAGTCCCGCCTCGATGGTCTTGCCTAAACCGACTTCATCGGCCAGCAAGTAACGCACACGGTCCCCGGCGATAGCGCGGGACAGGGCCCAGATCTGGTGCGGAAGAGGTATGACTGACGATTCGATGGGCGCAAGCAGGACATCCTGAGTCAGGGCATCGGCCACGCGTGCTGCAGAGGCCACATAGGCGATGCCGTCAGCGGTGCCCGTCCCGGAATCCTCCAGAGAAGTAAGTCTGGACGCGGGCACGCGGACCACAGAGTCGCAGCCTGGCAGCCACACCCGACAGGTCGTTTCGCCCCAAAGGGTCTGAGACTCGACGACCTGGCAAAGCTGCCCATGGTCCGGGCTGAAATACCAGTTATTGATGGAAATACTCATCAGCCCTTGGTTTCTCCTTCTTCTATTTCCCGAGGCTTCGTGCTTGTGAGACGTAGGTCCTCGGGCAGAAGCATGTCAATTTCTTCACGACTGAATGTGAGCTCTTCCTTGGTCTTCAATGCTTCGCTTGCTGCCATATACGCCTTTGATGACGAATCCGGAGCGTATTCGTAAACAATGGACGCTTCTCGGTGCAGAGATTCCAGTTTGTTCTGAAGCTGCTGAATAGAGGTTCTCTCAGACATCGCCTCCTGGATGAGGATCAGGTACTGGTCCCGCAGGTAGAGTAGCCTCTTTGCCG
Source organism: Deltaproteobacteria bacterium (assembly GCA_021163815.1). GTDB lineage: Bacteria > Desulfobacterota > DSM-4660 > Desulfatiglandales > Desulfatiglandaceae > JAGGTJ01. Next base: position 74,101 of record JAGGTJ010000025.1, on the reverse strand, counting down.
CCATGCGGTGTTCGGCTTCTGTCTTTTCTGGATTGAAGCTTAGTTGGTAAACAACAAAGGCAGTGCTTACTGCGCCAACGATGCTTGTAACAACGAAAATAATCTGGCTATTAGATATGGCGCCTACAGTCGCCAGAATCGATGTGATTCCGATTAGCACGACGTTGATCCATCGGGTTAGACACACTCTGCGGCTCCAGATTTCTCTGTCCTTCTCGTGGGTCTTATGCGTCCAGGCAACCCGGCCGTATAGCTCCCGGACCACACCCAAGAACTTCTGAGAATCGTTCATGTCTATGGCCTTATTCATGCCTTTTCTCCAAAAACTTAATTTGCCCTGGTGAATTGGTCACCGAAGATCTTCTTCCACTCATTTTCAGCCAAGACCCCCAAATCCTGGTGCTCATATTCGCAAGCCTTCACAGCTCTTGAATAGGCTGATTCACATCGCGACACCCACTGTTCCCCCAAACTGATGGTCTCTTGGATACCAGGGATCTGCGCAGTTCCGTTCCTGTATTGCCACAGAAAAGCGAAGAAATCCCGGACCATCCAGTCATACCAGAAGATGGACTGTTGGTTGTACGGCCACTGGCGCACAAACGAACACGCTGCAATCTCCACGGCGATGGATTTCAGGGGAACATTGCAGGTACGCTTCCATGCTTTCAGCATTTTGATGAGGTGAGTTGCTTTGTTTCCATAAATGGCATCCAGGTCCGCTATCGCGCGATATTCCGCTATGGGGTTGCTTGAACGCCAAGAACCTCCACCAGCGGTATGACATGTAAGGTAAGTACCATCATCACAACGAAACGCTGGAACTACTTCGACAGCGAAAGAAGTAAACGGAGCCTTCACAACCTGACCGTCAGCACTGAGATTGGTGCGAGGAAAGGTGTCTGCCAGAGCACGCTTAACCTCTTGCAGAAGTTGTGACTGGCCATTACTGAAGACCTGATTGATCCTGTGATATTCAGAAACGGGAAGCAGATAGAGGATGTCGATATCTGATGGCGGTCGAACAGCCGTGCCCTTTCCATAAGATCCAACAACCACCACATTCGCTGAGTCATAGGCTCCTTGATAGTATTTCGCATGCAGACACCTGCCGACACTGTTTACCTTGGTCATGGCGTCATCTCGCTGGCTCTGCGTCAGCTCAAGATTCGACAGAAACGTCGTAAAATGCGGTATCACATAAACCCACACTCCTAACCGTCCTCCCTCGAGCGAGTGAGCGCCTGGACGTACCACATGAGAAGTTTGAGGTTTTCTTGGCGTAGAACCCTGCTACGCTTCAACTCTTCCATGGCACATCCTCAATCTGTTCAGCCCATCGCTGCTTCAAACGATTACCATAGGTTCCTGAGTAGCCACACACAGCCAGAATACCCATCTCCAAGTACCACAAGCCCAAATTCCACGCCTCATAGTAAGCATCTTTAAACTGACCGCGACGTTTATGTTCCGGATGAACCAAGGAATTTTTTACCTCGGTCAGAGCGTGGGGAGCGTCCAGCCAATTCATTTGGTTATTGCTGGCAAGTCGCTGCAATTCGGTAGTTTCACCGGGGATGTCGAGTGGGATTTTCACGGAAGAAAACAGTAGACGGAATTTGTCCGATGCCCAAAGATCTTTATATCCCTTCACCGAAAGAAGCCGTTTGTCTTTTACTGAATATTCGTATGAAAGCCTCTCAATTGCAGCTTGAGCCAAAATGATCCCTGCATCTATCCCTCGTGAGGAATTATTCGCATTCAAATACCAGTAAATGACCTCATGCAGTGCTTCGCGCCAGTCATCATTATTTGTTCATCTGTTCATGAAACCAGGGAACAAAGTGGCCAGCTGAGAACCGTTATGAGGATCGAACCAAGATAGGGGTGTATGCCAAGGTTCTTTGGGTGATGACCAAGACTCCCAAACACGACTGCCAGACGCATCAAATCCGGCAGCACATATAGGCTCACACCAACCACCTTTGGCAAAGGAGAGAAAAAATCGAAGCGCTTTCAGGCAATTATGTGCATCCTTTCCAGAAAACGCTGTGCCGTCAGCCTTCTTTATGCATCCGATATGAGTTAAACGGTATCCCCCCTCTTCTTTGAGCGACTTAATATTCTCTCGTGTTGAAATCAGGGATTTCAGTTCGATATTCCATTCATCGCAAATCAAATCCACATGCTCAATGCTATGCATCTTCGTTCCGCTTTGTTCTGTGGATTGCCGAGTCCCACGCAAATCAACGAAATTAAACAAATGGAATACAAGCAATGTCATTTGCGTCGATTCGTCTCCAACCCCGATTATCGGCTCAGACTTTGGACACCATTTGACGGTCATTTCCTGAGCAGTTGCGTCGCCTCCGATATTGAGGAAGAAGCCTTCTACTTGACGACCATTGATAGAAAATGAAGAGATCGTCTTCTGTCCGGTCATTGGCATCAAAGCATCAGCAGGAGGGACACCCTTAAATTGCCCATAGAGATGAATATTAGCTCGTGGCAAAAGGTCCAAACGAACCTCGCCGTCTCCAGCGTAGGTGTTTCCGTCGATGCAGATCTCTGCTTGACTTTGATGGAGCAGCACGCTTGACTCACCAGCAACAAAATCAAATACCGGTTCCAATCTATGTCCATCCCTATTCATCCGTGATTCACTCTTCTCCCATCCTGGTTACCGCCTGGTCGTACCACATGAGGAGCTTGGGGTCTTCCTGGAGAATCTTCTCCGGAATCTTGCGGGCTACAGCGATGATGGTGGCGTAGTCGCGCTCCTGCCAGGCCTTCTTGAACCCGGCGCGGACGGCCTCGAGTCGGAACACCTTCAGACGTTTCTGTTTGGATTCGCGGTACTCCTCGAACTCACGCAGCAAGGTCCGCTCGCGCAGCTTCTCCAGATCACCGGCTTTGTTCGGATCGGGGACATACCAGCGGTCCTTGGCTTTGGCTCGCAAAGCCGGATCGTCTTTGGGAAGGTTTCGAAGCTCCTTGAAATTCGAGGACAAGTAACTGTGGATCTGGCTGGGCACCTCGCCTTTGCCGTCGTAGCGCAGGAAGTTTTGCTCCAGCAGCTCGGAAAGCTCCAAGGGCTTCTCGTGCTTTAGCCAGCCGCCAATCTCTTTCAGAAACTGCGGGTGGATATCCTGGAACGTCTGTGGCTTTTTGGTGAGTAGTTGCTTGAGCCATTGGATGGCCGACGCCTCGTCTGAGACGAAAAGCTGAAGTTGGAGTACCTCCTTGACCGTCATGCGTTTCTTGTCGTATTCGGCTGCTTGGTCGGGCAGGAAATACATACCGTCGCGCGGAGGAAAACGTTGCTCCAAGCCGGCATAAAACTCGGATGCAGATAGAGGGACGGTGACTCCCCGCTGGACGTGGAAAGCCACCATGCGGTCGAAGAGCAGGTAGTTCTGCCGCTCGGCGATAACCTCGGCTTGGCCGTTCTTAGATACGAACACAGGGAGTTGCTTCAGGTGTGTACGGACAAAATCCCAGACGCCTTCCTCGGTTCCAGCGCTGAGCTTGAAACGATCTTCGAGACCACCATTGGGTTTATAGGCGGATATGACAAGATCCTGCTTTACCGCTCCAGATGTATACACTTGTTGTTTTGTTGTTCCCCTTTTTTTGTCAAGTGTTCGGACGTCAGCGACAACAAACCCCGCCTCAAACAATGCTTCTTGGATAGCGTTCCATATAGTATTCCGTGAATTATGAAAGACTACTGTCATCCAACGGCCAGGCTTCAAAATGCGGTAGTTTTCACGAAAACATGAACTAATAAGGCTCTTGTAACCTCGAATATCTTTCTTTTGTGTTTCACTGATAATAGCCTCTGGTTTATTATTTGTATGAACGCCAAGCCATGTCTCCTCATTAAAGTTAAGTTCCGAATATGGCAAGTTATCGCCGAATGGTGGGTCGGTAAAAATGTAATCTATTACATTATCGGAAATCTGAGACTGCATCGCGCTTGAGGATTGGGTTGTGATAGCACATGATGAAGCTCTGGGTAGTTTAGATAAGCCTTCTGCAGCTCTATTCACTTTCGCTCTCATCACATTTAGAATATTCAGTTCACCAAACAGCATTGGTTTGTACAGTGTACCCGATAGTGGTCCAACATTTCTTTCCTTGTATTGCGGCATGTATCGGACTAAATTAGTGATACGATTGAAACTTGCGGTTATCAGAAAATTAAAAGCATCACGATAGGGTCTTGCCACTCTCTTCAATTCATTGCCAAGAATTGATAGAACGTGTAAGCTGCGTTTTGAAAAAAAATGATGAGCATGAGTGATCCCAAGATGATACTCGCGCTGTTGATCACCCCATTTATCAACACCTTCTTTGAGCATCAAAGGTGCCGTTTTTATTGAATCAGTTATCTCTGGTAGCGTATCAGAGATTTTTTTCAAAAGTGTGAGGTCGAAGTCATCGGGAATCTTTTCCCGTCGCGATTGACCGATCTTATAGTTGATAAGTACAGGCACATGTTTCTTCTGAGCAATAGTAGTGCCAGTAAACGGATCAAAAACAGTTTCAACTGCATTTTCAACGGTTCGCCTAGTAGCTTCAGCGCCGCAGTGAGGACATACCTGCTTATTCTCTACTTTTCCGATAGTATCTCCTGGTTTGTAAGTGACAGCAGAGTCCCAATATGAATATTCTTGGGAACAGTGTTCACAGAAAAACACTTCGCTCCATACAACATAGTTAATGATGCCAATTTGTCCTGTTGATGGATCTTGTGTTTGATATAGCCACTTAATCTTGGCCTCACATCTCGCAATATAAGCTGAGAAATGTCTTTTGAAATCACTGGCATCTATGTGCCTTACGTAGTTGGACGCAATGTGCGTAGCATTTGTGGATAAATCACAAAGTATGGCATACCTTTGGCCTTTGAGAAGATTATCGCTGGGATCCACAATGGAGCTAACTTCTTCAGGATTCCCACACATCTCAGCAGCAACTCCAGTCATACCTGTACCTGCAAATCCATCGAAAACCAGATCACCTGGCTGCGTGAAATGAAGGAGGTATCTGATAATGGCTCTAAATGGGACCTTTGTTGGATATGCATGGATTTTATATAGTGGATCGTATTTCCCCTCACTCACATCCGCAGCAAACGGTTCCCGCCGGTAATCGTCCGTCTCCGGGTCATATGGCTTGCCGTACTGCTTAATGAAATCCTCGATAAACGGATTCGGGCAGGCGGTGTAGTACGGCGGATCAGACAGGGCCAGGATGTCCTCATCCTCGCCAATCGGGAACCCCTCGATCTTGCGAAACTCCGGGTCCTTGAGTTTCTCGCGAAGCTTCTCCAGGAAATACTCCCGGCGTTTTTCGTCGTTCTCGAAGGTCATACCGAGACACTCTACCGGGCCGTCGTCCATGACTATCTCTTCATCAAAAAGCTTGCCTGATCCCGTTTTTCCGGGAACCAGCCTGGTCTTGAACAACTGCTGCTGTTCGGCATCTTTCTTAGACTTCGCCATTCTCGTCCTCGCTTCGGTCGGTTTCCTCAGACATGCGGCGCGCTTTGAGTTGGGCTCCCGCTTCGGTAATCACATATTTCTGGTTCGATGCCCGGGGGTTCTTCGGGTTGGTCATCGCCACAATCCCGGACTGAATCAGCGGATCGAGATGGTGTTCCTTGAAATAACCCCGGTTGGTCACGCCAAGAGCTTCCAGAATCTCGACCAGGCGACGGGGCACATCGCATAACTCTATGATTTTCCAGTGTGTTTCGGAAAGTTCTGTCAAGGTATGAACTTGTCCAGTGGACAAGTCTCCCGCTTGGTCTTCGACTTGTGCAGTGGACAAGTCGGGCTTCTCGGGCTGAACTTGTGCAGTGATCAAGTCCCCAGCCTGCGCATCTGGTTGGTCAGTGGCTTGGTCAGTTCGACGGAACCGTTCCTCCAGGTGCTCCGCCAGGGCATACTTTCTGCCGTCCTCGACGGTCCTGAAGAGGACTTTTGTGACCAGGGTATCGGCAAGCTCCACGGCATCCGGTCCGGCAAGACCCGTCACGGCCTTGATCTGCGGAAGCGTGATCGCCTTTTCCCGGCAGGCAAAGGCAAACACCCTTGCTTGTTCGTCGGTGAGTTGCACACCGAGGCTTGCCTGGAAAAGAACCTGATGTTCCGACAGGAGTTCTTCTTTTTTGAGGACAAGTTCAAAGCACTTACGCCCCTTGTTGTTGGTGATAGTGGGCGGAACATGGCCCAACTGCTGCCAGTTGCGGAAGACATCACGCAATCCCCATCCAGCGTTCTCGCTCAGTCCGATGCGCCGGAAAGCGGTCACGATCCTGGGATTGCGCACCTCCTTTTCGCCGGGTTCAAGCAGGTCTGTATCAGTAGCGAAGGCATCGCCGGGATTCCAGAAAACGGTCTGGTCGGTATAGTGGCGGATCTCCGCTTTCCGGGAATGATCAGAATAATCCTGATGGATGAGTAGGTTGACCATTGATTCACGAAAGGCGCGGTAGTCCGGTGGCGCGTCGTCTCGTTGCAAGGATGCCGGGTCAACCCGGAACGGCCGCTCCGCGAATCTTTGGTACCAATCGATAAGGGATTGCCAGGAGCGAATGAGATTTTCGTCGAGAACGAGACGGTCAATCCATCGCTCACCGGCATCCGCCCTGTCGCGAGGCAACGAGAACCGCTGGCAGTCCACTACCGGCCGTGGAAGGAGTTGCCGGAGGGTCGCATTTGATCCGAAGAGAAAGATCGCTGCGCGCGATGGCGATATCTGGCCGTGTTGCTCAACAAGCAAACCCATTTCCTTGAGGAAATCCGTGTCGGATAGTGTTGCGTGAGAACGGTTCCCTGGCCTTCCCTCATAGACCGCTCGATACCAATTAATGCTCTCCGGATCGAATGCCGTATTCAGGTCGAGATCGACAGGCTGGCCGTCATAACGCTCGGCAGCCGCATCCATAAGAAATCGGTTTCGCTCATTGTCCGAGCAGCGGACATCGCAGCCGCCACTACGAACATATGAACGGCGGATATCTCTGTTAAGGAAAACGGGCTTTTCCGAACGGTGGGCTTCAGGCACATAGAAGACGAGCAGATCTGACTCTCCTTGTTTGTATAATTCTTCCCGGACATTCACTATGACACTCAACTTGTCAGGCTGCCGTAGCGTAGTCAGAAAATCATTTTGAACTTTATCGACATCAAGGACTCCGACCATCTCGAAGTCTTGTCCATTTTTCCTGACACCAAAAACAAGATGACCGCCTTCAGTATTTGCAAACGCAGAAACAGTCTCGTAAGCACTGCGTGGAACCTCACGCTGGGCTTCCTTGAATTCGACATCACGCCATTCATGAGCGTTGAGCAGTTCTATCAGTTCATCCTGCGTCATCTGTTCACTCCAGCACAATCCTCACCTTGCCGGGCTCCTTGCCCTTGGTGAGTTCGTCCAGATATTCCTCGAACCGTTTCTTCATCTCCGCCGGTGTTACCGGTGAGCCGCCGGAGAGCAGGGCCGCACGCAGATCTGCGATCTTGACCGGAACTTTCTGGAGCCCGGAAAGCACCTCGCCAAGGGCATGGATGAAATCCTGATTGATTTCGTCCGGCAGGGCCCGCTTTTTGATGAAGCCGTTCACGAGCTTCTTGGGCTCGGGCTTGAGCAGGTCCAGGTTGCCCTTGGTGGTCGGGTCCTCCAGGTTGGTCAGCAATGTCTGAGTCCAGTTCTCCACCAGCTTGTCCAGCTCCTCGTCGAGATCATCCAACACAGTGCCCGCCGGTACAGCCGGTGGTTCCGCGCTGGGTTTGTAGTTGCAGTGCGGGCACACAGGCGTTGCATCCAATTCCTGCTCGGTGAGCGCGAAGCAGCTCTTCAAACCGGCAAGACGGTTTTGAAAGTCGGTCAGATGCTGACGCGGCATCAGTTCGATAGTGGATAGCTTTTGCAACACCTTGAGCCGTTCGTCACCCATGAGTTCGGTCTTGCGCTTGTCTTCGTTCACGCCCAGCCGAGCCTTGGCATGCAATGCCAGGTAGGTCTGCACGTAGGTCTTCTTGAGATCTGCGAGCTTGCGCTGAGTCTGCTGGCGGAAGGTGGCTGCACTGCGTTTGTCTGGATCGCCAAGTTGGATGAGTACCTCGTCACGCACCTTCTTCATCTCATCTACCCACTCGTGTTCCGCGGGCAGTACCGCCTCGGCGGTGGACAGGAAGGAGGCAGTGGAACCGAGATCGGCTACCAATTCCTGGAGAGATTCGATTTCTGTAAGGGAATTGATTCCGTCCCGATGGGATGTCACCTCCTGGGCGTCGTAGCGGAAGTTTTTGAGCTTGCCAGGCGAGGTATAGGCCTGGAGCGACTCCAGGAAAGTCTTGGTCTCGTCGAGCCGGGTACGGAGCTTTTGAGCTTCTTCCTCAGTCAGTAAGTTCCGACCCCAGAAAAGTAGTCCGCTTTGTAGGGTTTGCTGCAGGAGCACCAGCTTCTCTACCGATTCTGAGATGGCCTTTTGCAACTGCTGGACCGGTTCGTCCTTGCCCTGGGTGACCAGTTGCGCCATGCCTGGTGTGAGACCGAGCAGTTCGAATACCGCTTTCAGAGCTGGCAGGTTCCAGTCCTTGGGTCGTTCGATATGGTTGAACTGCGTCAGTTCATCTATGCCGATCCCGGCCAGTTGTGGAAGGCCGGTGGCGTCGTACTTCTTGCCCGGGATGGCGAGCACCAGATCACCGGAGTAGACCAGCGCGGCCAGGACAACAATCACCCACTCGGGCTCCAGCCGATACCGGTCTTTATCCATGTATTCCACACCCTTGTCGTCCTGGATTAGCTCGGAGCGATTGACCACTTGGCCATGCCCTTTCTTCTTGAGCAGGCCGATGATGTGCTTGGCGTACTTCGACTGGTATGGATCAAGCCGTTCACCGTCGAGTAGTTCCAGCGCATCCAATACAGCGGTGGCCTGCTTGGTTCGGTTCTGACCGGCAATGGCGCGCAAGGCGTCCTGGGCGGCCTGTTCCCGGTTGGTCCCGGTGATGAGGACCGAGAAGAAGGGATACTCAGGTGCCTGATCCTGGAAGTGAGCTCCCAGGCAGATCCCGGCAATTGTGTTAATCAGGTCACGAAAATTGATGCGTTCATGGGAGCTGATGCCGGAAAGCTCACGGATCGACTTACCCTTGGCCCACTCGGTAAGTGACTTTGTGCGCCCCTGATAGGTGACCTCGAATGCATCTGTCATGTGCTTTTGCAGCCACTGCACCAGGTCCCGCAGAAAATGGGATGACTTGGATTCGTAGGTTGCTTTTGCCTGCCCAGATGAGGTGGATGCCAGGTCCAGGGCTGCGGCAAACGATTTCAGGGTTTCCCTGAAATCGAGTGCGTGGTGCGCCGTGCGTGGTGCGTTCTTCTCTTGCGCACTTCGCACATCGTACTCCGCACTTAGGCGAAGCCTGAGGAACAGCTCGTCGGGCTTCTTCTCGTCCTTGAAGTGCGGTGGATCGAAGGGTTGAATGAAATAGAGGTAGAAGTCCCGCGGCGGTACAGCAGTGGATCGCTCGTTGGGCGCGCCAAAGAAAAGGTATCCCTGGCGTGCAGCCTTGCGCTCCAACCATTCCAGCTCGTGCTGCCAGATCTTGTAGCCGGTGACATAAGTCTGGTCAGTACATTCCATGACCCGTTTCAGGGCCTCGTAGTAGTAGCGGTCCAGTTGGGAGGAATCGAGGCTTTCGGCGCGTTTTTCGATCAACGCGTCGAAGTCGTCGATTTTTTTCAGGTCCAGATAGAATTGCCGGCTGTCCGGATTCGAAGAGATAAATTGTCCGCTGACCGTTTTGTGGATTTCGCGCAGGACGGTCTCTACCTGGGATAGCAGGTCGTCGGCCGGATCACCTCCCAGTTCCTCGATGCCCGGTTGATAGAGGCAAAGCCCGTCACGAAGCTCCTCAGCTGTCGCGCCCAGAGGGGCATAAATGTCACCTGTAGTAAGCCGATGTACAGACAGGGCATGGATAAGTCTGATCGTCATGGGCCTGTAAGCCGGACGCGTGAAGGCCTGCTGTATGCGGGACTCCAGTACCTGGCTGCAGTCGATGACCGCCTTAATGTCTGGCACGGCCCGGAAGGATGGATTCTCTCGGAGATTAGTCCAGTAGGTGTCATAGGCGATGAGCCCCGGCCGGTCGTCTGGCAGATCCTGATCGAGCATCTTCTTCATGGCCAGGGACAGGGTCTTGAGCACTTCGCGCTTTTCAACCGCGGTTACCCTCTCAAAGGTGTCGACGTAATCGGGATGCACTGGGAAGAGACGGACGAACTCGCCCATGCGCTCGTTCATATGGCCGTAGAACTTGCCGAAGGGCGTAAGGTATTCGCGTATTTTGGCCTGCTGCTCACCGGTTTTCTTGAGCAATCGCTCGGCCACCACGAACTTGACGTCTTTGCGAGCGATGAGAATCTGCTCGAAGCGGTCCTTCACCCGGCGGATACTGTCGGCCACAAAGGAGAACCGGGGACTGTCGAAAATGGCTTCCTGGACACCGGCCATGAAGCGGAAACGCAGGTCCTTGCAAACTTCGCCGATCTCACGGAGGAAGTTCAGGTCCAGAATAAGCTCCTGGTCTTTACGGGTGCGCAGATAGTCGAGAAGCTCATCCACCACGAGGAGTAGACCATGGTCCGGAAATTCCTGGTGGAAGGCGGCCATCATCTCCTCGAAGGAACGTTTGTTGTTGGATACCTGGTCGGCGGATGGAAAGCTGTAGCTCACACCCATCGCCGCCAGATGCTCTTCCAGTTCGGCAACAAGAATGTCCCGCAGGGACATGGTGGTGGCACCGATCTCGGTACGGACCACCTTGAACCGGCCGCTGATTTTTTGAGCAGCATTCGCTACGTCGGCATTGCTGAGACTGGCGGTAAGGTCGGGATGTTCCGCAAGAGAGGAGATCACCGACATGAGGTGGGATTTACCAGTGCCGTAATTACCAACCACCAGAAGTCCTTTGTTGTCGGTGGGCTGCTCAAACTGCAGCTGGGGAATAACCAAACCCACCAGCTTCTCTGCCATCTCTTTGGAAATGACATAGGTCTCGACAAGCTGCCGGGCGGCAGTTGCATCAATGGCATCCCGCAGTTGGACCACGGACTCAATGGGTTCAAACTGAATCAGGTCACCGTATTTCATCGCGTATGCCCCCTTGTAATCTCTTCTATCAGCTTCATGTCGTTACCTCCGGACTTGCCACCAGAAAATCGCGGACCAGATAGCGGCGGAACTCAGGATGATCCGGTACGGCATAGGTCATGTGGTCTTTGTCAATGGAACCGTTCCAGGCAGCAACCACCGTTTTGTTACGAGAAAGTCCCTGAAGAAGCCGAAGAGGGTCTTGCTGCAGGGATACGTCAAATAAAATCTCTAAATTGTCGAGCAACACCACTTCACTGGCAGCATCATCTACAATCTCCCTTAACAGTCGGGGAAGCTGTAACGCCCTCTGGCGCTCGGTTAGTTCAAGCATGCGGCGTGACAGCTCCAGGTTGACGTTGACCAGTGGTGCGCCTATGCGTTCTTTCACGTATGTGAGCGCAGTAGTTTTTCCCGCTCCTGCCGGAGCTACGACCAGCATAAGCCTATGGTAAAGCTCGGCAGCCTGTTTGATTTTCCGCATGACCTGATCAGCGAGAGGCTCAGCCATTACTGTTCTCCCTTTGTATCCGGCTCTTCGGCTTGCGTCTCGTCCAACCATCGATCGATGGCCTCCTTCCGGAAACGCCAGTGCCGGCCCACCTTCTGGGAAGGGACCTTGCCTTCCCGAACGAGCTTATAGAGCGTTGACTTCGGAATCTTCAGATAGGCGGATAGCTCTTCAATGGTCATGACAGCGCCTGGTTTTTCATCCATCAGGTATACCTCTCTGACCGCAAGGCAAAAGTTTTCGCACGATACCTCATAACACCCATCTAATATACAGTTAGTGACAGTTGCTGTCAAATGTTTTTCTAAATTATGGTGATCGGTGTTTATTCCGACCAAATACCGGACTGGATGAGCTTCGTCCCACGCCTGACTGCCGTGTCTCCAATATAGAGCCATGCCGAAACCATGCTCTCCCGGGCATAACCCGGCACAAACACATGCCGGTAAAGACTTATCCCGCCCGAATATATCACCGGGTGTGTAGGGGCAGGATCGTGGGGTGATTGTCAATGCCAGCGAATCTGGGGACAAACAGAGGAAGAAAGGTGGAGAAGAAACGAGGAGCAAAGAGGTACTTTAAAAAGATGTGAAATGGGCGCAAGCCATCTGAAAACAAGGGGGGGGAAAATAAAAAAAACCGTCTTCCCGGAAAAGATATGCCGAGAGACGGGTTGTCTTTTTTCAAATGGTGGAGGCGGGGGGAGTCGAACCCCCGTCCGGAAACATTCCATTCAGACATCTACATACTTAGCTCGATATTTATTGTTTCATCCCTGTCGTAGGTATCGAGCACCTACAACAACGGACTATCCTGTGATAAAGTTCACCTGACCGTCACACAGGCAATACGGCCAAGCTACCCTGCTGATCGACGCCCTTTTTAGTTCCGCAGGTAAAAACTAAAAGGACGCTGGCCTAAGCGGCCAGAGCATACGAATAATCGTCTGCGATTGTGTTTATATCCACCTGTTTTACGAGATGATGGAACCTCGGTATGCAATCTGAACTTCAACTATCTCCGTCGAAACCGTTTCGCCCCCTTACAGTTATTACCATCAAAGATGATAAAAACAGACAATCGGGGCAATTTACTGCTATAAAATAATCATTTACGATGAAAATGTCAATACTTATACCTTTTTTGGGCCTCTTTCATATCCTTTTTCATCTCTTTTTCTTTAAGGGCCTGTCGCTTGTCGTACTTGCGTTTGCCTCTTGCCAAGGCAATTTCCACCTTTGCCCAACCGTTTAAAAAATAAACCTTTGTTGGTATAAGGGTATAGCCCTTTCCCTCTGTTTTCCCAATAAGGCGTTTTATCTCCCTCTTGTTCAAAAGCAGTTTTCTTGGCCTTACAGGATCCAGGTTTATATGCCGGGCATTTACATAGGGCTTGATATGCATATTGTACAAAAAAACCTCGCCCTTTTTGATCTTTGCATAGCTGTCTGTAAGATTTGCCTGCCCCAACCTTAGGGATTTAACCTCCGGTCCCAGCAACACCATCCCTGCTTCATAAAAATCATCGAGGAAATAGTCATATTTCGCCTTTTTGTTCGAGCATACAATCTTTTTGTTCATATAAATGCGTTTTCTCCCAGTTCCGGCAACAGGTCCTTCATAAAAGCCTTTATGTATGCCTCAACCTGATTTGCCGTTGTCAGCTTCATAATATCTTCAAAGCAGCTCTCTGCATCTTTAAGGGAAATCGAACGTATGATCTTTTTTATAAGGGGAACAGACTGTATATTTACACTTAGTCTTTTCATACCAGCGCCAATAAGGATGGGAACACAGCACGGTTCCCCTGCCATGGCCCCGCATAACGAAACCTCTATACCGGCCTTGTCGGCCGCTGTTATTACCTGCCTTATCATCCTTAAAATTGCAGGATGGAAAGGCTTATACAGATAGGCAACATCCTCATTTGTCCTGTCAACAGCAAGGGCATACTGGATCAGGTCGTTGGTTCCGATGCTGAAAAAATCTATTTGATGAGCAAGTATGTCTGCTATGGCAACGGCAGACGGGATTTCGATCATAATTCCGACCCTTATATCCCTCTTATAGTCCATCCCCGCATCATCGAGATCTTTTTTGACCTCCGTCAGTATTCTGTTTGCCGCCTGGATTTCACTAAGCCCTGATATCATGGGAAACATCAGCCAGACATTACCGTATGCACTTGCACGCAGAATGGCCCTGATCTGCACCTTGAATACCTGGGGATTTTTCAGCGATAACCGTATGGCCCTAAGCCCAAGGGCAGGGTTCGCCTCCTTTTTATTGGAATATGACAGGAACTTGTCTCCGCCAAGATCCAATGTCCTTATAATAACAGGGTCAGGAGCTATTTTTTCAGCCACCTGTTTATAATCATTGAACAGCTCCTCTTCAGAAGGGAACCCGTTGCTTTTAAGATAAAGAAATTCAGTTCTGTAAAGGCCTATGCCTGCTCCCCCATTTTCTTTTACCGCCTCTGTTTCACCTGCAAATTCCGTATTGGCCATAACAGCAATTTCGTAACCATCCAGGGTTTTGGCAGGCAGATAACTTGTTCTGATTATGGAAGAGCGATACCTTTCTCTTTGAATCTGTCTTTCATGGTAATAAATGATGGCATCATCATCAGGCTGTATGACAACCTCGCCGGTATTACCATCGACAATCAACAGACATCCTTCTTCTACGATATCCGTAATATTGCCAAGGCCCATAACAGCAGGCAAACCCAGGGCCTGAGCTATAATAGCCGTATGAGAGGTTTTTGCACCAACATTAGAGACAAAACCCATTACCTTGCTTGTATTGAGTTCTGTAGCATCTTCAGGAGAGATGTCATGGGCAACAATGATTACCCGTTCTTTAAGATCCAGAAGACTTTCCTGCTGTTTACCTGACAGGTTTCTCAATATCCTTTCAACAACATTTCCCACATCACTGATCCTGTTACTGATGTATTCATCATCAATCTCCTGGAATACGTTCTTGATGTCGAGCAAGGTCTTCTTGAGCGCCCACTCAGCATTTATCTTGTCTTCAGTAATGTGTTTTATGGTAGCATTATAAACCATGCTGTCTTTCAGGATCATGCGATGGCTTTCCAGTATAAACGCATGATCCTTTACGTAATCGGGCAGGCGGTCTTTCAAGGTTGTAAGCTGCTCTTTTGCCTTTTCCACTGCCTCCCTGAAACGGGCAACCTCCTGATCCACCAGATCATCACTTATAAGGTAATGGTACATCACCTTGACCTTTGATCTGTCAACCACATGAGCCTTGCCTATTACTATACCCGGAGAAGCAGGAATTCCATATACGGTCTTGGGGGTGTTTTTTTCATGCGCCATTATCAGTCCTCTCCAAATCCGTCCTCGATCAGCTCTGTCAAGGCATCCATAAATTCCTGTGAATCATCCCCGACAATCCTTACCTGTATTTCTGAACCCTTGGGACATGAAAGCGTTAGTATAGACAGGATACTTCTACCATCCACTTCCTCGTCATTTTTCTTTATGTATATCTTGGAATTAAACTTTTTGGCCAATTCCACAATCATGGCCGCTGTCCTGGCATGAATCCCCAACTCATTATTTATCCTGAAATTCTTTATAGTTTCCATATAATAAAACTGGCATGTAACAGCTCAACAAAAAGCGGCAGAAGGGTTCCCCTGACATGACTGTCAGGATGGCGCCATCTCTTCCGGATTTACCTTACCGTAAAAACACACAAAACCGTGCTGAAAAACAGGCTGCTGAATATTTTGGATCCGGCTATGTCGGGTTATAGAAAATACTGACGGAAATCCCCCTTAAAGCAGGTACAACACAAGAGACCGGATAGGAAACTCAAAACGGAAAAATCTTCTGTCAGTGCCTCATTTGTTGAACTGATACATTGGGTGCATTCGTAAGGAGTGTAAAATTCCTGCTGATTTTTTTACAGATGTTAAGGCCACTCATGACATCAATCATGAAAAACCGTCTTTTTCCCTGCATAGTTTTCTTTCTATGCATATCTTATAGGCCTGCCTGTATGAAAGGCCTGTTTCGCCTGCAACAGCAGTTGCAATGTCTTTAATGCCTGTATTCTCCAACAACCTGGCATCAACTGTTTTCAGAATGTCTTTCCCCTGACCATGATCTTTGGACATGATATCGTTTCCGGCAACAACAACGGTGAATTCCCCTCTTATCCACTCAGGAGTCAGTTGCTCAATAACCACATTCAAAGGTCCTCTTTTTACGTCCTCAAATATCTTTGTGATTTCCTTGAAAACAGCCACCTGGCGGTTGCCAAAGATACTTAGCATGTCCGAGAGCATAAGATTCAGACGATGAGGAGCCTCATAAAAAACCATTGCGGCCTGCTCCTGAGACAGTTCCTTGAGGATATTGCGCCTTTTTCCGGACTTGCGGGGCAAAAACCCGACAAACATATACCTGTCTGAAATAAGGCCAGAGACGGACAGGGCTGCAGTCAATGCAGACGGCCCTGGTATTGGAACTACTCCTATCCTGTGTTCGTATGCCTGGTCAACAAGATAGGCGCCAGGATCAGAAATGCAAGGTGTGCCGGCATCTGTTACAAGGGCAACACTGTCGCCGGACTGCAGTATCCTGATTATAAGGGATGCCTGTTTGATATGATTCTGTTCTCTGTAACTTGCAAGTTTGGTCCTGATACCATAATGATTCAAAAGGGCCCTGGTACGGGAAATATTTTCGGCTGCTACACTATGGACCTGCCTAAGGACATTTAAGGCACGCAAGGTTATATCGTCTAAATTGCCAATGGGGGTTGCAACAACGTACAGGGTTCCATAATTCTCTTCACAATTATCCTGTCTTTTCCCTGTCATGGTTATACCGTAAAAACACACAGAACCGTGCTAAAAACCAGGCTGTATTTTACCGTCGGTGGTCAGGACATTCAGAAGGCCAGATCAAATGCGTTTTTTACGATTTCTGTCTTTACCTTATCTCCTTCTATGCTTATTGCCACCACATCAAACCTGGCGGAGATGTTGCCAAGTCCCCTGTCTTTTATATATGTCAAGGCAAGTTTCGAAAGCTGTCTTCTTTTCTTTCCCGTTACAGCCTCCTTGGCATAAGCAACACAGGCGCCTCTTCTTGTCTTGACCTCTATAAATACCAGTGTGCCGGCATCCATGGCCACCATATCAACTTCGCCGACAGAACAACGATAATTGCGTATGATATTTTTATAACCCAGTCTTTTAAGTTCCCTGAAGGCCAGATCTTCACCCCATTTTCCAAGCTCAATTCTTTGGCTGGTCAAACCTGAACCACTCCTTTAAAAGTAAGCCGGTGTATGGGGGCAGGCCCGTGTGTTTTTAAGGCCTCAATATGCTGGCGTGTTCCATAACCCTTGTTTCTGTTAAAATGATAACATGGATATATCTCATGATAGGCATCCATAATCCTGTCCCTGTAAACCTTTGCCAGTACAGATGCAGCAGATATGCTTTTGCTTATCTGATCACCCTTTTTAATACATTTTTGCGGTATTGATATGGGAACTGCCTGCATACCGTCCACAAGAATAAAATCAGGCTGCATGGAAAGAGAAACAATCGCCCGTCTCATTGCCTCGAGGGAGGCCTTGAGTATGTTATGGGTATCAATGTATGTCCGTGATACAACACCAATGGAAACAGGAATGCCATTATCAACAATAAATGCAAAGGCCTTTTGCCTTGCAATTGCAGACATCTGTTTGGAATCTTTGATCTTATCCCAAAATGCGCAAGTCCTGTGCTCTGCAGGTATAATTGCCGCTGCTGCAACTACCGGCCCTGCCAACGAACCTCGGCCTGCCTCATCAACACCTGCTACCAGGGAATAACCTGATTTAAAAGCAAGGTCTTCATAAAAAAACGGGGAATCCGGGAGAGACAACATATTTTCTGTAAAGGCACCTAAAACCTTCGTTCCTTAATACGGGCGGCCTTGCCTTTAAGACCTCTCAGATAGTAAATCCTGGACCTTCTGACCTTGCCCCTTGTTACCACCTCTATCTTCTCTATTGACGGTGAGTGCAAGGGAAATATTCTTTCAACACCTATCCCGTAGGAAACCTTTCTTACAGTAAAGGTAGAGCCTGTAGTGCCTTTTCTTTTACGTAGTACAACACCCTTGAAGACCTGTATTCGTTCCTTTCCCCCTTCCTTTATTTTCACATGAACCTTTACCGTATCCCCTGGCCTGAAGTCGGGGATATCAATACGCATCTGTTCTTTTTCTATTTTTTCCAATATGTTGTTCATAGTACCACTTCCTCCTGAAAACCATCAGGGTTCATATGTTAAAACCTTTGCAAAATGTTCAGTTTTGTTCAAGTTCAAGGAAGGCAAAAATTTTAACCGCAGGAATATATTAAATATTTTGAGGATTAAAATTTGAGCCTGACACAGAAACTGGGCAAAAGAGGACGTTATGCAAAGGTCTCATGTTGAGATTTTTGTATTAACCTATCCATAATTATCGCTACTGCAGACCTGACAGATATATGCCTGTATCCTGTAGCACAGGTTACAGGCTCCAATACATAGTCTGCATTTAAAAAGATGTTTTCCTCAAGCCCCCATGCCGTTCCGAAAAGCAAAAAAACAGTCCTCCCTACAGAAATGATTCTTGCAAGCTCTTCGAAAGATACGGGATTACCTTTATGTCTCGATGCACTGGTAGCTATAAGCAGGGGAGCGGATTCCTCTGTTTTTTTTATCCGTTCAACGGCCTCAGATATAGAAGAAACCACTGAAACCAGTTCAAGGGCCTCTTTTCTGTGCATATTATAAGAGGAACCGTATCCGGTGGTCCAGTGAGCTATTATCTTTTTTACCAGTAATGCCTGATCCGTAAGGGGAGTAACAACAAAAAACCTTTTTACACCATATGCCCTGGAAAGCCGTGCAATATCATGAATATCCACTGTTGTGACAGCCGATGCCACTGTTTCATGATTTCTGTTGTAAACGGGATAATGCACAAGCCCCAGATATATGGACATAATTTATCTTTTACCGTAAAAAAACAAAGAAACCCCGGACCTCCTGCTATAAAAAGCTGTCAGGATCAGTCGTTTTTGTCGGCATCCAAAACAGATGCAAGGTCTTTCTGGCGTTTCAGAATGAGAAGGTCTTCTTTCGTCAGATCCGCTTTCTTAATCAGGTCAGGCCTGTTTCTGCAGGTCTTTTTAATGGATTCTGTCCTGCGCCATATTCTTATCCGTTCATGATCTCCTGACAGGAGGACATCCGGAACATGCATACCATTAAATACCTTTGGCCTTGTATACTGAGGGTACTTAAGGAGACCGTTTTCAAAGGTATCCTCCTTGCTGGATTTGTCTGTGCCAAGGACTCCGGGTACAAGACGGCTTACCGCCTCTATAATCACCATGGCCCCTGTTTCCCCGCCATTCAGGATATAGTCACCTATGGATATCTCCATGTCTGCATACCCAAGGCGGATGCGTTCATCCACGCCCTCATAACGCCCACATATAAGGATGAGCTGATCAAACCCGGCCAGTTTCCATGCCAATGACTGATCAAATCTCTTACCCTGGGGACTTAAAAGAATCACGGAGGAGTTTTCACTCTCCCTTTTAACCGCATCAAGGGCACGAAAAACAGGCCCAGGCGTCATTACCATCCCTGCCCCTCCACCGTAAGGCTTGTCATCCGTACTCCTGTGAGGATCATCTGTAAAGTCACGGATGTTTACAAGCCTGATATCAATCAGGCCCCTTTCTATGGAACGTCCCAAGATACCATGGCTTAAAAAGGATGAAAACAGACCAGGGAAAATGGTGAGGATGTCAAATCTCATTTAAGCCAAGGATACCTCCCTCATCCGAAACTATCATCTTGTTTTCCTCAAGATCAATCTTTCTGACAACATCGACTGTAGCGGGGATATAGACCTCTGCCTTTCCTTTTTTGACGATGTAAATATCATTGGCCCTTGTGGAAATAATTCTGTCAAGCCTTCCAAGCCAAACGCCAGAGTCAAGATAGACATCAAGGCCAATGAGTTCAAACCAGAAAAACTCGTCATCACCGCGAACAAGCAGATTTTTATCCACCAGGATATCGTCGCCCTTATGGGAGTCTACCTGTTCCCTTGAATCAAGACCGACAAATTTCATTAAATAATGCCTTTTATGAGGCCTTATATCTGAAACCTGATATTTATCTAAACATCCGTTCCTGCCTCTCAAAAACACACTTCCCGCCTGAATAAAGTCATCCGGTGAATCGGCATAGGAGTGGATCAAGGCGAGACCCTTTACACCATGCGCATGCAACAGTCTTCCCATAAGAACAAGATTATCATTGGACTTACACATGGTATAAACAGTTTACAATTCTGTTCTTGCTGTTGTCTGTTAAGTGTTACCTAAAACCTGCATAAACTATTTTTGAAAACAGTTTACCCTCCACAAGCGCCGATTTTACCAAATCTGTGTGGCAAGGATTTGATCGTAGTACGTCTGCACCCTTGCCGCCTTGTATCTGCCTGCTGCAGGCAGGTCTTCGGCAAACTCGACGCTTGCAGGATTTAGGTGTTATTCTATAATTTCCAGGACTGCACGTTTTCCCAGCTTTGTGGATGCTGCGCTGAGGATAGTTCTCATTGCACGGGCAGTACGCCCCTGTTTCCCAATCACCTTCCCCAGATCATCCTTGGCCACCTTTAATTCAATAACAGAGGTCTGTTCCCCCTCCACTTCTGTTACAACCACCTCTTCCGGTTTATCCACTAATGCCTTTGCTATGTACGCTATCAGATCTTTCATATTCTACCTCCAATGCAATATCGAGTTGACAAAGGTGTTTATTTTAAGGTGCTTACAAGGAGCCGGTTACAGAAAGACTCCTTCTTTCTCTTTTATCCACAGTTGACTCATGTCCATCCCAGGCAGATTTTGGACACTATAGAGTTTTCAATAAAGAAATTAAGCACAGTATACAGCCCTGGCAATACCAAAACATCCTGCAAATCAGGAAAAACTGCTGTCCCGGGCAACAGTCACGGAAATTAATCAATACCCATCCACGAATCAATTCTGAACAACGCAATTAAGATGTCCTGCCTATTCCATCTCAAAGACAGCAGACAGCACACCCTCCCACCTACAAAACACAGTGAGAAATAGACCTTTGCAGAAAGGGCCTAATCATCCATTGAAGAGGCCATGGACCTTTTTTCTTTCTTCAGCAATGTTCGTACAGAATCGCTCATAAGGGCGCCTTTTTTTATCCAGTAATCCACCCTGTCCCTGTGAACCTTGATTTCTACAGGGTCCTTCAGTGGATTGTAATAACCCAGGATATCCAGGAATTTGCCATCACGTGGCGATCTGGAATCAGCAGCTACCAACCGATAAAACGGTTTTTTCTTGGCCCCTCGTCTTGTTAGTCTTATTTTTACAGCCATTTACCTTAAAAACCTCCAGGATTTCATTTAATTATAATGTTATAATATTGACGAACTCATAAAAATACCGCTATCCACCACCTATCCACAGATAAACCGGCATGGCCGGATTTAAAATATCCTGACCAAACACAGTAAAATACAGACTGGTTTTTAATACGGTTTTGTATGTTTATTTTTACGGTAACCAGCAAAAAAATATCACATTATGGATAAAACCTACTTAAACATGGACATAATATTATTATCATACCCTTTCCTCGTTAAACGCTCAATCATCTTTTTGGACTGAGCAAAATTTTTTAAAAGCCGGTTTACATCCTGAATTTTCACACCACTTCCCCGGGCAATCCTCTTTTTTCTGCTTCCCTTTATAATCCTGTAATCCTGCCGCTCCTGCTTGGTCATGGAATTGATAATTGCCTCTACCTTGATCAGTTCTTTTTCATCAGGCTTGAACTGTTTCAGCTTTTTGTTCTGTCCCAGCCCGGGAATCATGCTCATTATCTGCTCAAGAGAGCCTATCTTCTTCATCTGGCGTAGTTGAGACAAAAAATCATCAAGATCAAACTTGTTTTGTTTCAACTTTTTCTGAAGTTTTTCCGCCTCTTTTTCATCAAACTGAGACTGAACCTTATCAATAAGAGAGAGCATATCTCCCATACCCAGTATCTGAGATGCCACCCTTTCCGGATGAAAGACCTCCAGATCGCCTATCTGTTCCCCGATTCCAACAAATTTTATGGGCTTCCCTGTTACCGCCTTGATAGACAGGGCAGCTCCCCCTCTTGCATCACCCTCCATCTTGGAGAGGATAACCCCTGTTATGTCCAGGATCTCATCGAATTTTTTGGCTACATTAACAGCATCCTGCCCTGTCATGGCATCGGCTACAAGAAGAATTTCCACCGGATTTATCTTGCGTTTTATCCGTCCAAGCTCATCCATCAGATCATCATCAATATGCAGACGCCCCGCCGTATCAATAATCAAAACATCAGAGCCCTGCTTTCCCGCCTCTGACATCGCCTGAAGACATATGTCCTCAGGCTTGTGTGCGGGATCAGATGGATAAACAGGAACCTGGATAGATTTCCCCAGCTTTTCAAGCTGATCTATTGCAGCAGGCCTGTATACATCTGCAGGAACAAGATAAGGATGCCTTCCCTGCCTCCTTAAAAGCATGGCAATCTTTGCCGCTGTTGTTGTCTTACCTGAACCCTGAAGCCCTACCAGCATCAAAGAAAATGGAGGACGGCCAATCAGCTGCAAAGTACTTGCCTCCCCCCCCATAAGGCTGGTAAGTTCTTCACTGACAATCTTTATGATCTGCTGCCCCGGCGTAAGGCTTTGCATAACCTCATGGCCAATTGCCCGATCGGTGATACGTTGTATAATCTGTTTTACAACCCTGTAATTGACATCAGCCTCAAGCAGGGCAAGACGAACTTCTCTCAAGGCATCCTTTACGTTGGCCTCGGTAAGTTTGCCTTTGCCGGTCACCTTTTTGAATATCGCATTCAGTTTGTCTGTCAGATTTTCAAACATGATTAAACCATATCCTTAATGGGCATACAATATGAACAATATGAGACCCTTGCACAATGTTCTTGCCTTACTCAATTTCCGTGCCTGCCATCAACAGGCAGGTCAGGCTCAGATTTTAATTCCGGAAATATATCCTTCCGGTTAAAATTTTTACCTTCCCTGAATCTGAACAAAGACTGAACATTTTCAAAGGATCTCATCCTGATTCAGATCAAAACAACACTTGCATAATCGGGATTTAAATCATTAGAATAACTAATAAGCCAATGATTTGTCAATTAGTTTCCATCTATAAATCCTTTTTCTGCAATATCAGTATCAATCTACAGGAGCATTTGTGCAGCAAAATACAAATATGTCTTCGCATAACATTTAACACCGGCATGGCCGGATAATATCCTGATCATGCCACGAACATGAAAATACAGACTGGTTTTTCAGCACGATTTTGTGCCTTTTCACGACACATTAAAAACACTTACGGTTGGCAATAATGAAATCAGATCTCTACACCAAGGCATTCATCCTGATGGGTCTTGCAAACTTTTTTACAGTATCCAGTTTTGGGTGCTTCTTTCTCTTCCCTCTGTTTATCTCTGCCCATGGAGGATCAAAGTCAGATATTGGCATTATAATGGGGGCATTTGCCTTTTCTTCTGTTGTCTGCCGACCATGGGTTTCTGAAATAATTGACAGGATAGGACGAAAAAACAGTTATGCTGCAGGATCGATGAGCATGACCCTTGTATCCATATCCTACCTGTTCTGCAAAGGGCCATTATCCGGTTTTTATCCCTTCCTGATCCTCCTTAGACTCATACACGGTATCGGGTTGGCTATATGCTTTACAGCGACCTTTACCTATATAGCGGACATAGTACCAAAACAACGACTGAATGAGGGGCTCGGGATGTTTGGTATGACCGGGCTTATAGGCCTGGCTGTTGGCCCTGTTATAGGCGAACTGGCAATAAAGAGGTTCGGGTTTCCATGTTTTTTTGTTACGGCAACCGTTCTTGCCTTCACAGGGCTGTTATTTCAGGCCGTTATTCATGAATCATACAGACCCGGGCAAAAATGGCTGGATCAAGACGAATTGCAAACAATACAAAAGATAAAAACATCCCCTGATCTTACAGACGATGTCAACGAATATTGCACCAACAACCCAAAAGGCTCTGTCTCTTTCTTTGCCATCCTCAGAAAAGAGGAGATGATACCAATAGCTATTCTATCCATATCTTTTGGTTTTGTCATGGCTGCCACAGGAAATTTTGTTGCCCCCTTTGCAAAAAGCCAAGGGATAGAGTTTATTTCGCTGTATTATATTACCTATTCATTCTCTGCGGTAATAACAAGGTTTTTTGGCGGCAGGCTTGCTGACGGCATCGGAGAACGTATAATTATTCCCTATGCCTCCATTATAACAGGGATAGGAGTTGGGATGCTCATCTTTGCCAGAGGAAATATAATGCTGGTAATATCCGGAATGTTATCAGGATGCGGACATGGTTTTCTGTTCCCCTGCATGAATTCCCTCGCCATCAGGGACCAACCTGTCCATATCAGGGGAAAGGTCACTGGCATTTTCACAGGGGCAATTGATGCCGGCGCCTTTATTGGTTCCATTGCCCTGGGTTACATAGGAGAATTTGCAGGATACAGGGCCATCTTTTTTGTCTCAATGATTTTTATGTTTATGGGGCTTGTATTCTTTAAGATCAGATCTTCTGATAAACGGCCAATATCCCCTGAACAGGACTAATGCTGTCAAGGAGTCGAAACCCCTTCAGCGCCGGCATTATCCTGTTCAATCCGTAAACCATAAAGATGGCCCCCTGTTTCCCCTCTTTTAAAATAAGCCTGGAAAATTCCTGGTACATAACAAGATAGGTATAAAAGACATCAAAGTTCCTCAGGCGAAGCCCTGTGTCAGTAAAAATTTTTTCATGGATTACAGGTGAGGTAGAATCCCCATTATAGAGAAAAATATTTTCAGGCGGCAGCATAAGTCCACGTTCTTCCAGACCGGGATACAGTTTCCCTGACAGAGATTCATGTTCTTCCAATGTCCACTCATCCAGTTCAACACCTACAGAGGTTTTGACCAAATAGCTTAAAAAGACATTTACCCTTGCATCCGCACATCCAAGGTCAAGAAAACGGGTTTTGCCAGGAATGATTATCTTCTGTTCAAGCAGGGGAACAAGACATGCCATTAACCTCATCATATCTGTAGACCTTCTGAATCCGAGAGGCCCCGTATCCCCTACCTTACGTCTGTCATAAAAGTCTGCTATGTACTGAAGCGTGTCTTTCAGAACATTATCCATCATCTATCTGTTGTAATAGGTCAACAAACAGGGATAGGTTCGCTGTTATTCCCCTGATTATTGAGCTGATACTATCTGTTTATGGACCTGTAAACCTGCATAAGTCGTTCATGAAGAAAAAACAGTGTCTCTATCTCCTCACCCTCAGCCTCCTTAAGAGAATTAAGACAGGCTGACGGAACATGTCGCTCTATTTTTTCACATACATAATTAATGCATATCACATGGCGTGCAGCAAGCCTGCATCCTGTCCGGCCGAGAAAAAAACAACTGTTATCAATCTCCCTGACATGAGGCAGTTTTATTCCGAGAATAAGATTAATAATCAACAGCCACCTGTCATACCTGTTTTCAATACCCTTGCCGCAACATGATCCGCCCTCCTCATACTCACATTTTCTGCATATATCCACAATACCTGATACACACATCCTTTCACGGGAAAGGGATATGGCCTTTTTGAGCCTGTCTGTAAGTTCAGATATCCTTTTATCTTCTGAAAAAGTCCGGTGTAACCTGAGATAGGTCTTTTCTGCCCAGGCAATCTTTTCTTCAATAGGTTGTATCATTGATATTTGTGGCTTTTGGAATAAAGGTAGTTATCAGACAATATGCAGGAAAAATTTTTGAATCGCCCTGTCCCAAAACATGCATCTAAACCGGCATGGCCGGATCCAAAATATCCTGGCCACCCACGGATATAAAAAAACAAGCCTGGTTTTCAGCACGGTTTTGTGTGTCTTTACGGCTAATACATATTGTTCCGTGAAGATGTTTACTTTTTTTGAGATTGTATCTCCCTTAAACGCTGATTATAGAATTCTATCACTTCCCTGCGATCCAGCATGCCGAGAAGGGCTGAATGATCATCATCCTTAACAACCGGAATCCTTTGCAGATTGCGCACCGTAAATTTTTTCATAACCTCATTGAGATCCTCTGACGGCGTCGTGAAGATTATATCCCTGTTAGCGATATCCTTCATAATGATTACCCTGTTGATCTCTTCATCAAAAAGGACACTTCTTACATCATTGATGGAAAATATCCCGGTCAATCTGTTATTTTTGTCAACAACAGGAAAGTAATGCTGTCTGCTCGTACTGAACAGATTCTTGAAATTGTCAAACGGCATATCTTCAGGCACCAACTGAACCTTTCTCAGTTTTGGCAATAACTCCCTGACCTTTATCCCGGCAAGAATATCAAGAAAAAAATCCCCCCTGTGGGCCGGAGAATTGATCTTTGAGGGGACCTGTCTTATATATATGGTCCACGGTCTTGATAAAACATATGCAAGGGAACATACCAAAAGACTGGGAAGCAGGAGATGGTAAGAGTTTGTCATTTCGCTGACAAATATTATTGTAGAAATAGGGGCATTGGAGACGGAGGCAAAAAAACCTGCCATTCCAACCACTACAAAGGCGCCCGGCTGAGTTACAATGTTTGGAATAATATGGTGAAACATCCTCCCTACGGCCCCACCCAATGCGCCTCCTATTACAATAGACGGACCGAATACCCCGCCACTGCCCCCGGAACCAATAGAAAAAGAGGTGGTAAGGATCTTTCCAAATGCTATGCCAACAAGAAGGATGGTAGGAAGCTGGTTATGTAGCGCCATCTCGGCATATCCATAGCCAAAAGCGAGCGCCTGAGGAAGAAAAAAGCCTATTGTCCCTGTCAACAAACCTCCGATGGCTGGTTTTATATGGTTAGGGATGTTTATGGATTTAAATATCCTGTTAACACCATAAAAAGATTTGATATAGAAAAAACCTCCTCCTACGAGGACAAAGGCAAGAATGGTATAGGGTCCAAGCTCAAGAGGATTGTCAAACATGAAATCGCCTGACCTAAACAGTGATCCCCAACCGAACACGAGACAAAAGACACAATAGGCCACAACAGACGATATGCCCGCAGGTATAATTACCTCTGACTCAAATTCAGGGTCACGATACAAGACCTCTGCCGCAAACAGGGCGCCTGCCAGAGGTGCACGAAAAATGCTTCCAATACCTGCACCCATACCTGCTGCAAGCATAATACGCCTCTCACGCTCTGAAAGCCCTAACTTGGTCGCAAAAAACGACCCAAAGCCCGCTCCAATCTGGGCTATTGGCCCTTCGCGGCCGCCAGAACCACCGGTAGTAAGGGTTAATACCGATGCGAGCGTTTTTACAAAGGGTATCCTGCCCCTTATAAAACCTCCCCTTTCATGGTATGCATCAATAACCGCATCTGTTCCGTGCCCCTCTGCCTCTGGTGCAAAGGTATAGACAATCCAACCGCTTAGTATCCCTCCAAATGCGGGCATAAACAAAAGCATCCAGCGGTTAAGGGGGGTGTTTGATGGATGAAAAAGATGCGCTTCACCTGCAGGAGCCGGTGGTCTGTACCCCGCCAGCATATCCATAAAGAAATGAAATCCAACCTGACACAGGTAATGGAATATCACAGACCCCAACCCTGCAATAAGCCCGATCAGGATGTAATAAAAGAACCACTTCCCAGCCACGGTAAAAAGATCAGTTTTCTGTTTGATAGTCTCTGAATTGTACAGTCTGTTTAATATATTATGATTCATATCCTGAACTTATATGAGGCATTTTTAACGAGAGCAACAACTGAACCGTGCATTGAAGCTATAACATTTTTTATAACCCCAAATGTCCATACAAACATTATCTGTTTATCTTATCCCTGTCCGTAGGTACATAAAAAACCCTGTCCTTTATAGTATCCGGCAGATAAGTCTGTTTCACCTTAGCTCCGGGATAATTGTGAGGATAAAGATATCCCTTGCCGTATCCTGTCTCTTTCATCAACCTGGTAGGGGCATTCCTTAAATGCAAAGGGACAGGGAGTGCCCCCGATTGTTTGATTTCTTTCTTTACAGCCTTTTCCGCCATATAAAGGGCATTGCTTTTTGGAGCAGATGACAGATATACAGCGGCCTGGGCAAGGGCTATCTCCGCCTCTGGTGGCCCTACCTTTTGCCATGCCTCAAATGCAGATAGGGCTACGGTAAGGGCATTGGGATCAGCCATTCCCACATCTTCAGAGGCAAATCTTATCATTCGTCGGGCAACGAACAGAGGATCCTCCCCTGCCATAAGCATCCTGTAAAGCCAGTATACAGACGCCTGGGTATCACTCCCTCTCAGGCTCTTGTGAAAGGCTGATATAAGGTTATAATGTTCCTCTCCATCCTTATCATAGGTAAGGGCCTTTCTGTTTATGGCCCTTTTAACAGTAACAAGGTCAATATGTCCAGACCTGTCAGACCTTACATGCCTGGCATAATAGGCAGATGCCTCAAGATTGTTCAAGGCAGTACGGGCATCTCCCTGTGAGATACTTGCCAGATATTCAAGCGCCTCCGGTGTTATTTCAACACCCATGCTACCAAGGCCATTATTTACATCCCTTATGGCCCTTAAAATAATGGTCTTGATATTATCCTGAGACAATGGATTCAGTAACATTACCCTTGCCCTTGACAGAAGGGGTGATATGATCTCAAAGGATGGATTTTGTGTGGTTGCCCCTATCAGAATAATAAGACCGCTTTCAATGTAAGGCAGAAAGGCATCCTGTTGAGCCTTGTTAAAACGGTGTATTTCATCTACAAACAGGATAGTGGGCTCTCCTGACAAATCCCTGATGGTCCTGGCCTCTTTTATCACCCCTTTCAGATCTTTTACCCCGGAATTTACTGCTGAAAACACGGTAAAGGGCAGCCGGGTATATTCCCCTATGAGCCTCGCCAGAGTGGTCTTGCCTGAACCGGGAGGCCCCCATAGTATAACCGAAAAAAGATGCCCTGTCCGGATAGCATTTGAAAGCAGACATCCCGGGCCTATGATATGATCCTGACCCACCATGTCTTCAAACTTTCTGGGTCTCATCCTTTCCGATAGAGGAATCTGTATCTTTTTACGAACTGTCTTCATATGCAACCTGATATATTTGATAATTTCATAGACTGTTCAACAACAGCAATTTTGTACAAGATCAAGGTATGCAAAAAGTTTAATCGCAGAAGGACCTTGAATACTTCGAGGATTTAACCCCACTATGACTGAAAACCGGTTAACAAACTCAATGTTGCACTCTGTTCACATGAAATGATATAGATAGTACCCAGTCAAGATTCAATTTCGGGCAATCACAGGTTTGATGGCACCTGAATATGTTTATTCTATTTTAACTGTCTGCAGATCGCAAGGATATTAAAGGATACCAACACCTATGTCTTACCAAAAATCCCCTTTTGTTCATCTTCATGTGCATACGGAATACAGCCTTCTTGACGGCACCATACGCATAGGCTCCATGCTGGACAAGGCAAACCAGCTTGGTATGGATGCAGTAGCTATTACTGACCATGGCAACATGTTTGGCGCAGTTGAGTTATGCGATATGGCACAGGGCGCAGGGATCAAGCCCATTGTCGGGTCCGAGGTATATGTAGCTCCTCATGACAGAAGGGACAGGACACAGACCGGTAAAGGAAAGGTCAACGCCTATCATCTCGTGTTGCTGGTTATGAATAAGGAGGGATACAAAAACCTCAGCAGGCTTGTAACACTTGGTTATATCGAAGGTTTTTACTATCATCCCCGCGTAGACATGGAATTGCTGAAAAGGTATAACAGGGGTCTTGTCGCCATGTCTGCATGCCTGCAGGGAATTATCCCCTACCACATAAAGAGGGGAAAAACAGATGAGGCCAAAAAGATTGCACAGGAGATGGCCGTCACATTTAAAGACCGTTTCTTTTTGGAGGTTCAGGCAAATAAAATGCCTGAGCAGGTCATGGTCAACAGAGGCCTCAGGGAGATATCAGAAGAACTCTCTATCCCGCTTGTTGCAACAAATGACTGCCACTACTTAAACAGGGAGGATTCAGAGGCCCATGATGTCCTTCTGTGTATTCAGACAGGCAAAACCATAGATGATGTAAAGAGGCTCAGGTTTCCATCTGATGAATTCTATTTCAAAAGTTACGAGGAAATGATGGCTGCCATGCCAGGGTATGAGGATGCCATAAAAAATACCACAATGGTGGCCGATATGTGTAACTATAACATGGAATTTGGTAAATACAAGTATCCAAAATTCCATGTTGAAGGCTCAAAAAGTCTTGAGGAGATTCTTACCGATAAGGCAAACGCGGGGCTTGAAGTACGATTGGCAGAATTAAAGGAAAAAAGAGGAGACCTGCCGGAAGAACTTGTTAAAAAATACAGGGAAAGATTGGATTTCGAACTGAAAACCCTGCACGATATGGGCTTTGCCGGTTATTTTCTCATTGTTGCAGATTTCATCGGATATGCAAAAGATCATAACATTCCTGTGGGTCCGGGCAGGGGATCAGCGGCAGGATCCCTGGTAGCATTCTGCCTGAATATTACCAATATCGATCCCATAGAGTATGGACTCCTTTTTGAAAGATTTCTCAACCCTCAGCGTATTTCCATGCCTGATATTGATATTGATTTTTGTATAAACGGCAGGGAAGATGTTATCAGATATGTCGCGGACAAATATGGTCACAATAATGTAGGGCAGATAATTACCTTTGGAAGCATGAAGGCAAGAGGTGTCATAAGAGATGTGGGACGCGCCCTCAACATTCCCCTTAAAAAGGTGGATCGTATTGCCAAGATGATACCGGAAGGGCCGGGGGTAAAACTTGAAGATGCCATAAGAAACGAAGAGGAATTAAAAAAGCTCGAGGAAAAAGATGAATCCGTAAAAAAACTGCTGAAGATTTCCCGGAAACTTGAAGGCATAACAAGGCACGCATCCACCCATGCCTCTGGAGTAGTAATATCAGACAGGCCCCTTGTAGAGTATCTTCCTCTGTTTAAAGGCAGCCATGGTGAAATAATGACCCAGTTTACCATGGACAGGATTGAGCAGCTTGGTCTTATTAAATTTGATTTTCTTGGTTTAAAGACCATGACAGTGATAAAACATGCCCTTGACCTGATAGAACAGAGCACTGGAGTAACAATAGACATAAACCGGATTCCGCTTGATGATGAGGCCACCTACCTTTTGTGCGGAGACGGAAAAACAACAGGGGTGTTTCAACTGGAAAGTGCGGGAATGAAAGATTATCTGCGGAGACTTGCACCAGAGACCTTCAAGGATATTATAGGTATGGTTGCCCTATACAGGCCAGGGCCCCTTGGCAGCAACATGGTGGATGACTTTATAAAGGGGAAACACGGCAAAACAAGGATAAATTATTTTTTCCCTCAACTTGAACCAGTCCTGAAAGAAACCTATGGCGTTATACTGTATCAGGAACAGGTTATGAAAATATCGCAGATACTTGCCAACTACTCCATGGGAGAGGCAGATGAACTGCGAAAGGCCATGGGTAAAAAGAAACCTGAGGTAATGGCAAGGCACAGAGAAAGATTTGTCTCAGGTGCAGAAAAAAATGGCATTGCCCGTAAAAAGGCAGATGAACTCTTTACCTTGATTGAAAAATTTGGCGGCTATGGTTTTAACAAGTCCCATTCCGCAGCCTATGCCATGATTGCATACCAAACTGCCTACCTGAAGGCCCATTATCCTGTTCAGTACATGGCTGCACTTATGACCCAGGACATGGGCAATCAGGACAAGACCATAAAAAACATTGCTGAATGCCGTGAAATGGGCATAGAAATACTGCCCCCTGACATTAACGAAAGCCAGGCCGATTTTACCGTGGTTGAAGGAAAGATACGCTTTGGCCTGGCAGCAATCAAAAACGTCGGGATTAAGGCCGTTGAACTGATTATTGAAGAAAGAAACAGATCCGGCCCGTTTAAAAATCTTTTTGATTTTTGCAACCGCCTTGGATCCTCCAAGGTGAACAAAAGGGTGCTTGAGGGATTGATACAGTGTGGCGCCATGGATTTTACAGGTATACACAGATCCAGACTTTTTGCTGCCCTTGACGATATCATACGGTTTTGCGGAGCAAACCATAACCCTAACCAGCTTAGCATGTTTGATACCTTCGGCCTTTCAGATGGTACTGGAAACGAGCTGTTTGATCTGCCTGAAACAGAGGAATGGGACGAGCAGGAAAAGCTCAGGAGGGAAAAAGATGCATTAGGTTTTTATATTACAGGGCACCCCCTGTTAAAATTTGGCAAGGAAATTGAAAAATTTGTTTCCTGTACCATTCAGGATCTTCCAGGAATACCCGATAAAACTATAGTAAGGCTTGCCGGAATTGTAGGCAAACTTACACTGAAACGGACAAAACGGGGAGACAGAATGGGGATCATATCTCTGGAAGATATGACCGGTTCAGTAGAGGTAATATTTTTTCCGGATACCTTCAATCAGTTTGCCCATCTGTTGAGCAGTGAAGAGCCAATACTTGTTACAGGGACTGTTGAACATACTGATGACGCCAAGACATTCAAGGTTATAGGCCAGAAGGTTATCACACTGGAACATGCCAAACAAAAAAGTATCACATCCGTTGAATTGCTGCTTGATGAGGCAGACATTTCCAAAGACATGCTGGAAAAACTGCAGGACATCGTTTTCAGATTCCCCGGAGACAGCAGATTGATCTTTATGGTCAGGCTGTCTGATGGCGGATATGTCTCCATAAGGGCCGGAAATCATTTCAACGTGTCACCGTGCGACCGTCTTATAAAGGAAATGGAACAGGTTGCGGGTAAAGACATAAGGTTTTCTGAACAGGCATAACATTTCTATAATTCGCTGATATTAAAAGCATAATTTCCTTTTTGAAAACAGTTTATGCATAAGGTATGAAAAGAGAATAAAATGGATTCTTGTACAACAGATGAATTAAGGGAAAAACGCATTAAAAAATATATAGATCGCATGCCAAGTCTTTCAACTACAGTCATGAAAGTGACTGAAGTATGCAACAATCCAAACACATCACCCAACGATCTTAACAGGGTAATATCCCTTGATCCTGTACTTACTGCCAAGGTCTTAAAACTGGTAAATTCGGCCTTCTATTCTCTGCCTAACCAGATCACATCCCTTACCCGGGCAATCATCATGCTCGGAATGAATACAGTCAAAAATCTGGCATTAAGTACTGCTGTTCTGGAGACCATGCACACCAAGTCCTCCGCAACCACCCCCAACCTTGATACAGAGGCCTTTTGGCTTCATTCCCTGAGCGTTGGAGTAATCTCTAAGCTGCTGGCAGAAATCAATGAAGTTCCATTCATGCAGCGTGATCAGTATTTTGTGGCAGGTTTGTTGCATGACCTAGGTAAGGTTCCTTTAAACAAT
Source organism: Deltaproteobacteria bacterium (assembly GCA_021163815.1). Taxonomy (GTDB): domain Bacteria; phylum Desulfobacterota; class DSM-4660; order Desulfatiglandales; family Desulfatiglandaceae; genus JAGGTJ01. Next base: position 40,753 of record JAGGTJ010000025.1, on the reverse strand, counting down.
TATTTTGCTAAAGACTATTCAGCCGTAGTAAGTCTGGTCAAAGAGGAAGAGATCCCACTTGTGGCTGCGGAAAAAAGAATCATGAAAACAGATCACACGATGGTTGGCAAAATGATAGCTGAAAAATGGAAACTCGATGAGACAATGACATCTGTCCTTGCCTATCATCACAGAATATGGGAAGGCAAAGAAGAACACATGGATATCTTAAGGATTGTAGGTATCGCCAATATGTATTCCTACATTCTTAATATAGGGTCAGCCGGAGATGATTATCCGGACACCTCCGATATGCAGGACATGATTGCAAAGGCAGGTTTTTCAGAGGAATCTTTTAGTAGGCTTAACGATATCGTGCAAAAAGAGATAGAAAAAGCGAGCATTTTTCTGGAAATAGCAAGTTGATGATCCTGCAAAAAAAACATCAAAACAGGCGACGATAAACAAAAAGCTATGGAAAATTCTATAATGGTAAAATTTTGGGGTGTCAGGGGATCCATTCCATGTCCTGGTCCCGCCACAGTAAAATATGGTGGAAATACTGCCTGCATTGAACTGAGATTTAACAAGGTAAAACGAGTTATTATTATTGATGCAGGCTCCGGAATAAGGGAACTGGGCAATTACATGCTTGCAAACGACCTTCCCGACAAAGACCTGACTATAGAAATATTTCTGTCTCATACCCACTGGGATCATATAATGGGCTTTCCATTTTTTGCCCCTGCATACATTCCAGGAACAAAAATCAAGGTATATGGACCTGTAACGTTCGAGGAGGACACCCTCGAGGGGATAGTAGGAGGACAGTTAACCTACCGGTATTTCCCCGTCAGGCAGACAGAATTGGCTGCAGATATAGAATATATTGATCTTAAAGAGGGTTCCTTTGATCTTGGGGATGGGATTATGCTCCATACCAAGTATCTCAACCATCCGATTTTATGCCTTGGGTACTGTTTCCAGTACCAGGGAAAAACCGTGTGTACAGCATATGATACAGAACCATTTGTCAACGTGTTTTCTACCGACCCCAATGACCCGGGATATGACAAAGAAATGGCCATCGAAGGCGAAGAGGTGGCAAAAGAACAGAACCTGAGGCTTACAGACTTTTTTAAGGGGGCTGACCTCCTTATATATGACGCACAATACACAGAAAAAGAATACAAGTCTTCCAAAAAAGGGTGGGGACATTCCTCCTGTGAATATGCCATCAAGGCCGCAAATCAGGCAGGGGTCAAACAGTTAGCCCTGTTTCATCACGACCCTGTAAGAACCGATGCACAAATTGACGATATGGCAACACGGTATTGTAACAATTCTCAGAATGGATCAGTAAAGACCTTTTTTGCCATGGAAGGGACAGTAATCAACCTGTGAGAGCAAATTTATCAAAGACAGGTTTATGACTTGGCGTAACTGTGAAGCCCGGCAAGATAGTTTACACCAAAATATGTAAAGATCACACATGCAAAACCTACAATACACAAGACGGCAATTCGTTTACCCTCCCAGCCTCTTGCAATACGAGCATGAATCACAGAGGCATAAATAAGCCAGGTAATAAGTGACCATGTCTCCTTTGGGTCCCATCCCCAGTATGTTCCCCATGCAGAATGGGCCCAAACCGAGCCTGTAATAATCCCCAGTGTCAACATAAGAAATCCTATGATAACTATCTGATAATTAAGCTCATCCAAGACCCTGCTGTCTGGGATTCGATTCAGAAAGGAACCTGCCCTGCCCGCACCTTGGTTCTTTAACTTGATGAGATAGATTATACTCAGGGCAAAAGACAATGCAAAAGCAGCATAGGAGAAAAAACATGTTATCACATGGGCAATAAGCCAATTGCTTTTAAGAGCCGGCACCAGCGGCTGAATCCGGCTGTTTACAGACGGCGAAAAAGAGGCATAGGCCAAGGCGAGGGAAGATATAGGCATTACAAAGGCCCCAAGGACCCGGTTTTTTGTCCGCCACTCCACAACAAGATAAAAAAGAGTAACTGTCCATGAGAAAAATATCAGAGACTCATAGAGATTAGACAAAGGGGCATGACCAATACCCAACTGGTATGACTCCATCCATCTTAATACAATGGCCGCAGAATGGGCAACAAGACCTGCCAACGATACAAACGTCGCAGCCGTTCCAAAGGATTTTTTACCCATAACCATCATCAGAAGATAGAGGGTAAAACCGGTAAAATATATAAAGGTCACATAGCTTAGTATTGTAGAACTGGTCATAACAAGGCTATCCTTTTTTTAAAGTTGTGCAGGTACGATCATCATCCATATCCTGTCTGTTACAAAACATGTTTTCTTAGATCATCTGTCAGTTTAAGCAGATGACGACGAAGACCCACAGGATCCCTGTTTGCCATACCTGCCACACGTACCCTGACACCGCTTTTATGATTTTCTGCACGTATCCATATGCGCCTGTGTGACATAAAGAAGGTAATAAAAAGACCTGTTACAAGGATTACACAACCCGCCCAGACAATTGGCACCCCCGGGTCCTTACTGACCTGAAGCCCTGTATAGTAAACCGTGTCTACACCTTCAAGAAAAAAGGTATATGGCCTGAATGCAGAGGGATTAAATTTTGGGGATTTCAGCATGGGTTCAGGAAGACGCGATTTTGCCAATGCGGGGTTTTTAAATATCCACATGGAAATCTTCTCTCCATGCCTGGGCAAAATTGATATTAACACCGCAGGGCCTATGCCTACAAGATTGTCTCTTATATCTTCAAGGAGCAGTTCACCTCCGTTGCCCGGCAACGGAACAGACTTTTGCAGCGAAACAGGGAAGCTGAAGGATTTACCGTTCATCACGGCCCTGAGAATAATCTTTTTGCCCGGGATTGTACCATAACTTGCCTGATAAAAGGTAATTCCTCTAAAATGTAGCGGATGATTGACCAAAAGGGTTCCTTTTTTGACATCCTTACCATTAACGATAAAGGTAATTTCCGATTTATACTCCTTTGGCATCCCACTTTTATAATAACTAACCGTAAACCTGTCACAACGAATCTCAAACCCGAGATTTTTCTGCTGCCTGCTCCCCCTTACATGAATTTTATCAGTTTTATCACTCTCAACAATGTTGACATACCCTTCAAATCCGAACAACGAACCTACAAGGCCACCTGCAAGGATAAGAAGTATACTGAAATGTACAATATAAACACCAAAACGGGAAAACCGTCCTGTCTGCACAAAAAATGAAGAATATTTATCTCCCTTTTTTGAGAAAACCTTCCCATATCTTTTATGTAAAAACTCTTCAATACGGTTCAGAATGTGCTTGCTGTTTCCAGACAGGATGCAGGTCTGTTCTGTGGGGATATCCTGAAATATTCTGGATTTGTCCGGAGACGGTATATACGAAAAGAGCTTCCATGTTACAGGAAATCTGTCAATGGAACAGACAACAAGGTTCATGACAAGAAACCCAAGGATAATCCTGAACAGAAGGGAATGATATATATCGAACAGGTTAAGAGACATGAATACCTGAAAAAGTCGGGGATTCATACCCATAGCAAAATCTATTGCCCCTTCTCTCTGCGGAATCAGCGTACCTATGACAGATACAGCAGCAAGTATTACAAGCAGGGCAATGGTCAGTTTGACGGAACTGAAAAATCTCCAGAAAATGCCAAGACCGGATTTTTTGCTGGTACCGTGATTTATAGTTGCATTCATATGGTTACCTGTTTTTTTTAATTGAACCGATATGGCAAAAGCCAGGGTATCCTCTTCACTGCCGAGTATCAAAAAAAATACGGAGGGCCCTCAATCCAGATCGATCTATCATTTATAACAACAAAATGCAACCAATTTGCTCCTGAGCATCACCCGACCAGTTACCTTTAACTAAGCGAAAAAAGCTAACAGCTAAATAAAGGGCGGCAGAGGCCTTCCCCATTTACTGAGTTGATATAAAAAAGTTTTGACGATAATACTATTATAATAGTATAACCTGTTGAGACCTTTGCATAACGTCCCCTTCTATCCAATTTATCTGTCAGGTTCAGATCTTTATAAACTCGCAAAAAGTAAAATCAAAGGATAGGTAAAAACGTATCAGCTCAATAATTAGGGAAATAACAGCGAACGTGGCGCTGGGGTAGGAGGCTTTTTCTGACGCGACTGTCGGGAGGGTGCCGTTTTTTCGTGACTTATCAGTGGAAAAAACCGTAGCCCAGCACTCAACTCTCCAAAAAACTCTATAGAAAGCATAGTCCTTCATCAGGTAACCCAAGCCTCTCGGCAAACCATTTTCTGATTAGTAGTTGAGTGCTGGGAATGCTAAAGGGGCAGGTGTCCCCCGCAGATAAGTTACTGAAGAGACCAGCCCGGAGGCCAAAAGCGGAGGAAAAAGCCTCCTGCCCCTGTTTGTTGAGCTGTTACGTAAAAACCTTCATATACAAGGCATAGCGTTTAACCATGCCTGAAGATATACATGATGTCACACGTGTGATCAAACATAGTATATGGAGACTTTTTATAACACCATCAACATCCTGAACATCTTTATGCCATATTCCACTACATTTTGGAGACATCTTTATGCTGGACATAAAATTTGTAAGAAACAATCCGGAAATAATCAAAGAGACATTATTGCGAAGGAACTACAGTAATATCAATACATCAAGGCTTTTTTCTCTTGAAGGTCAAAGGAGAGAGATACTGACCAGACTTGAGGAACTCAGACACCAACGTAACGAGGTAAGCAAGGAAATAGCTCTTCTCAAAAAAAACGGACAAGACGCATCATCACCTATTGCAAAGATGAAAGAGGTTTCATCAGAGATAAAAAGAATGGATAAGGACCTTTCAGACATTCTAAAAGAGTTTAACGAGCTGATGATGCTTCTTCCCAATATCCCTCATGAATCAGTCCCTGCAGGAAGGGATGAAAAAGACAATACTGTAGTCAGAATAAGGGGGGATATTCCCAGGATGGATTTCGAGCCTTTGCCCCATTGGGAACTTGGAGAACGGCTTGGTATCCTCGATTTTTCCCGTGCCGCAAAGATATCAGGTGCAAGGTTTGCCGTATATACAGGTGCAGGAGCAAGACTTGAAAGGGCCCTGATAAACTTTATGCTGGACATACATACAAAAGAACACGGGTACAAGGAGGTTCTGCCCCCATTTCTCGTTAATACGGAAAGCATGACTGCAACAGGCCAGCTTCCAAAATTTAAAGATGATCTCTTTAAAATAGAAGGATGGGATCTTTACCTTATACCTACTGCAGAGGTTCCTGTAACAAACATACACAGGGAGGAGATCCTTAATGAGGACGAACTCCCTGTTTCATATGTTGCCTATACTCCATGCTTCAGATCCGAGGCAGGTTCCTATGGAAAAGACACGAGAGGGCTTATACGGCAGCACCAGTTTAACAAGGTAGAACTGGTCAAGTTCTCACATCCGGATAATTCCTGGGAAGAACTTGAAAGGCTGACAAATGATGCGGAAGACATCCTGCTGCGTCTTAATCTCCCCTATCGTGTGGTAACCCTGTGCACAGGCGATCTTGGTTTTTCATCCGCCAAGACCTATGATCTCGAGGTATGGCTGCCAGGTCAAAATCTTTACAGGGAAATATCATCATGCAGTAATTTCCTTGATTTTCAGGCACGAAGGGCCAACATACGGTTCAGAAAAAGCGGGGTAAAGGGTACGGCTTTGGTGCACACCTTGAACGGTTCCGGACTTGCAGTAGGAAGAACCGTAGTAGCCATAATGGAAAACTATCAGCAGTCCGACGGTAGCATAATAATTCCTGAGCCTTTAAGACCATATATGGGTGGAACAGATATTATACATCCATAAAAGGCCGCTGATATCTCTAAGCGCCTCTCTGTTCCATCTGAACAGCACACCAATAAAGACCATAATAAAAAAGCCCTGTCAAGATACAGGGTTGGAGAGGAAAACATACTATGTGCGGAATAGTCTGTTATATAGGGGAAAAGTCTGCAAAACAAATACTTATAGAAGGTCTCAAACAGCTTGAATACAGGGGATATGATTCTGCAGGAATAGCCGTACATAATGGAGACAGGATCGAATACTGCAAGGCAGTCGGCAAGATTACAGAACTTGAGGCCAAATTAAATGGCAGAAAGATGGAAGGTCACACAGGCATCGGGCACACAAGATGGGCAACCCACGGAGAACCGACTGAAATCAATGCCCATCCACATATGGACCAGGAAAAAAAGCTGTTTGTCATACACAACGGAATAATAGAAAATTACTACAACCTGAAGAAAAAGCTTGAAAAAGACGGCGTGGTTTTTGTTTCTGATACAGACACCGAGGTCCTTGCCCACATGATTGCAAGATATTTTGATGGAGATCTCAACAAGGCAGTCAGAACCGTCATGTCTGAAGTTGAAGGGACATTTGGAATAGCCGTCATACATCAGGATGCCCCGGGAGAAATTGTTATTGCAAGAAGAGGGAGCCCGCTTGTCATAGGTGTTAGCGACAACGGTTATTTTGCAGCTTCTGATGTATCTGCAATGGTACGTTATACAAAAAAGGTTGTCCACCTGAAAGACAATGAGCTTGCCACATTAACAAGAGACGGTTTTGCCATCTCCACGGCCCAGGCAAAACGGGTGGAAAGGGATACCGAAACAGTGGAATGGTCTGCAGGGGACACAGACCTGAACGGCTTTCCCCACTTTATGCTTAAAGAGATATTTGAACAGCCCAGTACAATAGAAAATGCCATAAGAGGCCGCTTAGAACCGGGCGAGGGGGTACCCAAACTTGGCGGAATAATGCCCGTATGGGAGAAGTTAAAGAGTTGCCGACACATAGTAATTGTTGCATGTGGCACATCATACTATGCAGGCTATGTTGGAAGATACTGCTTTGAAAAACTGACAGAAGTGGATGTGGAAATAGAGCTTGCATCCGAATTCAGATATCGTAAATTCAACTTTCCCCCAAATACCTTTATCATAGCGTTAAGTCAGTCAGGAGAAACGGCAGATACATTGGCGGCCATAAAAGAGGCAAGAAGGAAGGGCGCCAGTCTTTTGGGAATTGTCAACGTAGTGGGCAGCTCAATTGCAAGAGAGACTGACGCGGGGGTATACAATCATGCAGGCCCGGAGATCGGAGTGGCCTCAACCAAGATTTTTACATCACAGCTTACAATTCTTACCTTGATAGCCCTGTTAATAGGACGTCATCAAACCCTACCTCTGACAGAGGGAACTGAGGCGATAAGGGAGATCATGGCATTGCCGGATAGGGTTCAAAGGATCCTGGCACAGGCAAACCATATACAGGCAGTTGCAGAAAAATACCATAAATATCCCAACTGGTTGTTTATAGGCAGGAAATTCAATTATCCAATAGCCATGGAAGGGGCATTAAAATTAAAGGAAGTATCTTATATACATGCAGAGGGTTATGCGGCAGGAGAGATGAAGCATGGGCCTATTGCCCTTATTAATCCGGACATGCCTACAGTGGCTATTGCCCCAAAGGATGATATGTATGACAAAATGGTGAACAACATCCAGGAAATCAAGAGCAGAAAGGGCCCTGTAATAGCCATAATTACAGAGGGAGATGAGAGATTGAAAAAAATAGCTGATGATGTGATCGAGGTGCCTCCATCCCTGGATTTTTTATATCCTGTCCTGACAGTTATCCCCTGTCAACTGCTTGCATATTACTGTGCTGATTTTTTGAAAAGGGATATTGACAAACCAAGAAATCTGGCAAAGAGTGTAACCGTAGAGTAGATTTTCTTAATCCCTACATTCTGATGGCGTTATAAAAAGCTGGTTTATCAGATCTTAGCCCCTAATATTAAACCTTTTTCAGTACCAGCTCAACAATTAGAGGAATAACAGCGAATGTAGCGCTAGGGTAGGAGGCTTTTGCTGACGCGACTGCCGGGAGGCCCGGAGCAGAGGAAAAAGCCTCCTGCCCCAGTTTGTTGAGCTATTACGTTTTTCAGGACATATATAAAAAAAATGGCAAACAGAATGGAGAAGATATTCGACCAGATAGATAACTCACGGGATGAAATAATAGACCTTCAGTCAAAACTGACATCAAGGGTTGCACTCGGTCCTGAAAATGGCGGCACTGGCGAACATGACAAGGTGGAATTTGTACGTGACCTGATGAATAATCTGCATCCTGACTTTATTAAAGTGTACGATGCACCTGACAACAGGGCAAAAGGAGGCACGAGACCAAACCTTGTGGTCAAATGGAATGGGACTGACGATACATCCACGGTATGGGTACTGTGTCATGCAGATGTTGTTCCTCCAGGAGACCTGTCTCTGTGGAAAAGTGATCCTTACACAATCATTGTGGAAGGAGATCGTATTACAGGCAGAGGTGTTGAGGACAACCAACATGGCCTTGTCAGTTTTTATCTTGCAATAAGATACATCCTGGAAAACAAAAACAGGCCATCAAGATCAACAGGGCTGGTATTTGTCGCGGATGAAGAAACAGGCAGCAAATATGGCCTGGATTTTCTGCTGAATCACCATAGAGAGCTGTTCAGTAAAGATGATCTGATCATTGTTCCCGACGCAGGAAACGAAGATGGCACCATGATAGAAATAGCTGAAAAATCAATGCTATGGCTCAAATTCACGGTTACGGGACAACAGTGTCATGCAAGCACACCTGAAAAGGGAAAAAACAGTCTTTTGGCAATGGCAAGGCTGATCGTTACTCTCTCTGAAAACTTAAAGAAAAAATTTGCCTGTCATGACGATATCTTTAGTCCTCCTGTATCCACCTTCGAACCTACAAAGGTGGAATCCAATGTCCATAATGTAAACACCATTCCGGGCAGAGATGTGTTTTACATGGATTGCCGAATCCTTCCTTCATACACTACGGATGAAGTACTCCGGTTCATAAAAGAGATATCACAGGAAATAGAAAACAGATCTGAAGTCAGGATAGATGTTAACCCAGTCCAGCGCCTTGAAGCACCAAACCCTACCCCTGCCGATGCACCTGTAGTAAGGATGCTTGCCATGGCAATAAAGGCCGTCACAGGCAAAGATGCAAGCCCCATGGGTATTGGAGGTGGTACAGTAGCCGCCTGTTTCAGACAGGCAGGTCTGCCTGCAGCGGTCTGGTCCACTGTATCCGATACTGCCCACCAGCCCAATGAATTTTGCCTGATATCCAATATCATCTCTGATGCAAAGGTCTTTGCGTACATCTTTACATCAGAATAACAGGTTTGTCCGGAACAGACTGACAGAACATGCAATACAGGCCATGTTCTTGTAAGGTACTTTTTAAAGGTTCATCAATGTTTCTGAATTGGAAATTCATCAGTGCTACCACCTAATTCGTGGATAGACACTGACATGGTAATCACCACTAAGATAAAACAGTCATTAATTTTGATGGCCGCATCAAATTTATGATGTATGTTATATAAACACAAGATTTCTATAGTTCGTTTATATTAAAGGATTTTATTATGATTATTAAAACACTTGCTGTTGGTCCCCTTATGACCAACTGTTTTATTGTTGGATGTGAAAACACAAAAATGGCCGCTGTAATTGATCCCGGCGGAGACGTGGAAAATATACTGAAGGAGTTGAACAGATCGGGACTCGAGGCAAGATATATAATAAATACCCATGGTCACTTTGATCATGTGGGCGGCAATAAAGGGTTGAAAGATGCAACCGGTGCTAAGATACTGATCCATGGTCTTGATGCCCCGATGCTGGGCAGGGTGGCTGAAAATGCCATGTCTTTCGGTCTTTACGGAGAGAATTCCCCTCCCCCTGATATGGAAATTGATCATGGAGACAGGGTGCGTGTCGGGGAAATCACGTTGGAAGTCATACATACTCCTGGCCATAGTCCGGGTGGTATTTCACTCTTCACTGACCGTGTGGTATTTGCCGGAGACACACTCTTTTATGGCTCAATAGGCCGTACAGATCTTCCGGGCGGAGATTTTAAGACCCTTATATCAAGTATAAAGGAAAAGCTGTTTCCTCTTGGAGATGATGTAAAGGTATACCCCGGACATGGCCCCATAACCACCATTGGAACCGAAAAACAGATAAATCCCTTTGTTCGGGCCTAAACCGGCATGGCCGGATCCAAAATATCCTGGCCACTCCACGGATATGAAAATACAGACTGTTTTTTTAACATAGTTTTGTGTGTTTTCATGGTAAAGTGAGATAGAAGATAATGACGTCGTAAAAAGCTGGTTTATGCCGCTTTGCCACATCCTAATAAGTCTATCTGAGAAAAGGCATCTTAAAACTTGTGATGCAATATAAGAAATTATGCAAGTGGCAGACACAAGATACGGATAAAAAGATTGTTTTTTTGAATTATCGGACACCCCCTCCTATCCCCCTATAGATATAAAAACACAACCCGGATTTTCAGAACGGTTTTGTGTATATTTACAGTAAGTTTTGGAAAAGAGGTATATGTATGAAAAAAGAATATACTGCCATAATAAAACAAGAAGGCAATTGGTGGATAGGCTGGATAGAGGAAATTCCTGGTGTAAACTGCCAGGAACATACTCGAGAGGAGTTAATAAAAAGCCTTCGCGTTACTCTTAAAGAAGCTTTGGAATTTAATCGTCAGGAGGCGATTGCTGTTGTTGGCTCTGGGTATATAGAAGAAAAAATTGCAATATGAAACGCAATAAGTTGCTGAAATATCTACGGTCCCAGGGTTGTGAATTTCTCAGAGAAGGAAGTCGTCATTCATGGTGGTTGAATTCAAGTCAAAACAGACGGTCATCAATTCCAAGGCACACAGAAATCAGCAATAATCTCGCAAAAAAGATATGCAAAGACCTTGGAATAAGACCAATAAAGTAAAACTCTTCGATGTCTTATGTGGATTTAATCCTTTTATAATCAAATCCACACGAAACGTCGAGGAACCAATAGTCTAAAACCAGTTATACAAAGATCTCATCAACATATTGCTATGATATGGACATATCTTTCTATAGCAGGATTCGTTGCCTGGGTTGTCTTGCTGTTATTACCCTGGCAACCCTGGCGTACACGGGAAGTTCTGGATTCTGATTCAACCTCTGCAGACAGGGATCTGAGTCTTTTGACAGTTCTCATTCCGGCAAGAAATGAGGAGGGTGTAATTGAGACCACCCTGGCAGGATTAAAGGCACAGGGCACAGGCTTTAAGGTTGTTCTCGTTGATGACTGTTCCACAGACAGTACGGTTAAAAGGGCCAAAAATATAAATATGCCCAATCTTAAGATATTGAACGGAACTCCCACCCCCTCAGGATGGAGCGGCAAACTGTGGGCACTTGAACAGGGAATAAGGCATGTTCACACTCCACTTACCCTGCTCTTGGATGCCGATATCTTTCTTATGCCTATCATAATAAATGCCCTGTTAGACAAAATGGAATCCGGTGTTGATATGGTATCCCTCATGGCCTCACTGAGGATGGTAACATTTTGGGAAAAATTATTGATGCCTCCTTTTATATATTTTTTCAAACTCCTCTACCCTTTTCACCTTTCAAACAATCCCCTTTCCAGGGTAGCTGCCGCCGCGGGCGGATGTATACTGATTAAGACAGAAGTCATAAAAAATACAGGCGGCTTTGAAAGTCTTAAAAATGAACTGATAGACGACTGTTCCCTTGCAAAAAGGGTGAAGACACACGGTTATAAAACCTGGACAGGGCTTACTCGCAGTGTTATCAGTCTCAGGGCATATAATTTTGCTTCCATATGGGACATGGTGGCAAGAACCGCCTTTACCCAGCTTAGGTATTCGGTGGTATGCCTGCTGCTGGTTTCTGCTGCAATGATCATAATGTTTTGTATCCCCATACTGGGCCTGTTCACAGGGCCATCAATATCAGCATATCTTTCAGGCATAGCAATTGCCATTATGGTTACGACATATATTCCAACCCTTAGCTTTTACAGATTGTCACGATTAAGGGCAATTACCCTGCCGGTATGCGCTGTCCTGTATCTTGCCATGACCTGGAGTTCTGCCATATCTTTCTGGAAAGGAGCAGGCGCACACTGGAAAGGTCGGAGATACCCGTCTGTTTAACTACCACCACCTAAAACCTGCATAAACTATTTTTAAAAAGAAAATTATGCTTCTAATATCAGCTAATTACAGAAATCCTGTGCTTGCATAACACGCATCGATTTACCGAATCTGCGCCCTGCACCTTCGGCAAAACTGACACTTGCAGGATCTAAGTAACATGATTTTGCCAATATCCCAATTTTATACTATATTTTCAGTTTCCAAATGTTGTTGATGGCCGTGTTACCTTATTTACACTGTTGGCAACATATGTCCACCCTTCTTTCAGGTCAGAAAGTATCTTTATGCTCTCCTTTAATGCCCAGGTCTTATCCGTTGTAAAAGACTCTACAAGTAGCCGTCCTATAAATATATAGATAGACCTTAAATTTTCCGAAATCTCACCTCCTGCTTCCATATCGAGACAGTTATTTAATTCAACTATTATGTCAGCAGCCTTATTTATGTATATATTTTTATTCTTTATGTCTCCATCATCAGCATACTCTACCGCCCTGTTCAAAAAATTTATGGCACCGTCATAAACCATCAAAATCGTCTGCATGGGATCGGGAGGATTAATTTCATCATGGAAATCCATACCTGTATCTTTTTCAAGATAATGTTCTACATTCATATTTCTTCTCCTTAATAATAAAACCTAAACCGGCATGGCCGGATCCAAAATATCCTGGCCATCCACGAACATAAAAATACAGCCCGGTTTTTCAGGACAGTTTTGTGTTACGGTAACCCCTGCATAAAATGTTTTCAAAAAAGTTATATTTTTAATATCAGCAGGTTATTAAAACATTACACCTTCAGGCCTTAGACAAAAACAAACGGTTTGCAAATATCCGGCGCAAAATCAAGCGTTTAGCAGTTTAAGTGCCATCTGAGGCATTGAATTTGCCTGTGCCAGCATGGCAACCGCTGACTGAGACTTAATCTGATTGTTGATAAAAACAGTCATTTCATGGGCAACATCGACATCCGAAATTTGCGACTCTGCTGACTGAAGATTCTCCGCCTGGGTAACGAGATTGGTGGCAGTTGCCTGAAGCCTGTTCATCAAACTGCCAAAATGCGCACGGGCATCGTCCTTCTTAAGTATTGCTGTATCAATACTCTGCAAAGCATCTGCAGCACTTTGCGGAGTCGTAAGGGAAAGTCCGTCAAGACCAAGACCTGCACTGCCCGTAGTAAGGTTTTGTGCAGTAATAAAGTAAAAATCCTGTGCAGAAGAATTTCCTGTACCAAAATGAATCTTGACTGTATTGGAAGTAAAACCGTCTGAACCGAGTCCTGCACTGCCAGCCAACAAATGAATTCCGTTAAAATCCGTGGCATTGGCTATCCTTTGAATCTCATTCCTCATTGCGTTAAATTCATAGTCTATCATACCTCTCTGGGCACTGCTGTATGTTCCTGTTGCAGCCTGTTCAGCAAGTTCTTTCATACGAATAAGTTTTTCATCGATAACCTGGGCCGCCCCATCCATGGTCTGAAGCATGGATATACCATCATTTGCGTTCCTGACACCCTGATTCAGACTTGCTATATCAGAACGCATTAATTCCCTGATTGCCAAACCAGCAGCATCATCCGAGGCATTGTTGATCCTAAGGCCGGAGGACAACCGATCTATGGATTTGTGCAGAGTGGAATAAGTTCTGCTAAGGTTATTAAAAGCTGACAGGGCCATCATATTATGATTAATAGCGAGCAGCGCCATAGTTTTACCTCCATCACTATCGAAATAAATCTACCACATATCTACTTAAAAACGGTTAGGGGATAATTGTTTTTCATGTTTTGTAGTTACTTCCTAAGCAAACTGTATGCCACTTTTGTTTACTGCCCATATAATACAACCCTGCCAAGAGATTAATATTATCTCATTTCAAAAACAGGATTATATAAGACCAATGAAATCAATGGGTTATGCTGAAGATACAGACACCCCACCAATGATCCCGCAGCTTGATATCTCTTTTGTATCCAACAAGGGACGGCAGGGATACAGACTGCGGGATGTAGGCATATTATTGACAAAAACGGTGTTATTAACAGTGCAAGGGTTTCCAAAAAATCAAAACAATCAATTTCATTGATAAGGTTGGTGAAAAATACTACCTAAGAGCAGCTTTATAAAAGAAGATCAGCGTTGATAGGCATTTTTTTCCTGTGGAAGAATATTTTTGCCCATGAAGCAGATGATTAAGGAAGGTTGAGCATGGGAGAATAAAGAAAGCCGCTCATTTGAGCGGCTTTCTTTATTTTACATCGCAATGAAACAATAAGGTGTTTATTCCTCAATTTTGAGTTTCTTCCGACCAACGAAGGCCAGACCCAGAAGACCGACGCCTAACAATACCATGGTTCCAGGCTCAGGAACGGGGGCTACATGTGTTTGCGAATGAAAATCAGGGTGGCTACTACCTAACGGTAGGGAATCACTTCCAACAGCAAAGCCTATATACGCATTAGTCAAATCTATTCCTGCAGTTCGTGCTGACAACAAATCCAGTGTAAACTGTTGCCCACTACCATTAGCCAAAGATACTGGGGTAGTATGATATACTGAATAGGTACCATTGTCATAATTACCTACCCACAACGCATACTCCCATGGATTCTCATTGCTATTATAGATAGATAACGAATAACTGTCAAAGCCACTAAGATCCTGAGCTGTAATGGATCCAAAAGCAACGCCTCCCTTATAACTAGAACTTCCCTTCTCAAACGTTACATCGAATTTAACAAGATCAGCGTAAGGACGATCATCTTCCTTTGAATAAGTCTTCACATCATTCTCTGAAGAACCTAAAACTGTAGATGAGCCCCCCGAAACGCCACTATTATCTGTTGCATAGACTAACTCCCAGTCTGCAATATTATCCAAAGATGGGGTATATAGCAACGCCCATGCTTCCCCGACAACGAACATCATCACCATCATTGCCATTACCAAAGTTAACCCTAGTTTTTTCATCTACCTCCTCCTTTATCTGATAATTAAAAATGATTGCTTCTCTTTCCATCTACTCATACGAGAACCATGTTACGCCCATAAGACAGCATCAACCGTGCCACCAGAAATGGATTTTTAAAAAAATTTTTTAGTACTCGACAACCGATTGAAATAACAGTTGAAATTTTCAACAGGCAAAAACCACATAAAAAAAATCACCTTACAACTGTGCTAACACCAGCAAAAAGTGGTATTTTTTTACCCAATATAGTTACGTTCCTTCCACTTTTTCCTAATAGCACTAAACAACTACTGTAATTTCAATATGTTATAAAACATTATAATTGACTTTTGTCTCGAAAAAAACAGGAAGGACGCCTTCTCCAAAAGAACCGAAGACACTGGACCACCAGGCAGCATTAAACAGGACTGTACGATTTTATCAAGCAAAACAAACAGATATGAAGTAATGGAGTTTTCGCCATGCGGGAAAAACAAAGAGAGGAAAACAAAAAGAAAGTATGTATTTTTTTACCCAATCTTTGTTGTTCATCCGGAAAAATCCAATTTCCCAAACGAACGCTTTTGGTAATCAGCTTTCAGTCCTCAACAAAACATCATCAAAGCAAAAGATTCACATGGGGTAGAGAAAGAGGCTATCTGCCAGTACTGCCACATGCCAGTGACCAGGACACAAAAGCCCAATCCCAGATTGATAACCAGGTGGGGAAACAATGCAGAAGCGGAGTTTTTGGCGGTAGACCAGCCAGTAAAACAGCAACAAGGGGAGTAATAAAAGTGGGTCAATCCCGATGAGACTGTAAAAAGTAAACCCGATGGCTAAGTAAAAATCTTCATATACAAGGCATAGTGTTTGGTTATGCGTGAAAGCATACAAGATGTCTAACCTATGACCAAACACTATAACACAGTAGATGGAGACTTTTTACGACGCCATCAGTTATGAATGGAAATTACTTACCGGCCTTATAGATACGATAGTATCGCAGGACCCTTTTTATGAATGCCCGTGTCTCGGGAAAGGGAGGAACATCATGATATTTTTCCACATTTTCAGGGCCTGCGTTGTAGGCTGACAAGGCCAGTGCAAGATTATTGTTAAAACGTGTAAGCATCATTTTCAGATAACGCGTACCGCCAAATATGTTTTCTGCAGGATTAAAAGGATCTTTAACCTCCATATCATCAGCTGTTTGCGGCATGAGCTGCATCAGGCCCTGGGCACCGTAGCGGGAAACAGCGTAATGATCAAAGTCAGATTCCGCTTTTATAACAGCCTTTATCAAGGAAGATTCGACCCCGAAACGGTTTGATGCCCCGGCAATTATAGATTCATATGTCTTTATATATCTGTTTACATAACCGACAGATCTATTCCTGCCGGTTTTTATAAATAACCGGTATCTGCCCTGTGTCGGGACATTGGTAAAATGCCACACCCCGTTTTTATCCACATACCGGTATATGTCAGCAAATGCAGAAAGACTAAGAGCAGAAATAAAGACAAGGCAAAGGCATAATAATGTACGCATGACTCGTAACATTTTACTGTACTGTCCCTATCTGTTTTTCATACATAAAAATCCACAAGATTTAACAATCTGTTGAATGGAGATAAAACAATCTATCCAAGCTTTTTCCAATCAGATAGAAATTTGTCCAACCCTATCTTTGTCAAGGGATGTTTGATTAACTGCTGAATGACCTTAAAGGGTATGGTAGAAATATCTGCACCCATGAGTGCAGCATCAAGCACGTGCATGGGGTTTCTTATACTTGCAACAATAACCTCTGTCTCAAAACCATAATTGTCATATATGGTAATAATCTCTTCTACAAGATCCATGCCCCGGTGACCGATATCGTCAAGCCTTCCTACAAAAGGGCTTATAAATGTAGCACCTGCCTTGGCTGCCATCAAGGCCTGAAGAGGAGAAAAACAGAGTGTCACATTTGTTTTTATTCCTTCCTGCGTTAAAATTTTTACGGCCTTGAGACCATCTTCCACAAGAGGAATTTTGACCACAATATTATCTGCAATCTTGGCAAGATTTCTTGCCTCCCTGACCATATCATCCGTATCAAGGCTGACCACTTCAGCACTAACCGGTCCTTCTACTATAGATGTTATCTCTTTTATAAGCCCTGTAAATTCCCTGCCCTCCTTAGCAACAAGCGATGGATTCGTCGTAACACCATCTACCATTCCCAGATCCATGCCCTGTTTTATTTCATCTATGTTAGCTGTATCGATAAAAAATTTCATACTTCCTCCTTGATTGATGGCCTCTGAAAGGAAAGGCTACAGGCGATAACCTTACATACCTTAAATCCTGCAAACATCGGCTTAACGAAGATGTAAGACGGCAAGGGGAAAAACGTACTGAAGCCCCTGCCAACGCCAGAGAACGATCCGTTATTCACCCTGTATCCTTATGGCCACTTAAATTGGTGCGTATCACACAAAAACAACGTTACTCCACTTGAGTGACATTAAAAGCCGTAAAAGCACACAAAACCTCGCTGAAAAAACAGGTTTTTTATGTCCGTAGGTGCCAAAACATTCGGTCTGTGTGCAAGTCTCTCAGACCATGTTCAGGAATCCCTCTTGGTTTTACTGAAATTATCGGCACATTCCTTAGAACAAAAAAAATATGTCTTTCCATTTATAGTGCGTTTATATGCCCCTGTAAGAGGGATATATGTCTTACAGTATGGATCCTGTACCATCTCATCGACAGTGTTGTCATTATCCATCGTTATGTTTCTATCCCTATAAACAAAAAAGCTGCCTATAAAACGATATAAACGATAGATAAGATAACCCAGAAGGATATAGATTAAAAGTCGCATTTAATCACCCGGTACCCATCCACAGGAAGAAAGCTAATCTCGTGAGAATATTTTTTAATGCAAACCCTGATAAAAAACGGCCTTGTCAGACGCAAGATCTCATGAACAATAACTATCTGAAACAGGAGACACTGCCTGACCATCTTTCCCTAACATATTGAGAAGTTCTGTCATGGTCATGTTATAAACAGGATGAACAAGGTCCGGAGCGATCTGTGCCATGGGAACCAGAACAAACCTTCGTTTATGCATGAGAGGATGCGGTACTTTCAAATCTGGCACAGTAATAATCCTGCCCGGCCCAAACAGCAGGATATCAATATCAATAGACCTGGGATCCCATTTCTTTTTCCGTTTTCTGCCCATGGCTGCCTCTATCTCGAGCAGATTCTTCAAAAGAGCAAGGGGATCTGTATTCGTCAAGATACATGCTGCGCAGTTTATATACCAGTCATGTCCTTCAACACCTACAGGCTCTGTTCGGTAAAAGGATGACCTGAGAGTTACAACAGAACCGGGCATGGAATCAATCATGTCAATCGCCAAATTGCAATTGGCCATTTTATCACCCATGTTTGACCCTATCCCGAGATATACAGGAACCGGTCTGCTTAAACAAAAATCTGGAAAGGACATTTATTGTTCACCCAAAAATCCTTGAGGCACAAAAGCCCTGCCACTATCTCCTGAAATCAAGTGCCTTCAGTCTGTTGACCGCTTCTTCAAGCCTTTCGGTATCCTGGGTCAGAGAGATACGAAAATAACCCTCTCCGGGATCTCCAAAGCCACTGCCCGGGGTTACAACAATGCCTGCCTTTTCCAAGAGTATAGAGGTTATATCCGCTGAAGTATAGGGGCTTGGCACCTTTACCCACAAATAAAATGTAGCCTTTGGAATGTCCATGTCAAACCCTGCCGCTTTCAGACCGTTAACCATCAGATCCCTGCGTTTCTTATATATTTCTGTCATTTCCCTGACACATGTCTGATCACCTTCAATGGCCTCAATGGCAGCCAACTGAACGGCCCTGAACACCCCTGAATCTATATTGCTCTTTATTGCACCAAGGGCAGCAACTGCTTCCGGATTACCAACGGCAAAACCTATCCGCCATCCTGTCATATTATAGGTCTTGGAAAAGGAATGAAATTCTATACCTACCTCAACAGCCCCGTCCGTTTCAAGAAAACTGTGTGGCCGATACCCATCAAAGGCTATTTCCGTATAGGCTGCATCATGACAGACTATAATATCATTATCCCTGGCAAACCTTACAACCTTTTTGAAAAAATCCGGATCGGCAACGGCTGCCGTGGGATTGTTGGGATAATTAATAAATAATATTCGTGCCCTCCTGACAACATCAGCAGGGATACTATCAAGATCAGGCAGAAAGGCGTTTTTTTCCAAAAGAGGCATAAAAAAAGATTCACCGCCTGCAAACAGTGTGGCGATGTTGTATACAGGATATGCAGGTGTCGGCACCAGGGCCATATCCCCAGGATTTAAAAAGGCCATGGGTAAATGCGCTATACCTTCCTTGCTCCCTATCAGGGAAATAACCTGGGTTTCAGGATCAAGACTGACCCCGAATCTTTTTAAATACCAACCCGCAACTGCCTCCTTGAAATCATTCATCCCGGAATACGAAGGGTATTTGTGATTGGCCGGATCTCTTGCCGCCATTTCCAATGCATCAATAATATGGGCCGGTGTAGGCAAATCAGGATCGCCAACCCCAAGATCAATAACATCAACACCCCGACTTACAAGCTCGGCCTTCTTGTTGTCTATCTGTTTGAAAAGATAAGGTGGAACCCTTTTAAGCCTTTCCGCCTTCTTAAATATATTCACTACATCCTCCTTAAGATAAAAAACAGGCACATGCCCGTTTACAGATCTTTCAACCCTAAAACATCCTGCATATCATAAAGCCCCTCAGGCTGTTTTACCACCCATAAAGCGGCCCTCAAGGCCCCCCGTGCAAAATTACCCCTGTTATGCGCACGATGAATCAGTTCTATCCTTTCACCCGTTCCCGCAAACATAACCGTATGCTCACCCGTTATATCTCCACCCCTTATCACCTGAATTCCTATTTCCTCACGGTCCCTTTCACCTATAATTCCCTTACGGCAGTATACGGCCGTTGATTCCAGATCCCGCCCCGTTGCACCGGCAAGCACATCTGCAAGACGTAATGCAGTACCGCTTGGAGCATCCTTCTTCAGATTATGGTGGGCCTCAATAATCTCCATGTCATAATCATTTCCCAAAATCTTTGCCAATTCGCCGGCAATTTTGAACATGACATTGACCCCGACACTCATATTAGGAGCCATGACACATTTTATCTCGCTGACAATTCCAGTAATTTCGTGTAAGATATCATCGGAAAATCCGGTAGTGCCTATCACCATGGCAAGGTTACGGCTTTTGGCAACTCGGACGTTTTTCAATGTTGCTTCAGGTGTGGTAAAGTCAATCAGGACATCTGCATCCCTGTCCGTCTTCTCAAAAGAATCTTCAACTATCACACCTGACGAACCAACTCCGGCCAATAGACCTGCATCCTGACCAACTGCCGGATGATCCGGAGATTCAAAGGCTCCTTTAAGAACAAACCTGTCATCATCAGACAGGGCTTTTATAATCTGTTTCCCCATACGGCCGGCTGCACCGGCAACAATAACTTTTAACATCTTTTTACCTCATGCCCATTCACAAATCAATTTTTGGGTTTCACTTTCCAGCCCGAAGATGTAATAGTTTTACAGGATCAATCCATAACAGATGTAAATTTTTCCTGTATAGTATAAATATAGATGAACCCGTAAAAAAGAGTTTAAACTGAACTTTTACCTAAATGTTCCTTTTTTTTCAACCTAAAACCTGATAGCGTCGTAAAAAGTCTCCATCTACTCTGTTATAGCGTTTGGTCATAGGTTTGACATCCTGTATGCCTTCACGCATGGCCAAACGCTACGCCTTGTATATGAAGATTTTTACCTATCCATCGGTTCTACTTTTTACAGGTTCATCAATGTTCTATAAAAAAACTGGTTTATCCATTAGCATAGATAACTGCAATCTGACCCTTCTGTCTTATCTCAAGCACAGGTTTTATCATGACAGAAAAACAAAAAACATATTGGCAAAATATCCTGATCATTGCCTGTCTGCTATCATTAATCCTTATATGGCTGGGTTTTGGAGATCAAGGTTTGCTCCATCTTTACCGAAAATATATGGAGAAACAGGCATACATAGAACGTATTAATCAACTGACAAAAGAAAACATGGCATTACAGGAGGAGATACGTCGCCTTCGTACAGACAGGGAGTATGTGGAAGAACTTGTGAGAAAAGAGTTAAACCTTGTAAAAAAAAACGAGATAGTCTACCGCTTCACAGACAAGAAGGCAAAAAAGGGCCTTAACAACAGGTCCATACACAAAAAAAAGTCAGATAGCCCTCACAGGTGAGTCCACGCCATCATAAAAATCTGACGGCTTTTAAAAGACAGTTCAAAAACGGCAATTCTTCCAAAAAAGAACTGCTTTTAAAAACCCTTATGTTGCAAACGAGGTATTTAACCATGATCCAATTCGACAACTTTCTACACATGCTTCTGGAAAATATCCCTTCAAGGAATACCGCCTTTTTGATCCTTGACAGAATGAAAAAAAATGGCAAAACAGACAATATGGAAGAGACATGCACCAGGGTATTGGAGAGGTATCCTGATGATATACGTATAAGGGGGATACTGGCAGAATACTACATGGATAAAGGGCTTACAGACAAGGCCGCAGAGGAGATAGAAAGGGCATCTTCCATGCTGGATAACCTTTCTTATATTTACAAACTGGCAGCAAAAATAAGACAAAAACAAAACAATGAACAGGCCGCCGCAGCCAGTCTGAAAAAATATATGGCAATTCATCCTGACGACAGAGATGTCTCAAGCATGCTCAATAATACCATGCCTGACAGCACAGACACAGACGGGATTGAAGAGGACATTGTTGGCAAGGGCCATGAGGAAAAAGAGGAAGACATCCTTGTCAGCCCAACCATTGCTGAGCTATATTTCAAACAGGGAAAAATAGATAAGGCCATTAATGCCTACAAAAAGGTTGTAGAAAAAAACCCTGCAGATGAATCCTCAAAACAACGTATTAAACAACTCTTATCCATGCTTGACGATTCTTTTCATGACAATTCTCATGCAATCAGAGAAAAAACAGAACGGATGATTACGGTTATGGAAAGATGGCTGACAGGGATAAAGGAGATGAATCATGCCTGAAAAAAAAACACTGTTTGATTCCCTGCCTACCTGTGTGGGGAGTGTCCCCTTTCTCGACACTAAGGCAACATGTAAGGAAATTGTTACAAGACTGCCTGATATTCCATTCTGGCCCCAGTTTGTCAGAAAAAGCCCTCTCGAAGATATGATTATTCAGTATACAGAGGGTCTTCCTCTTCTTGAGGTAGACAGTGAAAAGAGAGAAACAAGGATAACCGCAGCAGAGACAGAGGCAGGTCTGGTGGAATTTTATGAACATTTCCTGTCAGACGACCTTGATTACTTTGCAATAAGTAAAGATTATGCCTGTGGCCTTTATGAGCTCATAGATCTGCTTTCTGTAGAGACAGAGCCATCTGGACAGTTCATTAAGGGACAGACAGTCGGACCTGTTACATTTACATCTGCAATAAATGACCATAACAACATACCTGTTATAAACAACCCGGACATTGCAGAGGCATTTACAAAGGGACTCTCCATCAAGGCATTATGGCAGATCAAAAAGATGGAGGAAACAAATAGGCACCCAATCCTTTTCTTAGACGAACCTTCATTGTCCGGTGTTGGATCCGCCTTCTCTTCCATTCAGAAAGAGGGAGCAGTTTCCATGTTAAAAGAAGTCATAGGCTATCTGAAAGAAAAATCCAATGCCCTGATCGGTATACATTGCTGCAGCAACACAGACTGGTCACTGATAACAGAGGCCAACCCTGACATAATCAATTTTGACGCCTTTGATTACATGGAACATTTTCTGTTATACCGTGATGAAATATCTGCCTTTCTTAAAAACGGAAACATCCTTGCCTGGGGTATTGTCCCCACCTCAAGTCTCAGCGGGAATGAATCCGTCGAAGAACTTTTCATAAAACTTGCCAAGGGAATCACACAGATAACAGACTGGGGTATTGATGCCAACACGATAGTTCATCAATCAATCCTTACTCCAGCCTGTGGTATGGGCACCATGTCACCCAAGCTTGCAGGTCTTTGCATGGACCTTTTGTGCAACCTGTCGAAAAAATGCAGATCAGACGGCGGCCTGTTTAAAAAATGAGTACTATACGTATCCTTCCTGAAAAAATAGCCTCCCAGATAGCAGCGGGAGAGGTTGTTACCCGCCCATCCTCGGTTGTCCGTGAACTGATGGACAACAGCATCGATGCAAAATCAGACAGAATAGATATAACTATAAAGAGAGGGGGCATTGACCTTATAAAGGTAACGGACAATGGGACGGGTATGACAAGGGATGATATCCTGTTGTGCATAGAAAGACATGCCACAAGTAAAATCGAAACCACCGAGGACCTTTTTCATGTAAACACCCTTGGCTTCAGGGGAGAAGCAATACCAAGCATTGCCTCTGTATCAAAGATGAAGATTATATCCCGTACACGGGATGATATGGTCGGACATACCCTTACGATTGAAGGGGAAACACTGAAGTCCATCGACGAAACAAGCTCTCCTGCCGGAACAGCAATAGAGGTGAAGAATCTCTTTTACAATGTCCCTGCCAGACGGAAGTTCCTGCGCACCCCCCAGACAGAGACCAATCATGTCCAGGATATTGTAATAAAAACCGCACTCCCTTTTACACACATCCATTTCACCCTGAAACAGGGAGAAAAGATATTAACGAGGCTGCCTGCCACAGGAAATATTCTTCATCGCCTATCTTCCCTCATGGGAAGACAGGTTGCAGAAAAGATGTTGCAGCATACAAACGAGACACCAGATCTTGCAATAGATGTGTGTCTCGGTCTGCCGGAGTTTGCAAGAAAGAGGGGGGACAGACTGTTTGTTTATGTAAACAACCGAAACATAAGGGACAGATTTGTAACCCGTGCCGTGATAGAAGGTTACGGACAAAGGCTAATGAAAGGGCAATATCCCCAGGCAGTGGTTTTTATCACCATCGATCCATCAAAAATAGATGTCAATGTACATCCAGCCAAGGAAGAGATAAGGTTCCACGACAGTTTCAAGGTCTTCAGGGCTATCGTATCCACAGTGGAAAGTGCACTTAAGAGCATTAATCATACCTATGCAGGAATTGGCAGCACATCCACTTTCATCGGAAATACAGGGAGCCATTACATCTCAGAACCCCCGGCCATGGAATTTGAGGACGATCAGGAGTGGATTTTTTCAGATACAGATGAAAAAGACACCGACATTTCTCCAAAAAAAGACCTGCCTGCTGTTATTGGTCAGCTTGGTAACTCGTATATCATCTGCGAAACAGAAAGAGGGCTCATGCTTATTGATCAGCATGCTGCCCATGAACGACTGGTCTATGAAACGCTTAAAGAGACGATTGCCGTATCGCCTATGGCATCTCAGAGACTTATCACACCAATCCAGATCGAACTGTCAGCCAAAGAAAGTACAATAGCCCTTGAAAATGCTCAAAGGCTTGCAGAACTTGGCATAGAACTTGAGCATTTCGGCGGCAACACCTTTCTGTTAAGGTCATACCCTGCTGTATTAGACACGGTTAACTGGAACTCCCTGATACCGGAACTGCTTTTAGAGCTCAAAAAAGATACCCGGGTCAGGGAAATACTATTTGATAAGATACTTTCCATTATGGCCTGTCACAGTGCAATCAGGGCGAAACATAAAATGGCCCGTGAAGAGATGACAGATCTTGTCAGACGTCTTGGCATGGCAGACCTTCCTACAAATTGCCCACACGGTAGACCTGTATTTAAGGAAATAACCTATACGGAACTCGAAAAGATGTTCAAAAGAATTCCTTAATATCTATGTATAAGCAGCTAAAACCAAAGATAATTATCATAGCAGGCCCCACGGCAAGCGGAAAGACATCCACAGGAATTGAACTTGCCCTGCGTTTTAACGGTGAGATAGTAAGTGCAGATTCAATGCAGGTTTACCGTAAGATGGATATAGGAACGGCCAAACCAGGGCCCGGGGAACAGAAAGGGATCCGTCATCATATGCTTGATCTGATAGATCCCGATCAGGAATTTAATGCAGCAATATATGCAGCCATGGCCTCTTCCATTATCAGAGATATACATAAAAGGAAAAAGACCTGTTTTGTTGTAGGAGGAACTGGCCTTTACATAAAAAGTCTTGTTTACGGACTTATCCCCTGCCCCCCTGCAGACCATAAATTAAGGGAATTTTTACGCCATCAATGCATTAAGCACGGACCAGAAAAACTGTACAGGGAACTTGAACGTGTGGATCACGAATATGCAGCCAAAATCCACCCCAATGATACCTTGAGGATTGTAAGGGCCTTGGAAATCATCTGTTTGACCGGGCATACACCTTCTATGCTGGCAATGAAACAGGACCAAACAGAATCCCGTTATAACATCCTCGGCTTTTTTCTATATACAGACAGACAAAAACTGTACCACAATATAGACAAAAGGGCCGATCACATGGTAAAAGCAGGGCTTCTTGAAGAAACAGAAGAACTGCTGAAGCAAGGGTATTCACCTGACCTTAAGCCCATCAAATCCCTCGGCTACAGACATATGGTCAATTATCTGAAAGGGATATGGTCTTTTGATGAGGCAATACAATACCTTAAAAGAGATACACGGAGATATGGCAAACGGCAGATAACATGGTTCAGGGCAGATCAGAAGATGATATGGACAGGACCAGACGATATCGACAAGCTTGCAGAAAAGATCAGGTCTTTTCTGATGGAAACAGATGAGAAAAAAACGGCATAAGAGGATTCAGCCGTGAAAAAGCCCCATGTATAATAACGGGTTCGCTGAGAGAAATGAAACCTAAACCCTGCAAACATCAAGCTTACCGAAGACCTGCATGCGGCAGCAACTGCAAGGCGGCAAGGACGCGGAGGTACTACGATCAAATCCTTGCCAATGCCACAGATTCAATAAAATCGACGCTTGTGGGGGGTAAACTATTTCCAAAAACCACAACCTTTTATGGCCACATTTAAATCGATGCGTGTCACGCAAGCACAACATTCCTCTAATATGTTGGTATTAAAAACATCATTTCCTTCTTGAAAATAGTTTATGCAGATTTTAGGTAAAACTATTGAGGTAATCTTTTATGAGTATTCAGACCCATCATAGAATCATCCGAGGCGATAGCCGGTATATGGTGGAATTAAATGATAATTCTATTCATCTTGTCATAACATCTCCACCCTATTGGCAACTAAAGGATTATGGGACAAACGAACAAATAGGATTTAACGATAGCTACGAGAGCTATATTAACAATCTAAATCTCGTTTGGAAAGAATGCTACCGTGTACTTGATAATGGATGTCGATTGTGCATCAATATAGGAGATCAATTTGCCCGTTCGGTTTATTATGGTCGTTATAAGGTAATACCAATACGAACTGAAATAATAAAATTTTGTGAGAGTATTGGTTTTGACTATATGGGAGCTATTATTTGGCAAAAGAAAACAACAACAAATACTACTGGCGGGGCAAGTATAATGGGGAGCTTCCCATATCCCCGAAATGGTATATTATCAATCGATTATGAGTTTATTTTATTATTCAAAAAACTGGGAAGGCCCAAAAAACCGGATAAAAAAATCAAAGAGCTGTCAAAAATGACAAAAGAAGAATGGAAAAAATATTTTTCCGGACATTGGAATTTTGGGGGTGTAAGGCAAGATGGACATATTGCAATGTTTCCGGAAGAATTACCAAAAAGATTGATTAAGATGTTTTCTTTTGTTGAAGAGACAGTACTTGATCCATTTTTGGGTAGCGGCACTACATCTTTGGCAGCCAAAAACTTAGATAGGAATTCTGTAGGTTATGAAATAAATTCAGAATTTATTCCAACTATTAAAAATAAGTTGCAGATAAAACAGCAATCGTTATTCGGTGCAAAATATGAGTTTGTAGAACAAGGCAATTTGAACATTGATTTCGAAAAAGATATTAAAAAATTACCATATATTTTTAGGGACTTTCATGCTCTTGATAAAAAAATTGATCCCAAAAAACTCCAGTTCGGTTCTAAAATAGACAGCAGTGAATCTGTGCAAAGGGAAGACTATTATTCTGTTAAAGAAATTATAAGCCCTGAGTTATTAAGATTGAATGACAATTCAATAATTAGGCTGATAGGTATTAAGCAAAAAAACACAGTTAACAGCGAGGCTATGGAATTTTTGAGATTAAAGACCAAAAATCAACGTGTTTTTATGAAATTTGATAAGATTAAGTATGATAATAACAATAACTTGATGGCCTATGTGTATCTAAAAAATAAGACCTTTCTTAATGCTCATCTCATAAAAAAAGGACTTGCAGATGTTGATTTATCGTATAATTTCCGTAACAGAACCAGATTCATCAATTACGCAAACAAAAAGATGAAATAGTGGCAAATTCTTCCAACGAACTTAATTTACAGGAAGTGCCGTATTCTCAAACCTTTTAACAGGTACGAAGCATCAATCTCAAAACATGGCACCTATTGCCTGATACGTCGCCGGCTATTTTGTCAAGACTTGGGGTATTGATCGAGTTCGTTTTTCATAGGATGCGGCAAAGCAACATAAACCAGCTTTTTACAACGCCATTAAGACTGATACAGAGATTGGACAAAGGGGATATCACGCATAAGGTTTTTATATGACAATGAGAAAAGACGTACAGAAGATACAGTGGCATAATGCAATTACAGGACATACAGATAACCGGAATTTACATATTTTGGTTATACTGCTCATGATCTGTCTGTGTATATCCGGTTCAGTAAGAAGATCTTCTGCCCTGGGTACCGACAACCATAGTAGTAAAAACGAAGTAGTAGCAATGGGAATGTCCAGAATAACAAATAACGATATAGCCACGGCGAAAAAACGGGCAATTGCGAATGCACAGACCAAAGGTATAGAAAACTATCTGTTGAACAATATACATCCGACAATTCCGGCAGATAGTTTACAGTGGTTCGTTTCAGACATAATACCAAAGGCAAAAAAAGGCATTACCAGCTTCAAGATAATAGGAGAAGAACAAAACAGAGGGACATACACGGTAATGGTCCGGCTGAAAATTAACAGAGAGATTATCAGACAGTATCTTGAAGCAGCAGGACTTTTGCATGAAGATATGCCTGTAATTAAGGTGTTGTTCATGGTCTCTGAAACCAGAAACGGAAAAAGATCTTACTGGTGGAAGGACCCGGAGGGATATCCCCCCATAACCCTGACAGAGATTCTCCTTGCAAAGACATTCCAAAAAAGGCACATGATACCTGTAGACAGAACATCCGTACCTTTTGATATTAACAGATACAAAAATCTGACATATTTTGATCTTCAGGACACGGATCTTGTTTCATGGGCAAAGATCCTGCCTGCCGATATTGTTATAGCAGGGTATACCCTCATTGAAAAAAACAGGGTAACCATATCGTTAAGGGCAATTGATGTAAAAAACGGTATTGAAATCTATCAGGATCGTCAGACTGAGGCAATCAGCGGGAACAGTGATACGGACAGTTTATCTTCAATCATGGAACAGATCCTGGATCGTACGGCATCAAAAATAGCACCGGTTCTTTTTCACTATGTACGATCCGGACAAAAAACAGTCTATCTGATTAACATTGAACTTACAGGTGTAAACAGTTTTATTCAGTTAAAGGCATTCAAATCATTTCTCAAAGACAGGGTAGCCCCAGTAAAATCTCTCAGGCAGACAGATTGGGGCAACATTCCGTCTCCTTTGCAGTTGAATCGGAGGTAAACAGAGATAGTTTCTTAAGAATAATCCTTCAAAACAAAGATATTCCCTTTTCAGTGACCTTTATTGGATTCTCCAAAGACAGAGGAATAATCCTTGGAATAAAACAGGCTGAAACCAGCGCAAAAAGATCATATTCAAAAATGTAGACAAAGGTCACAACCAAATGACTATCCCCAATCTTATAACCCTGATCCGAATCATTCTTACTCCCGTATTCCTTGTTTATCTGATAAACAACAGGACATTTGCAGCGCTGATTGTTTTTATTATTGCAGGTGTAAGCGACGGCGTAGACGGTATGATTGCCAGGGTTTTCAGTCAAAAAAGCAGAATCGGCGCATACATGGATCCTCTTGCAGACAAGATCCTGCTTATTACCGCCTTTCTTACCCTTGCAGTTAAAGGAATCATCCCGTCATGGCTCACTGCGGCTGTTATCAGCCGGGACATAACAATAATGTTGGGGATACTGATTCTCCTGTTAAACGGCGTGAGCTTTAACATGAAACCATCAATATTGAGTAAGATAACCACCTGCGCCCAACTTGGAACCATATGCATAGTACTTGTAAACACATGTTTTGGCGTATTCACAACAGACATTATAACAGCAGCCTTTTTTATGACCGGTATCCTGACCATTGCCTCAGGCCTTGGCTATATGATAAACTGGTTTAAGATAATCAGCAATGATCTTCCTTCTAATGGCGATACTGCTTGACAATTATGAAAAGAATTGATAATAAGCAGGAGGATTTACACAGGCACGTAGCTCAGGGGGAGAGCACTACCCTGACACGGTAGGGGTCGTGGGTTCAAATCCCACCGTGCCTACCACATTACATATCAATATTAACCTGCCGATTTTTTCTCTTTTCCAATACATCCCTGACAGCCGAATCAAGATGTTCTAAGGAGACAGGTTTCATAACGGTCATGGCAATCCCAAGGGCTTCTGCCTCTTCATCTGTCAACTGTTCACTGAAACCAGTACATATAAATACAGGTATGTCAGGCCTGATTTTTTTTATTTTTGATATCAATTCCAGCCCATTCAGGTTTGGCATGGTCATATCTGTAATAACAAGGTCAAACGAATCAGACTTCGCCTTAAACAGGTTTAATGCCTCCACGCTGCTCGTTCTGTGTGAAACACTGTAACCCAAAGCCTCCAACATCTCGCGTAACATAAGCGCAATCATCTCCTCGTCATCAACCACAAGAATACACTCATTGCCCCCCTTAAGGCCCTCTTCGGTTACAGCCTCTGTCGCTGCATTTTTTTGCTCTATCAAGGGCAGATAAATATTAAAGGTTGTGCCCTTGCCTGGCTCACTTTTCACATCTATATATCCACCGGCATCCTTAACGATTCCATAGACAATGGCAAGCCCCATTCCTGTCCCCTTATCTGGACCCTTTGTCGTAAAATACGGCTCAAAAATCCTATCCCGTATAACAGGATCAATACCGCACCCCGTATCCCTGACAGTGATATTGACATACCTTTCAGGGGGATCGTTATCAATGGCGACTTCTTTTTCCGTCAGTCTTACCTCCAATATGCCGCCATCCGGCATGGCCTGGAATGCATTGATGCAAAGATTCATAAAAACCTGATGCATATGAATGGAATTGGCCATAACCGCACCGCAATCAGGGTCCACATACTTTCGTATTTCAATGTTAGATGGGACAGATGACATCAAAAGCTTTAAGACCTCTTTCAATATGGGCTGTATCAACACAGGCCTTTTTTCCTCATCGTTCTGGCGGCTGAAGGTAAGGATCTGCTGCACAAGATCTCTGGCACGGGAAGAAGACTGAATAATCTGTTCTGCATACCTCGTCACATAATATTCATCATTGGCCCTCTGTTTAATCAGCTCTCCATATCCCAGGATGGGAGACAGAATATTGTTAAAATCATGAGCAATTCCACCAGCAATGGCACCAATGGCCTCCATTTTCTGCATCTGCATCATCTGCTTTTCAAGCCTCTTTTTTTCGGTTATATCCCGCACAAAGCCTACCATAATCTCCATTCCGTCCGCTCTGACAGTGGTTATACTCATCTCTGTATCAACGAGGTCGCCATCTTTCTTTAAAACAGGGATATCCTCTATAACATGTGTCCCTGTTTCTGCTTCAGATCCTGTCAATGATGTTATTTGTGCAACTACATCTTTGGGATAAAAATCATATATGGTTTTCTCCTTAAGCTCCTTTTCCGTGTATCCCAACATACGGCATATGGCCGGGTTTCCATACAGGTTTTTACAGGTACTCATATCTGCCATTATAATGCCGTCAGGAGATGCATTTAACAGTATCTCATACATCTTTTCCGTTTCCCTGAGCTCGGAAATATCCACACCTTCAACAATTACCCCTGATACCACACCTGTATTCTCAAGTATTGGCAGGGCATTGAACAGTACCGGCAGTTTCCTGTCTTCCCTTGTCACACATATGATCTCTATCCGCGTTGCTTTCCCTTTCAGGGCAGTAAACACGGCCTTTTTGACATCTTCCCTGCTGAGAGGATCAATATATCCATTATTCCAAAACTGTACGCCGATCATATCTTCCTCCTCATATCCGAGGGACAGTACGGCTGTTTTGTTTACAAATTCAAGCCTGCCGCTGACATCCAAAATCCCTGCAAAGGTCGATATGGAATTGAAAAGCTCATAAGATTTTTTAAGGATATTCTGGGCCTTTTTGATATCTGTTATATCCTGTGCCTCGGCAATGACATAGACAATATTTCCGCATTTATCTATGACAGGATTAAGGCTGAAAAACACATATCTCACCCCGTGGATCGTATTTAATGACGTCTCAGTGGCTATGATTTCACCTTTTGATGCCCTTTTAATCCATTTCTTCAGCTCGTTTCTTACATCTTCATCATGTCTCCACCAGTAGGTATCAGAAAACGGTCTTCCGATCAGTTCGTCCTTGCTGCAACCGGTAGCCTCCACTGCTGTGTTGTTTATCATGGTGAGGATACCGTTTGATGTAAGACGTGCAGTAAATGTCAGATTATTGTCTATATACTGCTGCAGCTCATTGTAATTATCTTCAAGTATCTCTCTGGCCCTTTTCTGCTCCGTTATATCCCTTACAAACACACAGCAGATATCGCGGTCATCAAACTCTATGTAGCCAGCTACTATCCCAACAGGGTATACTGATCCATCTTTTCTTTTGCGAACAGACTCTGCAAGGACATGCCTATGTCTCTTTACATTCTCCCAGAAGGCCTGCCAAATGTTCTTTTTCAGTTGCGGGTTAATATCATATACCGTCATGGACAGGATCTCTTCCCTGCTATAGCCAAGAGACCGACATCCAGCATCATTCATATAACAGATACTGCCGTCAGAGTTCAGCCACAGGATTTCTTCAGGGGCATTGTCTATGGAAAACTGCATAATCCTCATCATTTCATCTCTTTTATACCGTTCCGTGACATCCCTGAAGACCACAACCGCCCCGAGAGTCGTCCCTTCTTGGTCAAGAACAGGTGTTCTGTTTCCTGATATGTGATATTCGCTGCCATCCCGGGATATCAGCACCGTATGATTATCAGCCTCCGCAGTGGTACCTGTCTCAAGGATCTCCTTAGAGGGATCTTGGACAAACTCATCCTTTTCAGCCCCTTTTATACAAAACACATCAGAGACAGGCCTTCCAATGGCATCATCCTCTGGCCAGCCGGTCAGTTTTTCCGCAACAGGGTTTATCTGTGTTACACTGCCTTGCCTGTCAACAGCAATAACGGCATCACCTATGCTGTTAAGTGTAGCAAAAAGCCTGTTCTCATTTTTGCGCAGATTATCCTCTATACGTCTTTTTTCTGCCTCATACGCAGAACAAAGCTTGAGTATGACAAACCACAGGAAAATGGATACACCCGTTACACAGGCACCGAAAACAATACTTAATCTTTCCGCACTGTAAGCATCAGATGCAAGCATGAAACACAGTACTGATACCGCAGTTACAAACAGGGTGTTTGCAAATAAAACAACATGTAACCATCTTTTTATTTTTTTCATTTAAGACCTGTTTTTATCCAGCAATTTCTATCTCTTTTTGTCCGCCAAACAACCTGTTGATAGCGTCGCAGGAAGCTGGTTTATGCCACCATCACCTGTTGGACATCTATAACTGGCTATTTTGCCAATACTGTCATCATGTTCAGATTTTACCGTGAAAACACACAACACCGTGCTGAAAAATCAGTCTGTATTTTTCCGTAGGTGGCCAGAATATGCTAAAACCGGCCATACCGGTTTGCTAAAAAACAAGCCCGACATATCCCACAAAACTCGAGCCAGGGGATTTATCATAACTTGTACCGTATACCAGGGCCTCCCCCCTGATTGCCCCCATATTTTTAGCCATAGTGATGGCAGATGCACACGCGCCGGGACAACATGCATTATGGTGAGCCAGGGCCTCTTCTATTACCCCAAAGGCATCCATAGCACACATACGCTTAATTACTCTCTCATCATTATGGTATGCCCATTTCAGGGCCTTTTCACCAAAACCGGCCGGCATAAAACCATAGTTAGGACCATAATGCGTAAGATCCGTAGAACCTACGGCAATGGCTTTAAACCCCTTAGACAGGCAAAGGGCCCCTGTACGACGTGCGATATCCAGACTCTCGGGAGTAGGAGGCATGCCCATAGGCAAAAGCCGCGCCTCAGGGAAAAAATATTTTATAAAGGGGAGCTGTACCTCAATGGTATTGTCTTCTTCAAAACGTGAACAGGTTTCAACGACGAAATCATATTCATCAACAAGGGCCGAAGCGATTTCGGATTCGATCTGAATATCTCCCAAAGGCGTCTCCCAAAGGCCGTCAACCATAATACTCCTTGGAGAAGAAACAGACAAATGCTTGCCAAAAACAACTACAATATCAGGCTGTGCCTTGCTTAAAAAGGTATATACCTGACAGGCAATCTCTCCCGAAAAATACCAGCCTGCATGAGGAACTATACCTCCCATACCTCTAATATCAGCAGTTTTGGCATCAACCTTAAGTGAACTCCACTGGCGTATAAGTTTTATGCACTCCTCCTTTGTATCAGGGTACCAACCCATACGTGCAAAAACAGCAGGACGTATATTTGCCATAATCTACTCCTTTTTGTTATACCTATTCAAAAATAGGTGTAGCCGGATTCAAGATATCCTAGCCACCCACGAACATGAAAATACACACTGGCCTTTCAGCATGATTTTGTGTATTTTTACGGTAAAATTAATAAAGACATGGTCAAGTTAAGATGTTATACTAAATATAATATAATAAAATAAATTAACAGCAAATGCACTAACAAAGACAGGACACAACTATAGTCAACTGTTTATGCAACTATAAATCAGTTCATAAACATAAAGATGGCACAAAACCTTTGGCATAATCTCCTCTTTTGCCCCAACTTCTGTGCCTGTCTGCCAACAATAACAACAAAAGGAGAAATTACCGTGAAAACAAACAGATTGTCTTTATTTTGCACCTTTTTTATTGCTGCCATGTTTTTTATCTGCACAGGAGGCCTCGTATGTGCAGCAGAATTTTCAGCAGACATGATACAATCCACACCCAACTATTCTGTGAAGGGCAAGATATTTGTAAAAGGAAAAAATTTCAGGGAAGAAATTATCTCACCAGGTGGCGGACATCCAATTATAATTTTTCGTAGAGACAAGAATTTGATATGGACAATTATGCCAAAAAACAGGATGTACATGGAAATGCCCGGTACACAGAAAGGACAAATGCTAGCACAGATAGACCAGAATGATATCAAGGACATTGCTGAAAAAAAATATCTTGGAACAGAAAAGATCAACGGTTTTGTCTGCGACAAATACAAATTTACTTTCAAAGACAAGACACGTGGAACAACAACACAGTGGATAAGTAAAAAATTGCAGTTTCCCATAAAAATAGTATCTGATACCAGTAACGGAAGGATTGTTGTGGAATACAAAAATATTAAGGAAACAAAACTTTCCGACTCCCTGTTCACCATCCCCGAAGGTTACACAAAGATGACAATGCCATGCATGCCAGGCATGAAAGGCATGAAGGGTATGAAGGGTATGAAGGGACGCCCGTTTAGAAGGATGAACAGATAATTTAATATTGATGAACCTGCTAATGCAATCTACAGAAGAGCAGGCTATCAGCTCAATAAATGAGAGATAGACCGCGGTAGAGGATTTTTCTTCTGCCGCTTTTTATTGAGCTATTATGAATCAGGCTGTTACTCTGCAGGAAATGAAAACTTTTACATTTTCGGGTTTCGCCTAAAGACTGAAGAAAACTGGTATGGCCGGATTCAAGATATCCTGGCCACCCCCAGGAAAATACAGCCTGGTTTATCAGTACGGTGTGTGTTTTTATGGTAAATCAACATAAAGCGTCATTCATAGATGGAAACGCAACAACCAAAAACAGAAAAAGGACAGACAGGACATGAAAGTATTGGTATATGGTTCCGGAGGCAGGGATCACTGTCTCGCTGACAAATATGGAGACAGTCAACACGTAGACAAGGTTTACTTTGCCCCTGGCAATCCGGGGATACAGATGACACCAAAGGGGAAACGGGGGCTTATTG
The DNA here is from genome assembly GCA_021163815.1 of Deltaproteobacteria bacterium. Taxonomy (GTDB): domain Bacteria; phylum Desulfobacterota; class DSM-4660; order Desulfatiglandales; family Desulfatiglandaceae; genus JAGGTJ01. The sequence goes on along the minus strand of JAGGTJ010000025.1, from coordinate 5,058 downwards.
AACAGGTTCCTATAAGGGATCTGAAACAGGTAAGCACTTTTTGTGTTGAAAAAGGGATTGACATAGTAGATGTAGGGCCGGAAAACCCATTGGAAGAAGGTATTGTCAATATCCTTAATCTCAATGGCATACGCACAGTTGGACCAAAAAGAGAGTTTGTCCGCCTTGAAAGTGACAGGAGTTTTACCGACGAACTGCTCACAAGGATAGGTGTGGCCAAGCCGGAATACAGGGTTTTTAATGATCCTGTTGAGGCAAAGAAATTTGTGCGTAACATAGGCTATCAGGTGGTTGTTAAGGCCAACGGACTTGCCGCGGGAAAAGGCGCTATTGTCTGTGATGACGTTGATGATGCCCTCTTTGCCATAGAAAAGATCATGGTAAAAAAGGCCTTTGGTAAATCAGGGGACAAGATAGTTATTGAAGAGAGAAAATACGGTACAGAGATATCGTTTTTCGCCTATCTCGACGGAAGCCATGTAATGCCATTACGAATGTTCGCCCAGGACTACAAGGCTGCATTTGATCAGGATGACAAGGATTCCATAAAACAGTTTGGCGGAAATCTCAACACGGGCGGCACAGGTTGCTACTGCCCTCACCGACTGGTATCTCCATGGCTCGTAAATCGCATCATAAAAGAGATTGTTAATCCTACTGTAAATGCAATCTACAATGATCTTGGCTGGCAATACAAGGGGGTATTATACTTTGGCCTGAACTTAGACCCCTATAATAACCTCGAGGTATTTGAAATAAATGTCAGACACGGAGACCCGGAATGGGAGGTGCTGGCACGCAAATTAAGCACTGATCTGTTTGAAATCGGGATGGCTGTCTGGGAAGGTTCAATAGATACCATAAAACAGGCATGGAACTCGCAATACTATGTAGATGTTATTGCCATGGAGGGAAGATCCAAGGCATCAAGGGGATGGAACAAGGGTTACCCTGCTCGCTATGGCAAGGGACACCGAATAACAGGTATTGATTCACTGGAACCGGACATAGCAATATATTTTGCAGGAGTGGATAAACATCCTGACAAGGGCCTTGTTACAGATGGAGGAAGGGTCATGCATATTGTTGCAGGAGATGCAACCCTTGAAAAGGCAAGAGAAAAGGCATACAGAAACATACAAAAACTATCCTTTGAAGACCATAACAACAATAACGCCAACTGTCTTCGTTTCAGAAAGACTATAGGATTGTAGAAAAGCAGATTCCTAAGAGGAACAATCATGAGATACAAGATGTTTGATAGAGCCCACTTACAGGTCAATTTTTCGGCGTCAGAAAGTTTCCAGTGCGGAAAAGGAAGTCTTCTTTCAAGATCAATGACATCAATGGATTACACAAAGGGGTACCGATACTGTACCGAAAAATCCGGTGGAATGACACAAAGACTACGGAAAAAGCCCCTTTATGGATGGGAAATTGCTATAGCATGTGTTTTGCTGTTATGTCTATCTACCTGTCTACATGCCGCTGTACCTGCAAAAACACCCAAGGAGTGCATAAAAAACATGCTCGACAAGGTTATTGCCATTCAGACCGATAAAGGTCTTCAGGGTCGTAAATTCATACAAAAAAGACGGCGTGCAATCAAACTCGTCATCAAAAAAAACTTTGACTCCTGTACAATGGCAAAAAATGCGCTTGGAGGCATGTGGCAAAAGCTTAACAGACAACAGCGTAAAAAATTCACAGATGTCTTCCGGTCCCTGTTCCTGGACTCCTATACGAGCATGGTCCTTAATTTTCTTGGAAAGGAAAACGTTCGTTACACAAAGGAAAAATACTCTCCCCAAAAGGCCATGGTACAAACAGTAATCGTCAGGCCAGACGGACAGATTCCTGTAGAATATCTTCTCAAACCGGCAAAGGACAGGTGGCTGGTATACGATGTTGTAATTGACGGTGTGAGCATAGTAAAAAACTATCAAAGGTCTTTTCTGAGGGTAATAAAAAAACGATCTTTCAAGACCTTATTGGAAAAGATGGAGATACAGGCAAAAATAAATAAAGAAACGGATAAAGAACAGGGCAATTAAAAAAACATAAGAGATGCGAACCGATTTCCAGAAACAATGTATTTTTACCCCTGAATCCTGCAAGCGTCGAGTTTGTTGAAGGGTAAAACCTATTTCCAAAAACCGCAACCCTTATAGCCAAATTCAAAACAGCCTGGTTTTTCAACATGGTTTTGTGTATTTTCATGGTAAAAGGAAGCATATGCTGTGGCCATTATCGGAATAGTTAGTGCATTGAAATCAGAGGCCGCCGTATTTTCTGCCATAAACCGGCCTGACCGGATTCAAAATGGCCTGGCCGCCCACAGATATAAAAATACAGCCTGGTTTTTCAACACGGTTTTGCGTATTTTGACGGTAAACCAACATGCAAAGTTACTCCCCGGGCATTCATGCCAAATCAGCGACAATCTTATCTTACATATATCAGGAATTGGTGCAGACAGGGCATACAATGCATCACAAGGGCTTATCAAAAAAGGGGTTTCAATCCTCATAAGCTGGGGGTGCGCAGGGGCACTTCTCCCGGGCATATCACCAGGCGATCTCATTCTTCCTGAACTTATAATAACCCGGGACAAGACCATAACGGCAAACATCAAATGGCATACACATCTCTATTCAACACTCAAAAAACACCTGAACATCAATACAGGAGCCCTTGTTCAGCATAAAAGCATCCTGGCAACCCCCCGGGACAAAAGATCCCTGGCATCGAAATACAATGCGGTGGCGGTTGACATGGAAAGCGGGGCTATTGCAGAGGCAGCCTGTTTAGCCAACATACCTTTTGTTGCAATTCGCGCCATCTCTGACACGGCAGATATGACAATTCCATTATCTGCCACAGAGGCAGCAGATGCATCAGGACAGATACGCACCATGCACCTGTTCATAAAGGTATTAAAAAACCCTGTGGATATACCAAGGCTCTTCAGGCTTGCCCTGACATTTAATGCAGCCAAAGACACACTGAAAAAGGTATTGTCTCTTACAAACTGGACAGATCCGCAAAAACCCTTATCATAAGAGATACCAACCCACTGAAGATATTATCTTACCGTTTATCCGTGGTTGGCCAGAATATCCTGTCTGCGCCTGTCTGCGTGCGTTGGCGCACAGGCAGATGCGTTGGCGCACAGGGCAGCTTTGAATCCGGCCATGCCGGTTTATTGCAACATATAACCATAAGGAGATTTTTTCGTTGAAAGTTATCCTGGCTAAAACAGCAGGCTTTTGTATGGGTGTCAAACGTGCCATGGAAATGGTATTGGCAGAATCCAACCGAACAAAGGCCCGGCTCTTCACATATGGTCCACTCATTCACAACAGGCAGGTAGTGGACATGCTTGCATCAAGAGGTATTCAGGAAATAGATAACATAGATGATTTTCATACAGGTGAAATTGTTATAAGGGCACATGGAATACCTCCTGACGAACGTGCCGCAATCAAAAAAAAGGGATTCAAGATACTGGATGCCACCTGTCCAAGGGTAGCAAGGGTACAGGCACTGATCCGCTACCATACAAGCAAAGGCTACACCGCAGTAATTGTAGGAGACAAGGACCATGCAGAAGTCAAGGGCCTGATAGGATACAGCAAGGGCCGTGCCTACATCATCCAGCAACCAGAAGACATAGCAAAGCTGCCGGACACAAAACCAATAGTAATGGTAGCCCAGACAACCCAGGATGGAAAAAAGATTCAGGATATCGAAAGGGCGCTGAAAGAACGATTCCCCGATGCACTGACCTTCAACACAATATGCGATGCAACCAATCAAAGGCAGCACGAAGTCGCAGGCTTTAAAGGAAAGGTAGAGGCAATTGTAGTAGTGGGAGGAAGACATAGCGGCAACACCCAAAGACTTTTTGAGGTTGCAAAGGAATCAGGTCTGCCCACGTTTTACGTGGAGACGGATAAAGACATCAACGAAAAGGATTTTGAAGGGATAAAGACCGTGGGGGTTACTGCCGGTGCATCCACTCCTACATGGATGATCAAAAAGGTTACGAGAAGACTGGAAGAAATTCACGAAAACAAAACAAGCCCTGCTTACTGGTTAAAAAAGATATTAAGATTCCTTGTGTTAAGTGATTTGGCCGTAGCTGGAGGAGGTTTTGGCCTCGCCTGTGCAGCAGGCATATTGGCCGGAGAAAAACTGCGTCTTATATTTCCCCTGCTCAGTGCACTTTATATATATGCAATGCATGTTTTTAATCGCTTTCTTGATAAGAAGGCCAGTATATACAATGATCCTGAACGTGCTATCTTTCTTGAAAAACACAGGAAAATTCTTATTGCCATTGGTTGTATAGCCTTTTTATCATCCATATTCATCTCTTACACAATGGGATGGCTGTGTTTCAGCGCTATAATCATATTAAGTTTTTTTGGCTTTATATTCAATATTCCTGTTGTGCCAGAATCAATGAGGAAAAAACTGAGGTATTCAAAACTCAAGGATATTCCAGGGGCAAGAAGCCTGTCAGAGGCACTGGCATGGGGAATAACAATAGGCATACTGCCAATGTTGTCAGGTAAATATTCTGTCAGTTCTGCAGGCATACTCTCTGCTGTAATAGTATTTTTTATGAGCTATGCACGAGCCCTTTTCATGGACCTCCTTCAGACCCAGGGAGATCTGGTTGCAGGCACAAACACCCTGCCTATAATAATAGGAGAAAAAAGGACCATAACAGTCCTTTATACCATCCTGTTCATAACGGCATTAGGCCTTGCAACCGGGATCCTGACAGGAATAATGAATCTGTCTGTTCTTCTATTCATTCTTCCCGTAATTACCATGGCAACATGTCTCATGATACATCATAAGGCCTGGCTCCAACCCGGGACACTGTCAGAAGCATTGGTCGAAGGAAATTTCTTTTTTATAGGGATACTTGCATTGTGCTACGCCCTGTTTTAGAACACCTTTGATGAACCTGTAAAAAGTCGAGTCGATGGATAAGTAAAAATCTTCATATACAAGGCATAGTGTTTGGTCATGCGTGAAGGCATA